>JAZBOA010000286.1:0-5857 GCA_036350935.1 Anderseniella sp. | reverse complement strand
GTGTCGCCAACACTGCACTGCTTCATGTGCGTAATCAATTCCATAAGCGGCCCGGGGCAGAAGGTGTCGCGTGCGTCTACAACTTTGCTGTCACTCATCACTGTTTCTCCAACTCAGAATAGGTTCAATGCGCTGCCGTCAGAACGTCAGGACCTGTCCGCCCTCGGCATCGCTCAAAAAACGCGTCAATCCGGTGGGAGGCCCAAGCTCGGGATCGAGGTCTTCCTTCCCGAGTTTCAGGATATCCAGCACCATTGAGCAAGGCAGCAGCTTGGCGTCGCCGAGCTCGACTGCTTGCTGGAAAAGTTGCTTGAAAGGAGGCACGCCCTTTTGCGCCATGAGCGTTCCAATTTCGCCTTCGACGGGTGCCTCGCCGGTATGGCCCTTCACAAAATAAGGTATGGCATTCATCGACAGGAATACCGATACCTCGTCTCCCGTCGCTGCCGCCACCGATGCCATCATCGAAGCCATCTGAAGCTTTTCACGTGTACCCGTAAGACACACTATGCTTATTTTCGCCATGCCGGTTCTACCTTGTTTAGTCAGTTCATTCGTTGCGATCGGCTCTGCGGCAGTGCCATCCGTCATGGCACGATCGCAAAAACATCAATCAAGAATCCAGGCAAGGTGCACGCGGTTGTCAAAGCCGGGAGCCCCCTTGTTCATCAACCCCGGTGCCAGCTGAAGCGCTTGATGAGCATCACGCAGAGGGTATCGAGCACAAAGCCGACAACACCAATCATCAGGACCATCGCCATCAGGTTGGCATACTCCAGGCTCTCGCGTGCATCCTGGATGGCGTAGCCGAAGCCTGACGTCACGCCAAGGAACTCAGCCGGAATCACCACAATCCACGCCACGCCCAGCGCAAGCCTGATGCCGGTGATCACATCGAACATGATCGCCGGCAGAATGATTCTCGACACCATATGCCAGGGCCTTGCTCCGAGATTGCGCGCAACCTTGAACCAGGCCGGATCGACCTTGGCGAGGCCCGCGGCGGTCGCAAAGGCAATCGGCCAGACCGCGGCTATTGCGATCAGGAAGACGATGGCCTCATCCCATCCGGCAAACACGACGACAGCAATCGGCTCCCAGGAGAGCGGGCTGATCATCCGCATGAACTGGAACGGCACGTTGGTAAGCCGCTGGAACCATCTGACTTGTCCCATCAGGATGCCGATCGGCACCCCGATGAGGATCGCGAGAAACAAGCCCGTCCCCAGGCGATAGCCGGTCGTCTGAAGCGCATCCGGAATGGTGTCGTCAAGCCAAAGACCTGGAAGTGCCTGAAAGGCAGACAAGGGCGAAAACTCAGCAAATGTCGATTTGGCCGGATCGAGGGTGACGAGGTAGATCGCCAGCCACCACAAGCCGAGCAGCACGGTAAGGCCGACGAAGAAATGCAGGCTCTTGTCCGACAAATTCTTCAGGTTTCGGGTGAAACAGTTGCCACTGATTCCGGCACTGATCACACCGTTATCGGCAGTCAAAGCTTTGCCATTCATCTAGCTACCCTCCCCGGTTACCGGGCATGGCGAACCCCCGTCTGGGCGTTCATTCATTTCTATATGTACGATCCGCGTCGGGCGGCTGCCTGAGTGAAACATCGCAGGAAGCGTGCGATTGCCTGTCGCCAGGCCGCAGCGCATGCATCTGCTCAACATCGCATCAGCTTTGCGCATGTGCTCACAGACTCAGCTGACGCCGCCACGATGCCAACTGGCACGCTTGATCAACGCGACCAGAATGCCGTCGAGGAAATAACCGATGACGCCGATCGTGACCACCAGCGCCGTCAGGTGGTTGTACGACAGCGTCTCGCGTGCATCTTCGATGGCATAGCCCAGGCCCGACGTCACGCCCAGGTATTCCGCGGGCACGAGCACAATCCACGCTACTCCGAGTGCGAGCCGGATTCCGGACAGCACATCGAACATGATGGCCGGCATGATCACCTTGGTCAGCATGTGCCACGGTCTGGCGCCGAGGTTGCGAGCCACCTTGAACCATGCAGGATCTACCTTGGCCAAACCGGCTGCGGTTGCAAACATCACCGGCCAGACCGAGGCAATCGCGATCAGGAAAATGATCGACCCGTTCCACGTCGAAAATACCAGCACTGCAAGCGGCATCCAGGCAAGCGGACTGATCATCCGAATGAACTGGAAAGGCGAATTGGTGTAGTTGTTGAACCACTTGATACGCCCCATCAGTACGCCGATGGGCGCGCCGATTGCGATGGCGATCAATAGCCCCATGCCGAGGCGATATCCGCTGGCGGCAGACGCTGCCTGAATCTTGCCCGCCGCCCACATCTCCGGAAACGCCTGCAGCGTGGGGATCAGACCGAACGAGGTAAAGGTCCTGGTTGTCGGATTGCTCGCAAGCCAGAGGCCTGCGAGCAACCACAGCCCGGCAACCAGGCCGATACCGGCCACCGCCCATCCAAAACGCTCTGCGAGACGGTAAAACCCGCCACCTGCGGCGGGCGTTATTGCACCGCTCATAGCGCGATTACCTCGTCGCGCGTAAACGGATCCCCCTGTTGAGGAACGCTCTTGTCAAGTTTCCACGCCGGATTCTTGTTCAGTGCCTTCTTGATGTAGGTGTAATTGACGAGATCCTTCTCGACGAACTCGGGTGTCAGCTCCTTGAGGAAGTCGAGATCGCCGCCGACCAGGGTCTGCTTCATCTCGGAGACAACCTGACGGGTGGCGCTCGGGAACGGCCAGCCCTGGAAGTTGATCCGTGACTGCTCCCATTCCGGATGCTGAATTGCCGGCGGATTGGAGTAGTCAGGCACCGAATAAAACATCATCGCGCGCTCGACCACTTCTTTCGGGAACGGCAGATATTTCTTGCCATCCTTGGACAGCATCTCGGCCATGGCCTGGCGGTTGTTGGTCAGGTGGAGCTGGGCCGCAACAATCGCGTTATGCACGCCTTGCGCCCACTTGGCACGCGCCGGATCCATCGCATCGTCTTCATGCATGACGACCACGCAGCAGGGATGGCCTTTCCAAACATCACCGGTGAAGCGGAACATTTCGCCCCCGGCGCGAAGTTCGCCCAGCGCGTTGAAGGGCTCGGCAACGACATACGCATCGATCTGGCCTGCCGCCAGCGCAGGCGGCATATCGGGCGGGTTCAGCACCAGGAAGTTGCATTCATTGGGTGCCAGCTTCGCATTCTGCGGGCGGATCACCGGCGTGATGCCCGCATCGCGAAGCAGCTTCTGCCCGATGATGTTGTGAATCGAGTACCAGTACGGCACGGCGAACTGTTTGCCGCCGAAATCCTTCAGGGTCTTGATACCGGCTTTTTTGCTCACGATGATGCCGGAACCGTTGGTGTGGTTCCATGCCGTGATTTTCACCGGGAACTTGTTGTTGTAGCGCATGTAGATCGGCACCGGGATCAGCATGTGCGTGAGGTTGAAGCGCTGGGCCGAGAAGGCTTCGACCAGCGGCGACCAGCCGCGAATCAGCGTCGGTGGTTCCGACTTGATGCCCTCTTTCTTGAAGAACCCCATTTCATGCGCGACCAGCAGCGTTGCCGCATCGGTAATCGGGATATAACCAATCTTCAGCACCGGATCGAAAGGCTTGGAGAATTTCTTGCCCTGCGCGAAGGCTGATGAAGACATCATGCCGCCGAGGCCGGCCATCCCGCCCAGCGCTGCGAGCCCCTTGAGCATGCTGCGGCGGCTGACACTAGTGCCGAGAACAGAGCCGAACAGCGGGTCGTAATCAATCGCCAGATTCGGATCCTGCATGCCGTCGGCAATGTCCGGGTTTTCCGGCATCGTCTGCATGCGCGGATCGATCAATTTCGATTTGCCGCACGATCCGCATGAACATCCATCTACGTGCACCAGCGGACGCTGTTGGTCTTGCTCGTCGTATAGATATTTCTTCATTTCAGTCTCCTAAGTGAGGGAGTCGGTTATCCCGACCGGTGTTTGCCCTGCAGCGCCTGCGACGAAGAGCAAATTATTTGGTGCTGTTCATTCACTTCAAGCCAAGGTTGCGGATTCCGGTTTCTTGTAGTTGGCCGCTTCCTGGAACATGGTCATCAGGCGTGTGCGCAACGCTTGGACAGCGGCGTCGGTGCGCTCACGCGGGTCGGGCAAGTCGATGTCCAGTTCGTGGACGATGTTGCCGGGCGAGCCCGCCATGATCACGGCGCGGTCGCCCATGATGACGGCCTCGTCGATGTCGTGGGTCACAAAGACAATGTTGAAACCCTTGCGCTTGGCGATCGAGCGCACGTCCTTCTGCAGCGATGAACGGGTGAAGGCATCGAGCGCGGAAAAGGGCTCGTCCAGCAGCAGCAGTTCGGGCTCCATGACCAGAGAGCGGGCCAGCGCCACGCGCTGCTGCTGGCCACCCGAGAGATCCTGCACGTTGTTGTCAGCCCAGGCCTCGAGCTCGACGAGCTTGATCGCCTCTTTGACGCGCTCCTCGGTTTCCTGCTTGGACCAGCGACCGAAGCTCAAGCCGACTCCGACATTTTGGGAAACCGTCATCCAGGGAAAGAGGTGCGGAGCCTGAAACATCATGACCCACCGGGGAGACGGAGCGGTAATTGCCGTGCCATCAAGAAGCACCCTGCCTTCGGTAGGCTTGAGGATGCCGGCCAGGATATGAAGAAGTGTTGATTTGCCACACCCGGAACGACCGATGATTGCCAGCGCCTCACCCGGAGGCGACACCAGGTCGACCCGATTGAAGGTGACCGGGCTTCGCGGCGTATAGCGGTGCGTCAGGCCCTGTATCTTGATTTCTGTTCCTCGTATTGCCATCTACCAATTCCTCTATCTGTCTTTTGCCGTCGTGCATGGCCCGAAAAGGGCTTGCGGCATGACTCGGGTTGGATACGAATACACGTCACTCAGATATGAATGCCGGCGGTACGCACGCTCCACTTCCACGTCGCGAATCTGGAAAGTCAGCCCGACGATGCGCCGGGCATCACCATCAAACGCTGTTGAGGCGCTTTCCAACTTCTTCCATTCGGCGAGCGAGTTCGCCTTCGTCCACAAGACCACGCTTGATCAGCGAATGCGCCAGTGCGAGGAGCTGTCGCTCGGGGAATGGCACATCTTCGTAAAGCGTTTCGGACAAATCGTCCTCTTCGGCACGGCGCTCGAGCGAAGGCAGCGCGCATGAACCCGGCTCGACCTGATCGTACGGCTTGACGCAGGAATCGGCCGCAAGCATGTCGCAGGTCGCTTCGAGGTCGATCTTCCAGGGAGGATCGGGATTCGTGACGCCATACTGCGCGGCCAGATCCTCCCAAACCCGTCCGCGACCACGAACCTCCTCGAGTACACCGATCGGGGTCAGATCGGTGCCCTGCCATCCGCCAACCGCACCGAGATTGCTTTTTTCAACTTTGTCCATGACTCACTCCTTGCCAACTGACAGCCTCGAACTCAATGGTCGTGATGAACCGGCCGAATCGCCTTGATCACGGGTCGCTTCGAATTTGCGGTAATGCCGGGTTTCGGCACCGCAACGCCGATCAGACAATCGCGCGTCACGATCTCGGCCAGTTGATCCTCGGTCCAACCATCCGTGCCATCAGGACGGACCGGCATGACGATGTAGCGGGTCTTCTGGTTGGAGTCGGCAACGCGGACCTGTACTTCCGGCGGCAACTGCAGGCCGAACTCGGTAAGCACCTGGCGCGGCCAGCGCACCAGGCGGCGGCGGTAGTTCGGGGTGCGATACCACTCGGGCGACTGCCCCAGGATCGGGCGGGGGTAGCACGAGCACAGGGTGCACACCACGACATGCTTCAGGGTGGGCGTATCAGCCAGCACGCGCAGGTTGCAGTAGTCGCTGGG
>JAZBOA010000285.1:0-10442 GCA_036350935.1 Anderseniella sp. | reverse complement strand
TCCGTGCCCGGTTCCGGGCAGGGGGTTGCGTCAGCTGACGCGGTAGTCCTGGATGCGGGTGGTGCGCAGGCCCGGAAGGCCGTGGCGGTCGATCGAGCGCTGCCAGCTGAGATATTCCTCAACCGTCAGGCTGTAGCGGCCGCAGGCATCCTCAAGCGACAGCAGGCCGCCGCGAACCGCGGCGACAACCTCTGCCTTGCGGCGGATCACCCAGCGGTGGGTGCCCGGCGGCGGCAGGTCGGCAATCGTTAGAGGGCTGCCATCGGGCCCGATGACATAGTTGATACGCGAACGCAACTGACCGGAATTATTCACTGAACTCACCTGATACGCTGGTACTTACTGACGATCACAATACCGGCGCGGTGTTAAAAGACGTCTAAGCGTGTACAAACAAATGGCAAACGTCAGGGTGCGGATTGCTTCAAAACGGCACACAAGGGCCGTCCGGGCGGTTTGCGCGGTGCAATAAGCGGTTGCGCACGGGTGGGGCGAAACCCTATCTAGGACCGATGAAGCTGAGCCAGGACATAATCGGGCGGGTGCGGGCGGCGGCCGGGCTGGACCCGGACGGCGGGCGCACGCTGGTGGTCGCGGCGATGTCGGGGGGCGTGGACTCGACGGTGGTGGCCGGCCTGCTGAAGGCGGCGGGCTATACCGTGGCCGGCATCACCCTGCAGCTTTACGATCACGGCGAGGCGGTGGCGCGCAAGGGCGCGTGCTGTGCGGGCCAGGACATCCACGACGCCCGCAAGGCGGCCGCGCAGCTCGGCATCGCGCACTATGTGCTGGACTTCGAGAGCCGGTTCCGGGACGCGGTGATCGAGGAATTCGCCGATGCCTATGTGCGCGGCGAGACGCCGATACCGTGCGTGGCCTGCAACCAGACCGTCAAGTTCGCCGACCTGCTTGCGCGCGCCAGGGCGCTGGGCGCGGCGTGCCTGGCGACGGGGCACTACATCGCCAGCGTGGACCGGGGCGACGGTTCGGGCCACCGGGACCTGCGCACGCCCGCCGACATGGCCCGCGACCAGAGCTATTTCCTGTTCCAGACGACACAGGCGCAGGCCGACTACCTGCGCTTTCCGCTGGCCTCGTTCAGCAAGGACGAGACGCGCCAGTTCGCCCGGGCGATGGGGCTGGCCATCGCGGACAAGCCGGACAGCCAGGACATCTGCTTCGTGCCGGACGGCAACTATGTGCCGGTGATCGAGCGGCTGAGGCCGGAAGCGGGCCAGCCCGGCGACATCGTGCACGAGGACGGGCGGGTGCTGGGCCGGCACAGGGGCATCGTCCACTATACGATCGGCCAGCGCCGCGGCATCGGCATCGCGGCCGCCGAACCGCTGTACGTGACGCGGCTGGATGCGGCCACGGCGACCGTCTACGTCGGCCCGCGGGCGGCGCTTGCCCGCGACGTCATCGCCCTGCGCGACGTGAACTGGCTGGGCGAGGGCGATCCGGACGGGATGGACGTGCTGGTGAAGATCCGCTCGACGCGGCCCCCGGTGGCGGCCCGGCTGGCGCGGGATCCGGAGGGGCGGCTGAACGCGCTGCTGTCAGAGCCCGAGTCCGGCGTGTCGCCGGGGCAGGCGTGCGTGTTCTACGACGGGCCGGGCAGTGGCGCGCGGCTGCTTGGCGGCGGCTATATTGTTGCCGGATTGCAGTCGGATGATTGCCGCCGGAAAGTGCTGGAGGCTGCGCCGGGCCTGGAAACCGGGCACACGGCAGCGTCTGCGTAGCGCACGCCACTTGTACGGACAGCCGGTTGCGTTGATGACATTTGCCTGAAACTGTGACATGCCGGAAACCACCATGACAGACGCCAGTCACGACAAGCCGACGCCGAAGAAGGAACAGGTGGCCGCCGCCTGGGCCGTTCATGCGTTCACGGCGTCGGGCATCGTGCTCGGTTTCCTGGCGCTGGTGGCCATCCTGGAGGGTGACCGGATCGCCGCGTTCCTGTGGCTGGGCCTGGCGCTTTTCGTGGACGGCATCGACGGCACGCTGGCGCGCCGCGTCAGGGTGCGCGAGATGACGCCGCAGGTGGACGGCGCCACGCTCGACAACGTCATCGACTATTTCACCTACGTCGTGGTGCCGGCGATGATGGTGTACTGGTTCGACCTGGTGCCGCCGGGCTTCGAGACGGCGACGGCTGCCGGCATCCTGGCGGTGTCGCTGTACACGTTCTCCAATGCCGGCATGAAGACCCACGACTACTATTTCGCGGGCTTTCCGGCGCTGTGGAACCTGGTGGTGCTGTACTTCCACATCATGCAGTCGGACCCGTGGGTGAACCTCGCGGTGATCGTCGCGTGCGGGGTGCTGACCTTCGTGCCGTGGAAATACGTGCATCCGCTCAGGGTGCGCGACTGGCGCTCGTTCACCATTCCGATGACGGTGCTGTGGGGCGCGACCACCTTCCGGCTGCTGATCGTGTCGGAAGATCACAAGGCGCTGGAGGCCTCGCCCATCGTGTTCTGGCTGTGGGTGGCGGCGTCAGCCTACTTCCTGATGATCTGCATCTGGCGGTCGTTCCGGCCGGAACCGGACGAGAAGGAGTGAGCCTTGCGCGCGCGCCGTGGCGGCGTTGCGGTTTTGCAGGAGCTGGCAAAGCGCGGCGCTTGACTTTGACAGCCACCGCCGCCTATATCGCTCGCGCATGACAGCGGCTCGCGTTTGACACAGTGGCCGCCAGCCTTCCGGGGCGGAGTAGCTCAGCAGGTTAGAGCAGCGGAATCATAATCCGCGTGTCGGGGGTTCGAGTCCCTCCTCCGCTACCAGATCTTTCAACCCACTCTTGCCAGTCCGCCGATGCGATGCCGGCCGTACCGGCGTCAGCGCGTCGAGAAAGACCTGCGCGATGCGCGGCCACGAATGACGGCGGGCAAACGCCACGCAGTCCTTGCGGCTGCAGCCGAGCGCGGTGCGGATGGCCCTGGCCAGATCGGTGTCGAGGCAGCCAACACGGGGTGAGGTAATGACGTCGACCGGGCCTTCCACCGGAAAGGCCGCGACCGGCACGCCGCAGGCCAGCGCCTCGAGCATGACCAGGCCAAATGTGTCGGTGTGGCTCGGAAACACGAACACGTCTGCCGCCGACAGGGTGCGGGCAAGGTCATCTCCATTCAGATAGCCGGTAAAGACAACGTCAGGATAGCGTCTGCGCAGCTCTGCCAGTTGTGGCCCGTCGCCCACGATGACCCTGGTGCCGGGCAAGTCCAGCGACAGGAAAGCCTCGAGGTTCTTCTCGATTGCGACACGGCCGGCGTTCAGCATGACCGGGCGCGCCAGGCCGGCGAATGCATCGCTTTCGAGCGGGCGGAACTGCGCCGTATCCACGCCCCGCCCCCAGCCCTCGACATGGCCGAAACCCTCGGCCTCGAGACGCCGCGCCACTGAAGGCGTCGGCACCAGCGTAGCCTGTGCGGGGGCATGGAAGCGCTTGAGGATTGCCTGCGCCAGCCGCTCCACGCCGGGCAACGGCAGCCGGCTTGCGATCATTTCGGGGAAGCGCGAATGGAAACTGGTGGTGAAGGCAAGACCGGCGTTCAGGCAGTGACGGCGGGCAAGCCAGCCGAGCGGGCCTTCGGTTGCAATGTGGATGCAATCCGGCCTGGTTGTCCCGATGAGCCGGGCGACAGTGCGCGGCGACGCCAGCGCCAGGCGAATCTCGGGGTAGGTGGGCAGCGGAACGGTGCGCCGGCCTTCGGGGGTCAGCAGCGTGACCGTATGGCCCCGGGCGCGCAGGTGCCGCGTTATGGTGTCCAGCGTGCGGACAACGCCGTTAACCTGCGGATACCAGGCGTCCGTCACCAGAAGGATATGCAACGGCCATCTCCTTTCGCCGGGGGATGGCGGCAAGATCGCGCCAGTTGATCAGTTCGAACGAACCGTCGAAATGCTCGACCAGCGCCGAGCAACTTTCCACCCAGTCGCCGTCATTCAGATACTCGATGCCATCGATGTTGCGCATGCCCGGCGTATGCACATGGCCGCAGATGACGCCGTCCGCGCCGCGCCGGCGGGCCTCGCGGACAACTGCCTTCTCGAAGTCGGACAGGAACTCCACCGCCTTCTTCACACGGTTCTTCAGATAGGCCGACAGCGACCAGTAGGGCCGGCCGGTCAGGCGGCGCAGGCGGTTCACCATGCCGTTCATGTTCATCGCCAGCTCATAGGCATTGTCGCCGAGATAGGCGAGCCACCTTGCGTACTTCACCACGCCGTCGAACTCGTCGCCGTGCATGACCAGATAGCGCTTGCCGGTGGCGCCGACGTGGATGTCGGTGAGGCGGACGGCGGCGCGGCCGAACTGGGTGCCGGCGAAGTCGCGGAAGTTCTCGTCGTGATTACCGGGAATGTAGATCACCCGGGTGCCCTTGCGGGCCTTGCGCAGCAGCTTCTGGATGACGTCGTTGTGGGTCTGGTGCCAGTACCAGTTCTTCTTCAGTGACCAGTTGTCGACGATGTCGCCGACGAGGTAGAGGGTTTCGGACTCGGTCGTCCGCAGGAAGTCGAGCAGCATGTCCGCCTGCGCCCGCCGGGTGCCGAGGTGGAAATCGGAAATCCAGATGGCGCGGTAGCGGGCAGGGCCCTTGATGCTGGCGCGGATGTTCATGGGTGGGTGGCCTGTGCAAACCAGTCGATGGCGCTGCGCCTGGCTGGTTGGGGGATGGGCTGGCGGCCCGGCGCCAGTGAGGCAATCACGGCGTAGCCGCCGCCGAGCCGGGTGGTGTGGAGGCTGAGACCCGTCTCGTGCGCGAGCTCGGCCAGGTGCTGGTGGAGGCCCTCCCGGGGGGTGACGTGGAACCGGGCCAGCCAGTGCTGCATGGCGCTGCGGGCGAAACCCGGCCAGCCGTCCATGGCGCCGAAATCGACGATGTGAAGGCTGCCCCCCGGCTTGAGCTGGGTGAGGGCGTGGCGGACCGCCTGCTGCCAGCCGGGTATCATCGATACCGTGTAGGACAGGAATATCCGGTCGAACCCGCCGACGCGGAAGTGGGCGCAGGCGTCGAAGCTTTCCGCATCGCCCTGGGCGAGGAATATCCGGCTGGCTGCATTGCCGCGGTGGATGTTCCTCTTCGCGGACTCGAGCATCTGTGTGGAGATGTCGAAGCCGTAGAACAGCGCGTGAGGCGTGCGCCTTGCGGCGGCGGCAAGGTTGCGGCCGGTGCCGCAGCCCACCTCGAGCACGCGGCCGCCCTCGGGGATTGCCATGGCCTCGAGCATGGTGTCGCGGCCAAACAGGTAGTACTTGCGGGTGAGGTCGTAGAAATGCCGCTGGCGCCGGTAGACGCGGTTCATCATCGCGGCGTGGCCGTGGGCTGCCATATTGTCAGTGCCTGTCCGCATCATCCGCGCAGCCTGTAGATGTGGAACCCGCCATAGATGGCCGAGCGGTCATGGGCGCCCAGCTTTTGCGAGGTTTCGGCGTCATAGACCCAGCGATCGAGAATGCCGGCGTCCAGCTTGTCATCGAGAGGAGAGTGTGGCGCCGCGGTGCGGAAGATCACCCGGGCGCCGGGCCGGGCGGCACGGGTGATGGCCCGCCACAGGTCGCTTACTGCGGCCTCGTCCATCCAGTCCTGGGCGTCGAGCAGCACGACGCGGTCGACGCTCTGCTCCGGATGCGCTGCCAGAACGTCGGTGACCGGGTTGTTGGCGGTGCGTACCCGGTCAACGTTTGCCTTCAGCGTGGTCCAGTTGCCGGCCTCAAGGTACGGCGGCAAGCTGATGCCGTCTGCACAGGGGCCGTAACCGCGCCCGAATGCCTGGCGGGCAAAGTAGTTGCCCGAAAGCGGGTGGCCACAGGCGAGTTCGCCGAGGCGCTCGCACAGGACATCGGCCATGTGCCGCCCGCCGGAGAGTTCGGCATACTGGGCCGGCGGGATGCCAAGTCCGTACAGCGATACCGGCGACGAGGTGAGCCAGCGGACGAACTTCCTGTCGAACAAAGGCGCGAGTTTTTCAGCGAAGAACCAGCGCTGTTCGTCGAGCGACCGAGACTGCATGATGCCGGCCGGATTGACGCCATACAGCCGCGCGGTGGCGTGGGCCAGCGAGATGAACCGGCCAAGCAGCCCGTGTCGGTAGAACCCCCTGGCAAACAGGTCGATGCGGCGGCCGCGCATGCGGCGATCATGGCACCAGTAGCGGCGTGCCTCGCCGCCGAGATGGGGTTCGATGAACAGGTCGAAGAGTTGCGGGTTGAGCGGGCTGGCTGCGTCCGCGAAGAAGCGGGAGAAGTCCGCATGTGACGGCAAGTGCCTTGCGGCTTTCAGCTTCAGTTCCAGCAGCGCCAGGTGCGCCATGTTCAGGTCGACAGCGGTGATCCTTGCGGGGCTGGCGGTGAGATAAGACATGATGTTGCAGCCGCCGGAGGCGATGGCCACGATGTGATGGTGCGGCTCGATCTCCATGGCCGCCATGTCAACCGCCGGGTCTTCCCAGATCTGGGGATAGACCAGGCCGTCGAACGCCAACGCGAACAGCCGTTCCAGAAGTCCTTCACGGCTCGCTGTGGAATTGCGGATCGCGGCGCGCCTGAGGGGGCTTGCCAGCTTTGCCGGCTGAGCAGCGTCCAGAACTGTTTCGTGCATTTGAACCTCACCGCATCTGCTGATGCGACGAGGCCTAGGGTGAGTCGGTTACCGCTGCACAACGGAACGATGACGTTTTGGTTACGGCGCCGACCTAATAGGTCGCGCGGCGGTTGAAGTTGGTCTGTCTCTGAACCCTGCCGGTGTCGACGCCAGTGCCGAGCTTGTGGCGTTGCACATAGCGCTGGCGCTTGTCGTAAGGCACCATGTTTGCGCCATCGAGCTTGTCGCGCAGCCCTTGCAGGTACCACTTCATCTTGTGGTCCGGCAGGCTGGTGAAGGTGATGCCCTGGCTGAAGGCGCCGATCGACTTGCGCGCTGCGCTCTCCTGGTCGAGGTAGCAGTAATTCGGGCCTTGCAGCAGCACGATCTCAGGCCCGAGGTGGGCAAAGCGGGCCTTTGCGCCTTTCACCGCATCGGGCAGCATGGCGACAGCGTCGTTCTGGTAGACCACCCTCAGCACCGGCAGATACGCGTAACGCCGCACCCCTTCCGGGTTGGTGAACTTGGGCTGGCCAAAGGTGTAGACGCCGCCAATGGCATAGCCGTCGCGGTCGAGATAGGTGGCGAGAATGGCGGCGACGGCGCCGCCCAGCGAATGACCGGTGAACCAGGTCCTGTAGGTGGGGATCAGGCGCTGCCTGGCATCGGCGTAAATGACTCTCGCGACCGTATGGAAACCCCGGTGAAGCAGTACGCCTGCCTTCTCGTCGAAGGCGCCATGGGTGTCGGTGTCGAGCTTCCAGTTCACTTCGTCGACGGTGCCGCGCACGACGAGCGTATGGGTGCGCCGGGCGTGGTCGGTCTCGATGAAGTAGAGCACGTTGGTGTGGCCGGGGGTGGCAACCCACGACACGCCGGGATGACGGTCGCGGATGGCGCCGGCCGGGGCATAGGCGTCTGCCGACTTGCGGGCAAACTCGTACAGTTGGGCAAAGTCCACCCGGCCGTCGTGCGTCAGCAGGTCCATGGGCCGGGCCTGGGCGGGGCCGGCCTGCAGTCCCGTGCACAGCAACAGCCAGAGTGAGGCCCACAGGGCGCACAGCCGTGCGGGTGAATGATGTGAGGCTGGAGGTTGTGTCAAGTGATGCTCCCTGATGGCCGGATACGGAAGATCATTGTAGCTGCATTTGGTCAATATGGTGGCAAGGAAGGTCAGGTGAAAATGAAAACACGCAAGACCGGCGGAGTCTTGCGTGTCTTCCAGTACGGGAGCAGACGTGGACGTTACTTGCTGAGGTGCAGTCGGCGAAGTTCGTCGGCAATCTGCTGGAAGTTCTGCACCAGCGCTTCATTGGTCGGCGGATCGAAGTACTTCTCCGGGTCCGACGCGCAGTCCTTGATCAGCTGGCGCTGGGTGGCGCTGGGCACGTTGTAGGCGAACGAGTAGACCACGATGTCCTCGGCCTTCACGTTGGCGCAGGCCTCGCTCAGAAGCGCGTTCTGCTTCTTGACGCCGGTCCAGTAGTTGGTGGTGCCAAGCCGTTCCTGCGCCAGGTAGCCGTAGGCGGTGTAGGTCGACAGGTTGTGGTTCGGCTGGTTCTCGAAGGTGTTTTCACCATCGGTGAGCAGCACCATGGCCTTGGTGGTCTCGGAGCTGTAGGGGCGGCCTTCGGTGAACGGCTCTCCGGGTGACAGCACCCGCAGGCCCCAGCCGACGCCTTCGGCCACATGGGTATAGCCGTCAGCCTTCATTCCCTTGATGGTGGCCAGCACGGGCGCCTTTTCGTTGGTCAATGCCCGGATTGGCTGGATGTTGCAGCCCTGGTTGGGCCCACGCGATGCCGGATCGGCGCGGTTCCTGCGGTACTTGCGGGTATCTCGCTGCATGTCGTCCAGGTCGCCGTCGGCGCCGGTATCGGTCATGTAGGAGTTGAAGTAGCGGTACTTGGTGGTCCAGCCGCAGTCCTGCTTGGTGCCGTCGGCGCCATAGCACGACTGGTTCTCCGCAACCTTGCCCGGTTCGTCCGGGGCAAAGGCAGGCGGGAACAGCGTCTCCGGCACGGCCGGGTTCGGCTCGGTGTCCGAGACCGCGAGAGCGCCTTCGCGCGCCTCCACGCAGCCTGCCCAGGTGTGCTTGCGGCTCAGCTTTGTGACGTTCTGCCAGGCCATCCAGTTGTGCCAGCCCGTCTGCTTGAAGTTGGCCTGCGAGAACTTGTGCTCGCCTCCCGTGTCCACCCAGCTGGCGCCGGCCTTGTCCGGGCCGACATTGACGAACTGCGAGAACGGCACCACGCCGACCTTCAGCGTCGAGGCGGTTTGGCGGGGGCCGAACAGGATCTCGACGAAGTCGTTGGCGGCGACCTTGAGCGTGGACAGCCGCTGCTCCTGGGCCATGGAGCCGGTGTTGTCGAAGACCAGCACCACGTCGAGGTTGGTGGCCTCCTTGCTGACCTCTGCGAAGGTGGCAACGACCTGGCTGTTGATGCCGATCGCCTTCATCAGATAGTTGTCGACCTCGACATGGGCATCCACGCGGATGGCGTTGTCCTTCACGGTCAGCGTCATCTCGGGCTGGCCGATATTGCGCGGCGTGCCGAAGTTGGCATTGAAGTAGTTGACGGCAACCGTCTGGAGGTCCTCGTCTGACAGGTTGGCCTCGCGTCCCGCAGCCAGCGCGGCTGCATCGACGGCTGCCTGCAGGCGCGCCTGGACCGATACCCAGTTGCCGTAGTCAACGGCTGCGCCCCCGGCCATCATCAGCGGCGCGACCGACAGGGCAACCACGGCGCCCAGGTTGCCTGACGAATTGCGCAGAAACCGCTTGAGGCACCGGGCGAGGGCTCCTCTGCTCAACGTACGGACTGACATGTTGATCTCTCCCTTGTTTGGCTTCGGTTGCGGCCCGGACACGGTTCGTCCGGGTACTGCCGAAACCAAACATTAATCAACAATTCGGGAGATGGAATATTTGGTTTATTTTTTGATAAACAAACAGGTGAAACAATCGATAAACAAAAATATTCGGTTTATATAAAATTTTAAATCAACAGATAGGAAAAATGTAATCACAAAACCACAAACGATTGACGGGTGGCTGTATTCAACTTGACTGCGACCATGCGGCACTTTGCGGTCCGCAGGCTGTCAGATGTCGAGGAAGACGGTTTCACCATCGCCCTGGAGCTGCACGTCAAAGCGCCAGGTATTGTTGGCTTCCGGGTCCGGACGAGCCAGCAGGGTTTTGCGCCGGTCCTCATTCGAGATTGCGCCGAGCAAAGGGTCGGCAGCGTTCGCGGCGTCTTCGTCGCTGAAATAGATGCGGGTGTGCAGGTGCAGGTTGATGCCGCGGGCGAACACCAGAAGCGTCAGGTGCGGGGCCTGCTCCGCCACGCCGCCGGCAGCCGGGATGGGCCCCGGCTTGACCGTTTCGAAGCGGAACTCGCCGGTTGCGAAATCGGTCTGGCTGCGCGCCCAGCCGGTGCGGCCCGCCACATGGCGGCCATCCGGCCCTGCCTGCCAGATCTCCACCATGGCGTCCTTGACCAGGTCGCCGCCGCCATCGCGGATGAAGCCCCGGATGATGACTGGCGTGCCGCCTTCTAGGCCCGTGCTGTTGCTGATGGCGTGATGCGGCACGTCAATGCCGGCCACAGCGGGCAGGGTGCCGATGTGGACATAGGGTCCGGCGGTCTGGGACGGGGTTTCCTTGAGGGTTTTCTTCACGCTCATCAGCCGCGGCCTTCCTCGAAGAAGGTTTCGTTGCGCCCGCGCAGCACTATGTCGAAGCGGTAGGCGAGGCTGTCAAACTCGACCTGTGCCGCCATGTCGAGTTTCGCTACCAACTGATCGACCGCAGCGGGATCAGTGATGGTGTTGACGATCGGGCAGTGGCGG
>JAZBOA010000284.1:0-6117 GCA_036350935.1 Anderseniella sp. | reverse complement strand
TCTGAATGTTCTTCATCTAAATCTAGAACCTAGCCCGCCGCCTTTTCCAGCGCCTCCTCGGCCCACTGGTTCAGACTTTTCCCCGCCAGTTCTGCTGCGAGCGCCGCCTTGCGGTGCACTTCCGGGTCAACGCGGAACATCATCTTGCCGGAATAGGCCTTCTGCGGATCCTTGCCCACCTTCGCGCAAGTCTCGATGTAATCATCGACAGCCTCGTGAAACGCCGCCCGCAAATCTTCTACCGTATCGGCGTGAAAGCCGACGCCATCGCTTATGCCCGCAATGCGGCCAAAGAAAATGCCATCCTCGTCATCATACTCGATGCGGGCGGTATACCCATTGTAGCTCATGGTATTGCTCATGGCTTTACTCCGATCCTTTCGAGAAAGTCGCGGGCAGCGCGCACCTGATAACGCTTGGCCTCCTTCGCCGGATGGGGCCGGTGAAAGGTTTCGACATGGCCGTCCTTTTCGAACCGCACCCGCGAACCGGACCCTTCAATCAACCGCGCACCTGACGCGATCAGCAAGCTTTCGATTGCAGCCCATTCAATGGTTCCGGAAACCGGAACCCTGAACACGGCAGCAAGCGTCTTTCCGTGCTTGCTATTCATGCTAGCAATCTAGGTGGCGCTATCAAATTTCGCAAGCAATAATCACCTGCCCGGCGGGACGACCTCGTAGCCCTTTTCTTCCGGCTCGTCGTCGACCAGTTCAGCCGGGAAGCCGTCGGCAAGGATCGACAGGCCTGTTGCCTCTTCAAGGCGCCGGATGATGTCGTCGGAGTTGGCGCGCTCGCCATAACGCTTCTGGCCGTCCTTCATGATGTCGATGATCAGCGGCGAGATTTCCAGCGGAACGTGATGCTGGTCGGCGATCTTCTGGAACAGGCCGATGTCCTTCAACACCAGGTCCATGGTGAAGTTCACGTCTCGCGAGCCGTTGAGAATGAGCTGGCTTTCGGTCTCGTGGACGAAGCTGGTGCCGGAGGAAATCTTCATTGCCTCATAGGTGGTGGCAAGGTCGATGCCGGCCGCCGCCATGGTGGTCAGCGCCTCGCAGCAGGTCAGCAGGTTGGCAGTGGCGAGGTAGTTGGTCATCACCTTGAGCGTGGACGCCGTGCCCAGCGGGCCAGTGTGCAGCACGCGGCGGCCGAGCGTGGTGGTCAGTGGCAGCACCTTGTCGAACGCCTCGCGGTCGCCGCCGACGAAGATCGAGATGTTGCCGGTGTCGGCGCGGTGACAGCCGCCCGACACGGGGCACTCCACCGCAAACGCGCCCCTGGCCTTGACCTTTTCGGCGATGCGCTTCACTTCACCAGCGTCGGTGGTGGACATTTCCATCCACACCTTGCCCGCCGACAGACCGGCGATGATGCCGTTTTCGCTTTCCAGCACGTCCGAACACGCCTTGGGCGACGGCAGGCAGGTGATCACCACGTCGCACATTTCGGCCATCTGTTTCGGCGTGTCCGCCCAGGCAGCACCCCGGTCGATGAACTTCTGCGCCACCTCGCGGCTGAGGTCATGCACCACGGTGTCAAACCCGTTGCGCACCAGGCTGCCGGCCAGCTTGCCGCCCACATTGCCAAGACCGATGAAACCGACTTTCATTTCGCGTAATCCCTGTGTTTTTGCGCATCAAATTGTTCCGATAACCGGTACCCGCTTATCGGTTTGATGCGCTAATCGTTCCACGCCGCCGGGTCTTCGCCCGGTGCGATGTGCAGATCGTCCATCTCCGTCAGCGGATGAGCCAGCGCCACCGCCTCGTTCAGCTCCACGCCAAGGCCCGGGGCGGTTGGCGGAATGACGAAGCCGTCCTCGAACTGCATCGGCTTGACCAGGATGTCGGCATGGAAGCCGCCCCACTGCTCGATGCTTTCGAGGATCAGGAAGTTGGGCGTGCAGGTTGATATCTGCACATTGGCCGCGCCTTCGATGGGGCCGCAATAGAGATGTGGCGCGATCTGCGCATAGTGCGCCTCCGCCATGCCGGCGATCTTCTTGGCTTCCAGCAGGCCGCCCACCCGGCCCAGCGCCATCTGCAGGATGGAGGCCGCACCGGTTTCCAGCACGCGGGCAAACTCGTACTTGGTGCACAGCCGCTCACCGGTGGCGACGGGGATCTTTGTGGAGCGGGCGATCTTGGCCATTTCTTCCGGCATTTCCGGCGGGCACGGCTCTTCGAACCAAAGCGGATCATAGGGCTCCAGCCGGCGCGCCATGCGGATGGCGCCGGAGGTGGTGAACTGGCCATGGGTGCCGAACAGCAGGTCCGCCTTGTTGCCAACCGCTTCGCGGATGCGCTTGCAGAACTGCTCCGACAGGTCCATCCGCTCGAGGCTCGGCATATGCGGGTCGAACGCCGTATAGGGACCGGCGGGATCGAACTTCAGCGCCGTGAAGCCCTGGTTCACATAGTGCACCGCGCGCTCTGCGGCGGCGTCCGGGTCGTAGTAGACCTTGTTGCCCTCGTCGGTGTAGGCATAGGCGTCCACCTCGGCGGGCGCGTAGAGGTAGGTATAGGAGCGCAGCCGGTCGTGTACACGGCCTCCCAACAGTTCGTACACAGGCTTTTCCACAGCCTTTCCACAGATGTCCCACAGCGCCATCTCGATGCCGGACATGACGCCGACGAGGGTGATGTCGGGGCGCATCGAGTAGCCGCGCGAATAGGTCCGGCGCCAGAACTTCTCGATGTGGAAGGGGTCGATGCCCTCGACGTTTCGCTGGAACACGTCCTCGATCATCTTGACGATGACATCCGGTGCGAAGGTGGCGTTGTAGACCTCCCCGACGCCCTCGATGCCGTTGTCGGTGACGAGCTTGAGGAAGATGAAGTAGCGGCCGCCCCGGCGTGGCGGCGGGTTGGCGACGACGAATGTCTTGAGGCCGGTGACCTTCATGATGGGACAGCTCCGGTTACTGAAAGGGCGCGCCCAGCATCATGGTATCCGGGCCGGTTGGCCACACTCTTTGCGACATTCGCGTGTCGCATCAAGTCAGATCAGAAGGCGAAGTCGCGGTAGACCCGTTCGATGTTGTGGTCCCATTGCGTGTTGTAGAGATTTAGTAACTCGTCGGCTGCCGAGTTGCCCGACTGGGCGATCTCGTCCAGCACGTCGATGAACTTCGCTTCGGTCTTGTCGCCCGGGCCCATGACGCCGCGCGCATCCAGCCCGGCCCGCGCAATAGCCAACACGTCAATCGCCACATCCTGCAGCTTGCGCCCGGCAATGGTGGCGTGGAGACCTTCAACCGGCACCGCATCGCGCAAGGCCTGGCGCTCGTGCGCCGTCCAGTCCTTGCACAGGTCCCAGGCGGCATCCAGCGAGGCTTGTTCGTACAACAACCCCGTGAAGAAAGCCGGCAGTGCGCACAGCCGGCGCCAGGCGCCGGCGTCTGCGCCGCGTTGCTCAATGAACTTCTTCAGCCGCACTTCCGGGAAGATGGTGGTGAGATGATCGGCCCAGTCCTTCATCGTTGGCTTCTCGCCCGGCAGCGCCGGCAGCCTGCCGTCAATGAAATCGCGGAAGCTCTGCCCCGTGGCGTCGATGTACTGGCCGTCGCGGTTGACGAAATACATCGGCACGTCGAGAGCGTAGTCGACATACTGCTCGAAACCGAAGCCCTCGTCGAACACGAACGGCAGCATGCCGGTGCGGTCCGGATCGGTATCGGTCCAGATCTGCGAGCGGAACGAGCGGAAGCCGTTGGGCTTGCCTTCAGTGAACGGCGAACAGGCAAACAGCGCCGTGGCGACCGGCTGCAGCGCCAGCGACACCCGCATCTTCTGCACCATGTCAGCCTCGGAACCGAAGTCCTGGTTCACCTGCACGGTGCACGAGCGGAACATCATGTCGCGGCCGAGCTTGCCCTTTTTGGCCATGTACTCGCGCATGATCTTGTAGCGGCCCTTGGGCATGATGGGGATGTCGTCGAGCTTCCACATCGGGTTGAAGCCCAGGCCCAGGAAGCCAATGCCAAGTTCGTCGCCAACCTCGCGCACCTGCATCAGGTGTTCGTGCACTTCCTGGCAGGTCTGGAAGACGTTTTCCAGCGGTGCGCCGGACAGCTCGAACTGGCCGCCCGGCTCCAGTGAAACGTTGGCGCCGGTGGCCGGGTCGGACAGGCCGATGATGTGCCCGCCTTCCATGGCCGGCTCCCAGCCGAAGCGGTCGCGCAGACCCTCCAGCAATGCCTTGATGGACCGGTCGCCGAAATACGGCACCGGCTCCAGCGTATCGGTGAGAAAGGCGAACTTCTCGTGCTCGGTGCCGATGCGCCAGTCAGCCTTCGGCTTGCACCCGGCCTCGAGATAGCGGACCAGCTGGCCCTTGTCTTCAATGGTGGCGCGGGTCTCCGCGGTATCGGGAACAGCAACGCTCATCGGGCCAGTACGCCTTCTTGCATCCGTGGATCGGGCAGCACCCCTAGCGCGTTGTCAGGCGCAAGGGCAAGTCAAACATTGCTGAGGTCATTGCCAATCCCCCAGCGTGGATTGCACCAGCGCCAGCACCGCCACCGCCGCCGTATCGGCGCGCATGATGCGCGGGCCCAGCGACAACGCCATGCAGCCCGGTACGGCGCGGATCATGGCGCGCTCTTCATCGGAAAATCCGCCTTCCGGCCCCAGCAAAACCGCCAGCGGGCCGGGCTTGAGCGTCTTCAGCGCTTCAACGGGATTGGCGATGTCCGCCGCTTCGTCGCAGAAAACGAGCCGCCGGCCCGGTTCAAGGCCCGCCAGCGCGCCGGCCAGCTTCACCGGTTCATGCACCTCGGGCACCCAGACCATGTTGCACTGCTCCGCCGCCTCGATGGCGTTGGCGCGCAGCCGGTCCAGCTTCACGCGCTCGGCTATTGTGTGCTGGGTGATAACCGGGCGGATGCGGCGCACCCCCATCTCGGTCGCCTTCTGGGCGAGGTAATCGAGCCGGGCGCTCTTCAACGGCGCGAACAGGTAGTCGATGTCGGGCGGCGGGGAAGCGGCGCGCAGCAACTCGCGCGGTTCGGCGGCTGCCGCCTTGCGGTGAGCGCCGGTCAGCTCGCAAGCCCACTCGCCGTCGCGCCCGTTGAACAGCCGCACCTCGGCGCCCTCGCCCAGCCGCAGCACGTTGACGAGATAATGCGAGGCCTCGCGCGGCAGGATCACGTCCACCCCGGCTGCCAGCGTGTCATCGATGTAGAGGCGCGGCACCCGGCCTTGCGACTTTGCCATAGTGCAACAGCTATCGCGGGCAGTGCGCCCCGCGCAACTCGAAATCGTGTTTTCATTGCGGACGAGTTTCACGTAAACACAGCTGAATCATGAGTGAAAGTTCCAACACAGACGGCCGCGTTGCCGATGCGGTGCGCGAGCACTGGGCCGACCGGCTGCTGCCGGCAAGCTGGCGGCCGTTCGCGCGGCTGGCCCGGCTTGAACGGCCGATCGGCTGGTGGCTGCTGCTGCTGCCCGGCTGGTGGGCCATCGCGCTGGCGCAGGTGGCGTCCGGCGGGGGCGTGCCGAACCTCTGGTACCTGCTGCTTTTCCTGATCGGCGCCATCGTGATGCGCGGAGCAGGTTGCACCTTCAACGACATCGTCGACCGCAACTTCGACGCCTCGGTGGCGCGCACCCGGTCGCGGCCCATCCCGTCCGGCCAGGTGTCGGTGAAAGCCGCCAGGGTGTTCATGATCGCCCTGTCGCTGACCGGCTTCCTGGTGCTGATCCAGTTCAACTGGTACGCCATCATGCTGGGCGTCGTTTCACTGGCACTGGTCGCCATCTATCCGTTGATGAAGCGGTTCACCTACTGGCCTCAGGTGTTCCTCGGGCTGGCCTTCAACTGGGGCGCTTTGCTGGGCTGGGCGGCGGTGCGCGGGCAGCTGGAATGGGCGCCGGTGCTGCTGTATCTCGGCGGCATTTCGTGGACGCTGGCCTATGACACCATCTACGCCCACCAGGACAAGGAGGACGACCTGCTGATCGGGATCAAGTCCACCGCCTTGAAGTTCGGCGCGGCCACGCCCAAATGGCTGGTGTTCTTCTTTGCCCTCGCGCTGGCGCTGATTGCTGCGGCAGGCCATCTGGCGGGTGCAGGCATCATCTTCTTCACCGGCATCGCCGGCGCGGCGCT
>JAZBOA010000283.1:0-8300 GCA_036350935.1 Anderseniella sp. | reverse complement strand
TCTCGCCCGCAAGGTCTTCCCGCGCACCTCGTTCGACCTGATTTACGCTAGGTCTGGTCAAACCGCGCAAGCGTGGCGTGAGGAGTTGCGGCGTGCTCTTGCCGAACAGGACGGGCATATGTCGCTATACCAGCTGACCATCGAGCCGGGGACAGCCTTTCATGACCTGCAGTCCGCAGGGTCGCTGACGGTGCCGGATGAAGACACGGGTGCGGTTCTGTACGAGATCACGCAGGAGATGACTGCTGCCGCAGGTCTTCCGGCTTACGAAGTTTCCAATCACGCCGCAGCCGGCAATGAATGCCGCCACAACCTGCTCTACTGGCGGTATGGCGAGTACGCCGGGGTTGGACCGGGCGCCCATGGCCGCCTTGTCGACGCAAGCGGGGCCCGCCGGGCCATCGTCACCGAGCGGCATCCCGAAACATGGGCCTCAATGGTGCGCTCGCAAGGCAATGGCATCATTGCTGATGAGGTTATCGGTCCCGGTGATGCAGCCGTTGAATGCCTGCTGATGGGAATGCGCACCAACGAGGGGGTTTCCGTCGCGCAGGTGGAAAAGCTTGCAGGAGGCTGCCTCGACCTTGAGGCCGTTGCAGACCTCGAGGCGGGCGGGTTCCTCATGCGCAGCGGGCAGGATGGCGGACGGTTGGCGGCCACTGCCAGGGGCCGTCAGGTCCTCAATGCCGTCATCGAGCAGATTGCATTGAAGGCTTTGCCCGGGATCTGAGCGACAGGGTCCTGACCCTAGAGCAACAGCCGATCAGATGGAATCATGTGATCGGCTGTTGCTCTAGAACCGCTGCGGCGCCGGCGACACTTCGCGCGGACCTGTCGGTGTCACTTCCAGGATCGACAATCCACGTTCGATCAGGCCGGACTGGCGGAAGCGGAACAGTCCGTTCACGCCCCGGAAGCCTTCCGGATTGGTGATGGCCGAGGCGCTGATGCGCCCGCCCGGCGCGTTTCGCCCGGCGATAACGGCCAGGCTGACAGCGTCATAGGCAAGGCTTGCGATGCGCGGTGGCGAATTGCCGTAGGTCTGGCGGTAGCGTGCGTCGAACCGCTCGACCAGCGCCGGAGACACGCCGGCATACCAGCCCCCGTTCATCAGCGCGATTGACGATGTAGAGCGTTCATCCCAAAGCCCCGTTCCGAGCATCCTGACGCGGCCAGCCGCAAGCCCCGCATTGGACAGGCCGTTGGCTGCAGCAGCCAGCATCTCGCCTCCTTCAGGCAGGAAAAGGCCCTGGATGGCGTTTGTTGGGTTCGAGACCTTGCCGGCCACGGCCTGGCTGACGGTGGTGGCAGCACCCGCATTGCGCGGATACCGGTCTATGGCGACGACCTGCACACCGTTTCGGCCGGCGGCTTCAGTCAAGGCCTGCTCGGCGGCGCTGCCATAGGCGTTTTGCGGCACCATCGCCGCAATGTTGCGGATGCCTTGCTGGCTGGCGTAGCGGATCAGGTTCGAAACTTCTTCGCTGGGCAGGAAGCTCATCAGGTACACGCCGTTGCCGGCTACGCTTGCCACCGATGAAAAGGCAATAATGGGAACACCGCGCTGGCGTGCGATGGGAGCGATGGCCTGGACTTCCGAAGACAGCAGCGGGCCGAGAATCAGCGACGCACCATCGTTCAATGCCGCATTGGCAGCGGTCCGGGCGCCGTCGGCATTGCCGAATGTGTCTTTGGTAACCAGCTGGATGCCCTGACTGCCGGCATCCAGCAGGGCAGCTTCGGCAGCGTTCTTCAGAGCCTTGCCGATAACAGCCGTCTGACCTTGCGCCGAAAGCGGAAGCAGCAGGGCAACCTTGACCGGGCCACTGCTGGCCGGAGGCTGCGCGGGTTGTTGCTGTTGCTGGGCCTGGGTGCCTGCGTCGGACTTGTCGTCGCTGAACAGGCCGCCCATGTTCACGCCGCCGGTCGAACAGGCTTGCAGCATCACCGCAAGACAGACCATCGCCAGAGTCCGGCACACCAGTGCGACCAGGTTGCGCGGCGTTTTTTTGACGTTCATGATGCCCCCGTCATTACGTGTTGCAGAATGCACCGGCTCCGCTTCACGAGTGTTCCCTAGCGCCTCCTTTAACTGCATTCGCAACGTGTTTCAAACGCTCCGCAAAGTAAATCGCCATGACTAGCGATGCCACCCGCCCGGTTTATACCGTTAACGGACATCTTTTCGAAGCCCGGCGTCTTGCAGCCGGTCTCCACGTCGTGGCCACGCCGCTGGGTAATCTCGCGGACATTTCATTACGTGCCCTATCCACCCTCGCGGCAGCTGACACGGTGCTGTGTGAAGACACCCGCGTGACCAGCCGTCTTCTGCAGCGTTATTCCATTTCCACACGATTGCGGCCTTACCACGACCATAATGCTGCGCAGGTACGCCCGGCAATCCTTGACAGGCTGGAGGCGGGTGAAGCGATGGCGCTGGTGTCTGATGCCGGCATGCCGGCAGTCTCGGATCCGGGTTTCAAGCTTGTTCGCGAATGCATTGACCGGGGTGTTGCCGTCGATGTCATCCCCGGCCCGACCGCGCCGGTGACCGCGCTGGCGCTTTCCGGCTTGCCGACCGACCGCTTCCTGTATGCAGGCTTTCTGCCGGCCAAGCAGGGACAGCGGATTGCCACATTAAATGAACTTGGCGCCGTCCGGGCGACCTTGATCTTCTTCGAGACCGGTCCACGCCTTGCCGCCAGTCTTGGCGATATCGCCAAGGTGTTGCCGTACAGGCAGGTGGCCGTAGCGCGTGAACTCACCAAGCTGCACCAGGAGGTTTTGCGTGGATCGGCGCAGCAGGTGCTCGATGTGATTGCAGACCGTGAGCGGGTTAAAGGCGAAATCACCTTGCTGATTGCCCCGCCTTCCGCGGCCGCTGCCGGGACAACTTCCGTGGACCTGGAACAGATGCTGCGCGCTTTGCTTGAAATCCACCCGGCCAGCAAGGCAGCCACTATCGCTGCCCGGGAGTCCGGGCAGCCCCGCGCCCTGTTGTACGACCTTGCCGTCAAGCTTAAGGAAAGCGACCGGTGACCCGCCCGCCGCCCGCCCCTGAAAGGCAAATTGCAGAGCGCCGCGGTCACCTTGCCGAGGCCCGGGCCGCCATGATGCTGCGGCTGAAGGGCTATCGCATCCTCGACCGCAGATGGAAGTCGCCCTCCGGCGAAATCGACCTGGTGATCCGGCGAGGCAGCGCGATTGCCTTCGTGGAGGTCAAGACCCGGCCAACTGCGGATGAAGCGCTTGCATCTGTCTCGCCCCGGCAGCGCCGGCGAATTGTTGCCGCCGCGCACTACTGGCTCGCCGCCAATCCTGAGACAGTTGACTGCGATTGCCGCTTTGACATCGTGCTGGTGACGCCCTACCAGTGGCCGCAGCACATCCCCAACGCCTTTGCCGCCGATGACCAGTAGCTAACCGGAGTTGCGCCTAAATGCCCCTCAAGGTCGCGGTCCAGATGGACCCCATTGAACGTATCGATATCCGCGGAGACTCGACATTCGCCCTGATGCTGGAAGCCCAGCGCAGGGGGCACGCGTTGTTCGTGTATCACCCGGACACGCTTGCCCTGCGCGACGGTAACCTGTCAGCCACCGGGCGCGACATCACCGTCAGGGACGAGGCAGGCCGTCACTTCGAGGCGTCTGGTGAACGGGTTGAGGACCTTGCCGGTTGCGACGTGGTGCTGATGCGTCAGGACCCGCCGTTTGACATGAACTACATCACGTACACTCACCTGCTTGAAGCGGTGCACCCGAAGACGCTGGTGGTCAATGACCCGGCAGAGGTCCGCAATGCGCCGGAAAAGCTCTATGTGCTGCAATACACCGATTTCATGCCGCCCACGCTTATCTCGCGTGACCCGGTGCGATTGGCCCAGTTCCGTGCCGAACATGGCGACATCATCCTGAAACCGCTCTATGGCAATGGCGGTGCAGGCGTTTTCCGCCTGGCCCATGGCGACGAGAACTTTGCCTCGCTGATGGAACTGTTCACCCAGTCGTTCCGCGAACCCTTTATCGCGCAGAAGTACCTGCCTGATGTGAAGCAGGGCGACAAGCGCATCATTCTGGTGGAAGGCGAACCTGCCGGCGCCATCAACCGGGTGCCGGCGATGGGAGAAACCCGCTCCAACATGCATGTTGGCGGCAAGCCGGAGCCCACCGAGCTGACGGACCGGGAGCGGGAAATCTGCGCGGCCATCGGCCCGGAACTCAAGCGCCGCGGGTTGATCTTTGTCGGCATCGACGTCATCGGGGGTTACATGACCGAAATCAACGTCACCTCTCCGACCGGCATCCGCGAAGTGAAGCGGTTCGGCGGGGCCGACATCGCGGCGCTCACCTGGGACGCAATCGAAGCCCGCCGCGGGTAAGTTGCCGATAGCTCGTTCACTTAATGTTCTTGACGTTAAGCCAGCCTTCTATATGATGACGCAGAGTCATGATCAGGAGGCGGACACATGGTGTCGCGGGTGGCCACAGTGGCCTTCAAGGGCATGGAAGCAGTGCCGGTGGACGTGCAGGTCCACATGGCGTCCGGCGTCGTAGCCTTCTCCATCGTCGGCCTTGGGGACAAGGCGGTGGCGGAGAGCAAGGAGCGTGTCAGGGCCGCACTGTCGGCAATCGGCCTGGCGCTGCCGGCCCGGCGCATCACCGTCAACCTGGCCCCCGCGGACCTGCCCAAGGAAGGCAGTCACTATGACCTGCCCATCGCTATTGGCCTGATGGCGGCCATGGGGCTCCTGCCGATGGATTTCGTCAACCGCTATGTCGTGCTGGGCGAACTGTCGCTTGACGGCAAGGTCGAGCCGGTAAACGGCGTCCTGCCGGCAGCCATGGCTGCCAATGCCCGGGACTTGGGGCTGATCTGCCCCGAGGAGTGCGGGCCGGAGGCCGCCTGGGCGGCAGATGATCTGGACATTCTTGCTGTCCGCTCGCTTGTTCAGGTGCTCAATCACATGAAGGGCACTCAGGTTTTGTCGCCCCCCCGGGCGAAGATCGCAGATCAGGCTATCGCCTTGCCGGACCTCAAGGACGTCAAGGGCCAGGAAACCGCCAAGCGGGCCCTGGAGGTTGCCGCCGCCGGCGGTCACCACCTGCTGATGGTTGGTCCTCCCGGAGCCGGCAAGTCCATGCTGGCCTCGAGGCTTCCTTCGATCCTGCCGCCGATGGAGGCAGCAGAGATGCTGGAGGTATCGACCATCGCCTCGGTTGCGGGCGAACTGCGCTCGACCGGCTTGACCACGGTGCGTCCTTTCCGTGCGCCACATCATTCAGCTTCGCAAGCCGCACTTGTGGGCGGCGGACATCGCGCCCTGCCCGGCGAGATGGTCCTGGCACACAACGGCGTGTTGTTCCTCGATGAACTGCCCGAGTTCCAGCCGCGGGCGCTTGAGGCCTTGCGCCAACCCATGGAGAGCGGTGAGGCGGTTATTGCCCGGGCTAACCATCATGTGTCGTATCCTGCTCGCTTCCAGCTAGTGGCTGCCATGAATCCGTGCAAGTGCGGTATGGCGGGAGAGCCGGGCCATGTTTGCAAGCGTGGCCCACGCTGTTCGACCGACTACCAGGCCCGCATTTCCGGACCGCTGCTTGACCGCATCGACATCCAGATTGAACTTGCGGCCGTGCGCGCCAGTGACCTGACATTGCCGCCACCATCGGAAGGCTCCGCGGAAGTGGCTGCCAGGGTGGCAGCAGCGAGGGCCATTCAGCGTGATCGCTTTGCCGCACTTGGCGTCGCTGGCGTGCGCACCAATGCGCAGCTGGACGGAGCCCTGCTGGAACAACTCGCCCGGCCCGACGAGCAAGGTCTGGCATTGCTGGGCAATGCTGCCGAGGCGCTGAACCTGTCGGCGCGGGGTTACCACCGCATCCTGCGCCTGGCCAGAACGCTTGCCGACATGGATGGCCGTGAAACGGTGTCGCGCATCAATGTTGCCGAGGCCATCAGCTATCGCCAGAAGCTTGCCAGCTTCCTTGTTGCCGCTTGAACAGGGTCTGAATCGCTAAAATTTTAGTGATCGCGATAGGCCGGTTCTAACGCCCCCTGGGCCATAAACCAGATTGGAAGGACTTGTGCCGTCAAAGGGGAGAATGCGTGGACGACGCCCGGCCAGAAGTCACCGTTGAACGGCGGCGCAGCAACCGCACCATGACAATGGTGAGGCTCCGCCGGCATGTGTTCATTATCGCAAGCATGGCCGTAGTGCTCACTATGCTGCTTCTGGCAGGCGGGATTGCGGGCATGGTTACCCATGAGCCCGCCTGGATATACACCGCAGTTGCAATGCTCACGGTACTGCTTGTTTTCCTGTGTGGTGGAATCCTGCATGTCTGGCATCTGGCGCGACGCTACCTCTGCGAACTTGAAAATGCCCTGGTGCAACTGCGAGAAGCCCGCGCGGCCGCTGATGAGGCCAATCAGGCCAAGTCGCGGTTTCTTGCCACCGTTTCGCACGAACTGCGCACGCCGCTCAACGGTGTGCTGGGCATGACCGGACTGTTGCTTGATACCTCCTTGTCGGACGCCCAGAAAAGTTATGCCGAAGTAGTGGATGTGTCAGCCCGCTCGCTGTTGTCGATCATCGACGAACTGCTGGATGCAGCCCGCAACGACGCAAGCAAGATGACGATTTCAAGTGCGCCGGTCGACCTGGTCGACTGCGTTGAGTCTGTCATGGAGCTCATGTCTCCCCGGGCTCATGCGAAGGGTATCGAACTTGGCAGCTTTGTCTCGCCGGCGTTGCCACAGCGCGTCATGGCTGACGAAAAGCGTTTACGCCAGGTTCTGCTGAACCTCGTCGGAAACGCCATAAAGTTCACCGCCGAAGGCGGCGTCATCGTGAAGGTTGAGCCCGCGGACAAACCTGGCGTCATCAGGATCGAAGTCCGAGACACCGGTTTCGGCATACCAGGTGATGAACTCGACAAGGTGTTCGACAATTTTGTTCAGTCTTCCCTGCCGCAGGCCATGGCAGGCCGCGGCACTGGCCTTGGCCTGTCCATTACCCGTCAGCTCGCAGAGCTCATGGGCGGCAGCATCAGGGTAGAAAGCACTGTTGGGCAGGGGTCGTCTTTCCTTGTCGAGTTGCCACTGCCTGGCGCAGGCAGCGCGGTTGCGGCTGAACCATCAGGCCGGGCGCGTCTCATGGCAGGCGCGCATGCCGTAGTTGCCATGCACGAGGGCATCAACCGGGAAGTGTTCAGCCTGTATCTTCAGGCATACGGCGCCGAGGTTCATCATGTTGGTGCAGCAGCAGGGATTGCCTCTGCCGTCGAGGCAGTCGTCGCCGCATCGCGCGAGGGCCTGAAACCTCTCTTGCTGATTGATTCAGGTCTCTGCCAAACACCCAAGCAACTTGCCGGGCTGGCCACCTCGCATGCGGCGAAAGCGGTCCGTGTGTGGACCTTGCTCAAGCCGGAAGAGCGCCGCCAATACCGCGAGCTTTTGGAGGACGCGCGCTTCGGCTACCTGCTCAAGCCTGCTCGCCGGGCCACGCTGGTCCAGCAGTTGCGCCGGCCGGATGAAGCGCCGCAACGATCCGCGGCAGGTCTGCGCGAGGTGGCCGGTCGGCGCCGCCGGACGGGCAGCGCCGGCAGCAAGAGCGTTCTGCTCGTCGAGGACAACAACATCAACATGCTGCTTGCCACCAAGATCCTGACAGCGGCAGGTCACCGGGTGCATCACCTGGCTACCGGTGAAGCAGCAGTCAGCGAGATCGGACGCAGCATCGCCGAGACCGGTACCGCCGGCTATGACGTGGTATTGATGGACATCCAGATGCCCGGCATCGATGGCCTTGAGGCGACGCGGCGCATTCGTGCCATGGAGCGCGGGGCAGGCGTCAATCAACCAGTGTCAATACTTGCACTGTCGGCCAATGCCAGCAGTGACGACCATGCAGCCGGCACCCGCGCCGGCATGGACGGGTATCTGGCAAAACCGTTCGACCGCGCCGATCTGGAAGCCGCCATTGCTGGCCTGACCCACGTCACTGACGCTGCCTGACCACGCCGTGGAACCTGAATATCCGGCCGCCTTGCGGTTGTGGATGATGCTGACAAGCCCCACGACGCGCGGTGTCCTGATCGTCTAGGGTGCTGTGTCATGAATCACTACGCCACATCAGCAGGAGACGGGACCGGGGCAGTTGCCGCCGAACAGGCCCGGGTTACGCCGATGATGGCGCAATACCTGGAAATCAAGCAGGCGAATCCTGACACCCTGCTGTTTTACAGGATGGGCGATTTCTACGAACTGTTTTTCAAGGATGCGGAAGTGGCGTCAGC
>JAZBOA010000282.1:0-4206 GCA_036350935.1 Anderseniella sp. | reverse complement strand
TTGCGCTTGCCTGAAACTAACGATTAGGCAACAGGTGGTCTGGATCTTTCTCGTGAAGATTGTACCCGGTCTCAGTGACCCGCAGAAAGGCGTCAGGCCGACTGAGAATCGACCGGGCGTGATGCTGTCGTGCAGTTTCACGGCTCTCGATCGCACGGATACGATTTTTCATTGCTTTACGGGTCGCCGCTCGGAAGTCCATCGTTCGCTCCAAACTAAAAGTCTTTTAGTTTGGTTCGCACCAAGCTGGTGCGAACCATTGCACAACTCAGCACCCCGCGCCACTGGCGCGGGGTGCTGAGAATGAGACGCATTTGCGATAATACTAGGTGGCTTCGGCTTCGACAATGAGCGCGCCGGTATCGGCTTCGGCTTCGGCAAGGGCGACCATCGCAAGAGCCAGCTCGGTAACACTCAATCCTAATCGCTTCGCTTCAGCAACCGCAGCGTTCGCGATGTCAGCAACCGTCACTGCCATATCAGCAGCCTGCGCTGCTGCGACGGCTTCGGCTTCGGCACGATCCGCGAGGGCTTGCTCATCTCTCTCTTTCTGTTCGCGTGCCGACTTGGCTTCGGAGAGCGAAACCAGAGTGAACGCACCTTTTCCTGACCGATAATTCCGGGTTGCGTCGATCTTGTAGCCCAACGCTTTAAGGGCTTCATTGACACCGGCTCTGGCAACATTCCAGCTAGGCCCTGTGGTGCACCTGTCTTGCAACGCCACGAGCGTCAAATGGATACCTGTCTCGTTGCCAGTCTTTGCGAGACTGACAAGGAACGCAGCGTTCGTGCCGTGCTGCGGGGCGACACCTTTAGTAGCATGGATTGCAGCGCTTGCGATCTCAGCTTGGGCGATTGCGACTTCGACCGGAATCGAAAAAGCTTGGGTGTTGGAGGTGTTGGCGGTCATGTGTGTTGCTCCATTAGATCAGATTGAGGTTTAACGTTCCGTGTACCATAATTCATCCCTACACTCTCAGCATAGGCTAGCCTAGAAAATAGTAAACCCTAAGAATGTCAATACATACTATTAGATAAACCTATGCTTCACTTTCTCTGTCTAGGAAGAAGCGCACGTAGCAAGCCCTATACCAGACTAAAAAGGTAGGTTGGCACAGGATATGCTTACTAAAAGCTATGTGGTAGCAATCTAACACTGTTGCGCGAAAACCCTAAGTGATTGATTCTATTAGTAAAAAAGTGTCTCTAAAACCGCGAAAACTCCACCATGGCCACGACAAGCATTAGGTAATGCTAGCCCACAGGGTACCCTTGCGAATGGCGTCATGGGGCTAAAATGGGCCTTCTACGCTGTATGAAGAATATCAATAGGGATAGTAAAAACTATAAACTAATATGGGCATAAGTAAAACTAATGACTGACCCACGCCCTAAACGATTTGTGTACACACGCCGCGTGTACTGCGCTGCCCCCTCCCACGTCCCAGCGAAATTTCATACTTTTTACTAAGCACCTACTTCTTGCCCCCTTGTTCTTGCCCCCTTGTTCTCGCCACCCACTCCTGACCACTCCACCCTCAACGCCCAGCCCCAGCCCCAGCCCCAGCCCCCACTCCTGACCACTCCACCCCTTGACTTCCTGCCTCCGCCCCGCCCTGCTACACTCACCCGCAACCCAATACGGACTCCCCCTTCAATGAACCACTTCGACGACGAACTTTTCGGAACCCTGATCGATCAGGTCGAGGGCGCGGCCACCTCGGGCGGGGGACTGTCCAACGTCAGCAAGTGGCTCTGCACCAACACACGGGATCCGGCGGACGCCAACAAGCGATTCAATTTGAAAGGCCACGAGTACCAGGAGGCGATTCTCAACGACACGCACCCGATCGTCTCCACAAAGAAGGTGACCCAGATCGGGCTTTCCGAGCTGTCGATCAGACAGGCCCTGGCCATTCTCGCCAAGTTCAGAGCCATCAACGGCATTTATGTGATGCCGACCGTGCATGCCGCGCAAAAGATCGCAAGCACGCGCTTCGACCCAGTCATCGATGCGAGTCCTCGACTGAAAGGCATGGTCTCCAAGGACGTCGACAGCACGCTGCTCAAGAAAATCGGCACGAGCTTTCTGCATCTGGCCGGCGCGGCCACCACCAGTGCCGGCATCTCGACCCCGGCCCGGTTGCTGATGGTGGATGAGAAGGAGTTCTGCGACCCAGCGGTGATCAGTGTCTTCATGAGCCGCACCGGCCACCAGCGCGAAGAGGATCGGATCATTCGGTTTTTCTCGAGCCCGCTGTTTCCCAAGTCCGGCATCACCAAGGACTTCGAGGAGGGGACGCGCAATCATTACATGATCTGGCACACCGCCTGCGCCACATGGGTCCTGCCGGACCTGCTGCTGCATCTGATTCTGCCGGGCTATCGCGAGAGCATCACGCTTCTAACGCCTTCAGACATCGACAACCCACACTACAGAGTGAACGAGGCGCATGTGTTGTGCCCTCACTGCAAGAAGCCAATTACGATTGAGAACATGGCCGACCCGCGGTATCGGGCATGGGTGCCGGAGTACCCCGACCGGGAGAACAGCTCGTATGACGCCAATGCGCTGGTCTTACCGCAGATCAGAACGCCATCAAGACTCTTCAAGGATTTGAAACTGTACGGCAACAATGTCACGTGGCAGCGGTTCGGGCTCGGAATTGCCGCTGAATCGGCTGGAGAAATGATTCTGCATAGCGTGATCGAGAACTGTTTCAAGGTCAGGCCGCAAGGTCCCTTATCCGGAACAGTCAGCGGTGCCGTGATGGGAATGGACGTCGGGCGGGTGAGCCACTTGGCGATCGGCAAGAAGATCGGCAAGACACTGGAGATCGTTCACATGGAAAAGATTATTCAGGACGGTAAAAACAACACGAAGACGACGTTTATCGAGCGCTACAAGCAGTATCAAGCCATCCAGGGTGTGATTGATGCGGCACCGGACTTGACGATTCCGAAAAGTATTCAAGAGGACACGCCCTACAATAATGTGTGGGCCTGCTTCTTTGTGCGCGGCCAAGGCAAGTCATCCCTGACGCCGTATGTCTTGGACGAGGCGGAAGGCGTCATCAAAGCCAATCGGACAAAAACACTCGATGAATTTGTCGGCGACTTTAACAACGGCTACATCAAGCTTCCAATGGGGCTGGAGTTCGAAGAGGAGGTCAAAACGCACTTACAACAGCTCAAGCGCATCACCAATAAAGATGCGGTTGGCGAAGAGCAATCTCAGTGGGTGACCGGCTCTGACGAGAACCACTTCTTCTTTGCGGTGTATTACTGCTGGCTTTCGGCCAAGCTGACCGAAGACAGCACGAAGATCTTCGTACAGCCGGCCAGCTCCTTGCTGGTCTCTCGCGTGAGGATGAAGACGGCGGCTTAACCTGTGACCGGCTCAAACAAAAACTCGGGCTAACCCCTTCCGCCATCAACAGTTTCGGGTTACGCTTCGGACCATCTTCTTCTGCGTCCGCGAGCCCACCTGCCCGAGATGGCCGAACCGACCTCAGTACGCCCGCAAGGACCGGACAGCCGCGGCACCGATTCGGTGGTGTTGCCACGCCGGCAGGTCGGAAAAGCACGGGCTCAGACCGCGTACTCCCAAGCGCTGCCTGGCGATCAGATCCGGCGCGACGACACGATCAATCTGAATCGCTCGATCCGCGACGCCCGCAACTCGGCCGCGGCGGCGACCAAGATGCGCGGCCTCTACGAGACCGACGGCATCGTCTCCACCGCGATCACGAACTACTTGGCCATGATGGCCACGAAGTTCCGGCTCAGAGCTTACTGGACCGCGAGCGAGGAGTTCTCGAGAGAGGCGGTGGTGGCCAGCGAGGCCGTGCTCGCCTCTCTCGCCACAGACTGGGACTACACCAAAGGCTATTCGGACAAGCGCGGACTCGAAGGTTTGATCGAGACGATGCGCCTCGAGGTGTTGTTGACCGGCGGAGTTGGCCTCGAGCTGGTGCTCGATCAGTACCGGCTGCCCAGGGACATGCACGTTTTCCCTTACGATTCAGTGACCTGGGTTGCGAAGACCGGCAAGAAGGTGCCCACGCAGAAGAATGCGCAGGGCGGCGACGACGTCGTGCTGGATCTGCCCACCATCTTCATCGCCGAGTCTTTGAAGTCGGCGCAGCGCAAGTATGCGCTCCCTCTGATGCACTCGGGCCTCAATCGCGTGTTCCACTACGACAC
>JAZBOA010000281.1:0-3312 GCA_036350935.1 Anderseniella sp. | reverse complement strand
GTCCGTGACGATGGCAAATCGCATCACGGCAGAGTTGTGTCTTTATCAGGATCGGGGGAAGGGCCTGATTTTAAAGACGAAGGCCGCTGCGCGCAGCGTTGGACAAGGTGCTGCATCGTCTTGGATTGAAAGCGCTGGCAGATGTGCGCAGCGCTTAAACTGGCTGTGCGCGGGTCTGATCCGGCCAGAGAATTTAAATATCTAACCAACATCTAAGATATCTAATTTCTGTTGACTCGTAGTCATTGATCCGGACTTATTGACAAAGAACTTTGCTGACGAAGTTGCCGTCAAAGCAGGAGGATTGACGCATTTCGTTCTTGGAAGGCCGAAGTGATCGCACATGGGAGGTGCGGCAAAAGGGGGGAGCGCTGGTTTGGGCAACACGTCCGCTGATCCGCGTTTTCAGCATCTCAAGATTGGCAGCGTAGCCCGCGAACGTTGCTACCCATTGATAGCGCGGGAAGCATGGTCACTAGGGAGGACACAATGAATCTGAAGAAACTGGCATTAGCCTTGACGATCTCGCTGTCGGTAGGATCCGCGCAAGCCGAGACGGTGAACTTAACCCTATCCGGTGGGAACCCCGGCGGACTCTGGTCGCTTCTGGGGGCAGGCATTGACCGCGCTGCGAAGCAGGCGGATGCCGCTTCCGTCATTACCTATCAGGCAACAGGTGGCGGCTTCGCAAATATCGGGCTCTTGGAGGGCAAGCGAACCGATCTGGGGCTTGCCCATGACGCCGAGGTCAAGATTGCCCTTGCTGGTGGTGAACCGTTCAAGGGGCCAATCGAGAACATGCGCGCTGTCGGATACATGTACAACTGGGCGCCGATGCATTTTTTCCTGCGGAAATCGATTGCTGACGAGTACAACATCAAGTCGCTCGCCGATCTGGTGGCAAGCGGTGCGCCGATCCGCATCGGGGTGAACCGTCCCGGAAACATCACCTCGAACGTCGCACTTTTCATGTTGGATCAGGTCGGGGCGACTGAGGCTGAGATTACCGGAAAAGGAGGATCCATTGTGCGTGCAGGTGCCAACGATCAGGCCGACTTGCTGAGCGATGGGCGCATAGACATGGTCACGAACGGTGTTTTCGTGCTTCACAGTTCCTTCCGGGCAATCGACGAAAACAACGATGTCGTGGTTCTGTCGATCCCCCAAGACGTGATCGAAGCAACAAATGCTGAATTCGGCACCTCGCCCTTCGTCATTCCCGGCGGTAGCTACAGCAAACAACCCGATGATGTGGATACGATTGCTCTGGGCGCTTTGCTGGTCACACACGACGGGACCGATGAAAACACGGTCTACAACCTCACCAAGTCGATGGTCGATCACATGGAGGAAATCCGCGCTGTCCACGGTTCGATGAAACAGCTGACACCCGAGCTGTTCGCAAACCAGTCGGTGCTTCCTTTCCATCCCGGAGCAGAGCGTGCCCTCAAGGAAGCAGGCCTGATCAAGTGATCGCAAGGTTCTTTTCGACAGGTCGCAGGCGGGTCTTCTCGAAGGTCCCGCAGGCAATCCTGATGATCCTCGCCGCCATTTTCGCGGCGGGGGTTATCTATGGGAACCTCTTTGTAATATCTGACCGGCTGATCATCGGGATCCTCTTTGTTTCGGGGATATTCACGTTGATGTTCGTGGTCGTCGGCGCCACTCCACAGTCGGGCCCTAAGCCTTCCATACTGGATTGGGTGCTTTCAATTCTCAGTGCCGCTTGTGGCGTCTATTTCATGATGAATGCAGGCGTGATCTCGAACCGGATCTCATTGCTTGAAACCTTCACACCCGATCAGTTGATTTTCGGCTCGATCCTTCTGGTTCTCACGCTTGAGGCCACGCGCCGCACAACGGGCATGGGCCTGACAATCGTTGTCCTGATGTTCCTTGCCTACAACCTTTTCGGATCAAGTCTTCCGGCTCCTTTCGGGCATGGGGTGGACGAGTATTCCTATGTTCTGGACGTGCTGGTTTTCACCACGGATGGCGTCTTTGGTGTGCCGATACAGGTGGTTGCAAGTTACGTTTTCTTGTTCGTCCTTTTCGGCACCTTTCTGTCCAAGGCAGGAGGCGGTGATTTTTTCTATGATCTGGCGTCGAACCTGACCGGAAAAACCCGAGGTGGGCCGGCGAAAGTGGCGGTAATCGCGTCGGGCCTTTACGGCACGATGTCCGGAAGTGCGACGTCCGATGTTGTCACGACTGGTTCGATTACTATTCCCATCATGAAACGCCTTGGCTACTCCGGGCGTTTTGCCGGGGCTGTCGAAGTCGCCGCCTCGACCGGAGGAAGCGCTATGCCACCGGTCATGGGGTCGGCTGCATTCATCTTGGCAGAGTATACCGGTCTACCTTATCGGGATGTGGTGTATGCCGCACTCATACCTGCATTCCTCTACTACTTTGGCGTCTTCGGTCAGGTTCATCTGAGAGCCGTTCGCCACGACCTCAAGCCAGTCGAGGGCGATGTGCCCACGCTGCGCAAAACCATGTCGATCGGGTGGGTCTTCCTTATTCCCATTCTGATTATCATTGCTGCCCTGATGCGCGGGTTTTCTCCAACGCTTACAGCGGGCATAGGTGCCGCCGCCGTGGTGATCGCGTCGGCCATACTGCCAAGAACCAGGATGAGCCTTTGGCAACTGGTTGAGGCGCTCGGCGAGACAACATTGCGCATCCTTCCGGTGGCCGGTGCTTGCGCTGCGGCAGGGCTTGTCATCGGCGGCTTGTCTATGACCGGTCTGGGGATGAAGGCAGCAAACCTTGTCATCGCGGTCAGTGGCGGGGATCCTTTTATCACGCTGGTCATCGCGGCGCTGATCTCGATCCTGCTGGGCTTGGGCATGCCGACGCCAAGCGCATATATTCTGTCCGCGGTTCTGGTCAGTCCCGCCATGATCAAGTTGGGTTTCCCGCTGCTCGAGACCCATTTCTTCCTGTTGTATTACGCCATCCTGTCGGCGCTGACCCCGCCGATTGCCGTCGCTGCGATGGCTGCGGCCGCGATTGCGAACGATGATCCGTTCATGATTGCAATTGATGCCGTGAAACTTGCAACGGTGGGCTTCTGCTTGCCCTTTGTGTTCATGTGGAACCCGGCCATTCTTGGTCTTGCCGATCCTGTCTCGATTTTTGTGGTGATCGTCGGGGGCATCTGTGCTGTCGCTGCAATCGCCATAGCGGTCGAGGGTATGCTTGAACGCCAGATCGGCAGGTTGGAGAGGCTGGTACTGTTGGCGGCCGCGATCGCCGCGGTAGCGCCGCATCTACTGGTTTCGTTGGCGGGAACCGGACTGATCGTTG
>JAZBOA010000280.1:0-11187 GCA_036350935.1 Anderseniella sp. | reverse complement strand
CTGGTCGATATTCTCGATCATCAGCGCAATCGGCGTGCCGGTGGTCACCTGGCCACCGGTCCGGTCATCCTCGAATACGCCGGACAATATCTTCACCTGGTCCGGCTCGCGCCGCTGTGTGGTAAAGCGGTTCTGGCCGGGCTTGCGCTTGTCGAGGAAGCTCTGGATGTCGGCCTCGGTGAGCCGGATGCCGGGCGGGCAGCCATCCACGACGCACCCCAGCGCCACCCCGTGGCTCTCGCCAAAGGTGGTGATGCGGAACAGGTGACCGAAAGTATTGTGTGACATAGCGATTGGGCGCCCCTTGTTGCCGCTTGTTTAGGGCTGCCGGCGCCGTGCGTCAAACCGCTTTGCAATGGCAGCGCTCCCAGCCGTTCACCCATGTGTGATGTCAATCTTGGCTTGATTGTCGCGACGGAGGCCCCATCTGCAGACAGAGAACCGGCTGTTGGGGGGTGGCTGCAAAGGAAACAAAACGAACAACAGCAGGGAGCCGGCGTTCCAATGGCAGTACAAAGCACACCCATCGACGGGCCGCTTCAATCCTACATCCGCTCCCATTCCCTTCACGAGCCCCCGGTCCTTGCCGAACTCAGGCGCAAGACCGAGGCATTGCCGCACGGCCGCTGGCAATCGTCGCCCGAACAGGCGCAGTTCATCTCCTTGCTCGTCCAGCTCCTGCATGCCGGCAGGGTTCTCGAACTGGGGACCTTCACCGGTTATGGAACGCTCGCCATGGCGCTGGCCTTGCCGGATGGCGGGCAGGTCATCACCTGTGACATCGATGAACAGTACGCTTCGATTGGCCAGCCGTTCTGGCAGCAAGCCGGCGTTGCCGGCAGGGTCGATCTTCACATTGAGGAAGCAGACAAGCTGCAGCGCCGCTTGCTCGGCAACGGCGGGGCAGGATCATTCGACATGATCTTCATCGACGCCGACAAGCGGTTGTACCCTGAATACTACGAAAACAGCGTCCAGCTTGTCCGCCCGGGCGGGCTCGTGCTGGCCGACAACGTGCTGTGGGGAGGGGCAGTCGCTGACCCGGCGGACCAGCGCAAGTCCACCGCCGCCATCCGCCGGCTCAACGAGCGTGTCGCCCGCGATGACAGGGTGGACATGACCATGTTGCCGATGGGCGATGGACTTACCATCGCCCGCAAGAAATAGGCTCGCTCAGCCAGTTGCTCAGCGCGCGAACACCCGCATGACCGGTGAGCGGCCCGGCAGTAACTTCGAGTAGACCACCACGATCCGGCGGATATCGCGCCGGTTGCCGCGCAGGTCGATGGCCCGCGAGCAGGTGCCCGGGAAGAACAGCTGGCGAAGCGCCACGTCCTGACGGCCGCCATTGCGGAACACGATCTGCATCCGCTGCATGGTCAGCGGCGCCCGGTCCACGCAGATGCGCACAGCCCGGTGCCGGTCCCGGCCACGGACGTTGATCACGTCACGGTCACGGAAATGATCAGCCTGCTTGGCGCCGATCAGGTCCCAGGCCTGCGCCGGTGCGGCAGCGGTCATCAGTCCGAGAGCGGTGGCAGCCGCGACGAGTGTGGTCTTGATTTTCATTGGAATCCCCAATCTCCAGCGTTGAACGGGACGAAATTTCGTGCCGTTTTGCGGTATTCTTGTGGCGGTCTGACGCCGATTTAAGGCTGATTTTTCGCTGCCCTGTACCACTCGATCCGGCCGCCCTTCAGCCGGTAGAACTTCCACTGCGGATTGGGCAGCAGCGGTATCTCGCGAACCGGCAGCCCCAGCACCAGCCCGCGCAAGATGCGGCTGATGCCGCCATGGGCCACCGCCAGCACCGGGCCGTCCAGGCTGTCGAGCCAGTCACGCACCCGCGCGGTGGCGTCGGCATAGCTCTCGCCGCCGGCCGGGCGCCAGGCATGGTAGCCTTCCGGATCGGCTTCCGGGTCAATGCCCAGCCGGTTCAGTTCCGGCCAGGTCTTGCCTTCCGCCTCGCCAAAGTTGAGTTCCTTGAGGCGCTCGTCGATGCTGACCTGCGCAGCGTGCTGACCGAACGCCTCCAGGATGTGGGCCAGGGTCTGGCGTGGCCGCTTCAACGGGCTGACGTGGACGGCGAGGTGATCCAGACTGCCATGCAGCTCACGCATTGCCATGGCGATAGCGCGGGCCTGTGCCTTGCCCGTTTCGTTGAGCTCGATGTCGGTCTGGCCCTGGATGCGCCGGTCGCGGTTCCAGTCCGTTTCACCGTGCCGGACAAACCAGATTTCCGGGTAGCCTCGCACCGCAGCGTCAGTCACTCGGCCTGGTCGAGGCTCATGTCCGGCGCATAGGGGTTCTTCATGCCGACGACATGATAGCCCGAATCGACGTGCAGGATCTCGCCTGTGACGCCGCGGCTCATGTCGGACAGCAGGTACGCGCCGGAATCCCCTACCTCGTCGATGGTGACGGTGCGCCGCAGCGGCGAATTGTATTCGTTCCACTTCAGGATATAGCGGAAATCGCCGATGCCGGCGGCCGCGAGCGTCTTGATCGGACCGGCCGAGATGGCATTGACGCGGATGTTCTTCTCGCCAAGGTCGGCGGCCAGGTAGCGCACCGATGCTTCCAGTGCCGCCTTCGCCACGCCCATGACGTTGTAGTGCGGCATCCACTTTTCCGCGCCGTAATAGGTCAGCGTCAGCAGCGAGCCGCCCTCCGTCATCAGCTTTTCGGCGCGCTGGGCCACGGCTGTGAACGAATAGCAGGAGATGTTCAGCGAGCGGTTGAAGTTCGCTTCCGAGGTGTCGACATAGCGCCCGGTAAGCTCATCCTTGTCTGAAAACGCGATGGCGTGGACCACGAAATCGAGCTTGCCCCACTGCTTTTCGATCTCGGCGAAAGCAGCGTCCATCGAGGCTGCGTTGGTGACGTCGCACTCCAGCACGATCTTCGAGCCAAGCTCTTCGGCCAGCGGCTTGACGCGCTTGCCCAATGCATCGCCCTGGTAGGTAAAGGCAAGCTCGGCGCCATATTTGTGCGCCGCCCTGGCAATGCCCCACGCGATGGACCGGTTGTTGGCAACGCCCATTACAAGCCCGCGCTTGCCGGCCATGATCGATCCCGCCTGGGTCATGGACAACACCCCTTGTATGAAAAAGACGACAGATGGTTATGTGTGGATGGTGTATTTGCACGAAAACGTGAGCCGGGTCCACCGCCAATATGACGGGCTTGCGAACCGGCCCCGGCAAGGGCCATATCAGGCTCGAACCGTTGAAGCCCCAGTTGAATATATCCGGATGACAAAAGCCATGACTGCAGATTTCACCACCCGCGACGAACCTTTCGAACTGTTTGCCGAATGGCTTGCAGCGGCAACGGAGAAGGAAATCAACGACCCCAACGCCATGAGCCTGGCAACCGTGGACGCTGCTGGCCTGCCCAATGTGCGCATGGTGCTGCTGAAGGGCTTCGACGAGAACGGCTTCGTCTTTTACACCAACTTCGAAAGCCAGAAGGGCACCGAGATCCTCGGCTCCATGAAGGCCGCCATTTGCCTGCACTGGAAGAGCTTGCGCCGCCAGGTGCGGGTGCGCGGCCTCGTCGAGCAGGTCTCCGATGCAGAAGCCGATGAGTATTACAACTCCCGCGCCCGCGACAGCCGTATTGGCGCCTGGGCCTCACAGCAGTCGCGTCCGCTGGAAAGCCGCTTCGCGCTGGAAAAGGCGGTGGCGAAGTATGCCGCCAGATATGCCATCGGCGACATTCCGCGCCCGCCGCACTGGTCCGGTTTCCGCATCCGCCCGGTCTATATCGAGTTCTGGAAGGATGGCGCCTTCCGGCTGCATGACCGGTCGGTGTTCAGGCGGGACACGCCTGACGGGCAGTGGAGCAAGACGCGGCTTTATCCCTGACCGGCTTTGGCCTATAGCTGAGGTCCACCGAAGCGGAGACAACCATGCCCGGCACGCAGACTGCAAATTCGGAGCGCAAGACGCTGATTCTCACCGGAGCCTCGCGCGGCATTGGCCATGCAACGGTAAAGCGGTTTTCCTCGGCTGGCTGGCGGGTGATCACCTGCTCGCGCCATCCGTTCCCCGAGAACTGCCCATGGGAAATGGGCCCGGAAGACCATATCCAGATCGATCTGTCAGACATGGACGACGTGGCGCGTGGCGCGGCGGAAATGCGCGAGCGCCTGAAGGACCAGGGCTCGCGGCTCAACGCGCTGGTCAACAACGCGGCCATCTCTCCCAAGCTCGAGGGCGGCGCGCGCATGAACACATTCGACACCAGCGCCGCCGATTGGCTGCGGGTGTTCAACGTCAACTTTTTCGCACCCGTCATGCTGGCGCGCGGCCTGGTGGATGAACTCAAGGCCGCACAGGGCTCGGTGGTCAATGTCACCTCGATCGCCGGCTCCTCGGTGCACCCGTTTGCCGGCGCGGCCTACTCGACGTCGAAGGCGGCCCTTGCCTCGCTGACCCGCGAAATGGCCCACGACTTCGGCCCGCTGGGCGTGCGCGTCAACGCCATCTCGCCGGGCGAGATCGAAACCTCCATCCTGTCGCCGGGCACCGAGAAGATCATTCCGCAGATTCCGCTGCGCCGGCTCGGCCAGCCGGAAGAGGTGGCCAAGGCCATCTACTTCCTGTGCACTGATGCGTCCTCGTACGTGACAGGGGCGGAAATCCATATCAATGGCGGCCAGCATGTCTGACGGCGTACGCCGCAGCCCCGAAACCATCGCCGCGCAAGCGCTGGATGGTGTGGACAAGGCCACCGGCGCAATCGTGCCGCCGCTTTACACCGCCACCACCTATGCCCGCGATGCCGACTATCAGCTCGTCGGCAAGCACCTCTATTCACGCTATGGCAACGAGACCACCGACCAGGCGGAGCGGATCATCGCGGCGCTCGAAGGCGGCCACGCCGCCATGGTCTATGCGTCGGGCCTTGCCGGCATAACGGGCTTGCTCGAAACGCTGCAGCCTGGCGCAAAGGTCGTGGCGCCCAACATCTTCTACTGGGGCAGCCGCGACCTGCTGAACCACATGGCCCGCACCGGCCGCATCCGGATCGAGTATGTCGACATGACCGATGCGGCTGCCGTGAGGTCGGTGTCGCAAGGGGCCGAACTGGTCTGGATGGAAACGCCGGTCAACCCGACCTGGGACGTCATCGACATCCGCGCCATGGCGGACATCGCGCACGAGGCAGGCGCCATTCTCGGCGTGGATTCAACTTCCGCCAGCCCGGTGGTCACAAGGCCCTTCGAGCATGGCGCCGACATCGTGTTTCACTCCGTCACCAAGTACCTCAATGGCCATTCGGATGTGCTCGGCGGGGCACTGGTGACGCGCGAGGACAACGCCCGCTGGCAGGCGGCAAAGCACGTCCGCGCCATCACCGGCGGCATCCTTGCCCCGTTCGAAAGCTGGCTGCTGATCCGGGGCATCCGCACGCTGCATGTTCGGGTGAAGCAGGCGAGCGACAACGCGCTGGCCATTGCGAGGCATCTTGAACATCACCCCAAGGTGGAACGGGTGCTCTACCCGGGCTTGCAGTCTCACCCCGGCCACGAGATCGCCCGGCGCCAGATGGGCGAGGGATTCGGCGGCATGCTGTCTGTCTGCGTCAAGGGCGGCATGGCGGAAACCGGCCGCTTCATCCGTGCGTTGAAGCTGTTCCTGCCCGCCACCTCGCTGGGCGGGGTTGAAAGCCTTGCCGAACACCGCAAGGTGATCGAGGGTCCGGACAGTCCGATCCCCGACAACCTGGTTCGGGTATCGGTGGGCATCGAGGCGGTGCAGGACCTGATCGACGATCTCGAACAGGCTCTGGACAAGGCGTGAGCGTGATGCGGTTCTTCCTGGCCGCAGGGCTGTTGCTGGCGATGCACGGCGTTGCCAATGCGGACAGCCGCCTGCCGGACGGTATCGTCGCAAAGGGCAGCAAGGACATCGCGCAAGCCTGGCTCACCCGGCCGACGGAACGCTATGCGCACGGCATTCTGGGCGACGCCATCGAGGCCGGCGGACTTGCGGTAAGGACCCGTGACGGTGCGGTGCTTGAACTGGTTCTGCCCGATGAGCTGGTGTTCGAAGACCGGCAGGCCCGCCTGCGCGATCTCGATGGCGATGGCCGCGATGAGATCATCGTGGTGCTGGCCAGCGTGACCGGGGGCGGCGCGCTGGCCATCTATGGCGTGCGGGACGGCGAGCTCGTCAAGCTTGCGCAAACCCCGCACATCGGCCGCGCCAACCGCTGGATCAACCCGGCCGAGTTTGCCGATCTTGATGGCGATGGAGCGATCGAGATCACCGCCGTGTGGAAGCCGCACCTGGCGCGCGAGCTGCAGGCCTGGCGCTATGCCGGCGGCAAGCTCACCTACGTCACGTCCATTGAAGGCTACTCCAACCACGAGATCCATTCGCGCGTTCAGGACCTGTCGGAAGTGGTGAAGCTCTCCGATGGCCGCACTGCGCTGGCCATTCCCACGCCACGTTATGACGAGATCGCCTTCCTCGTTCTGGATGGCGGCAAGTTCAGCGAAGTGGCGCGCGTGGCCGCAGGCGGCAAGATCACGTCCCGGATTACCCTGAACGAAAAAGGCCGGCGGCTTGAGTTCGCCACCGGCCAGAAGAAGCGTTCAATCTTCATCCCGTAAGGGCGCCGCAGGTCAGCCGCCGTCTATGCGACTGCCTTCACTTCAAGCTGCACGCCCGTCGCCTCCTGCAAATGATGGATAATGGCGAAGAGGTTCTCAGCCCGAGGGTTGCCCGTCTTGCTGAACATCCGCATCAGGCTTTTCGGATCCTTGCCGACACTTTCCGCCAGCGATTCAAACCCGATAGTGGCGTTGATGTAATCGCGCATCACGGTCTTTCCGGTTGCGGTATCGCCGTAAAGCAGGGCCTCGACAGCCTCGGAGAGAAGCGCCGCCCGGAATGCGGCGTCACGTTCGGCCCGCGCTTTGACCGTCTCCCTGAAGTCTCGTGTAAGCGGCATTATGCGCGCTCCTTCTTTCGTTGCTTGTATTCTGCCCAGCGGAGTTGAGCCTGCTCGATGTCTTTCTGCTGCCGCCGCTTTGTGCCGCCCGTCAGCAGGATCACCAGTTCGTCGCCATCCTTGCCAAAATAGATGCGGTAGCCGGGGCCCCAATCGATCCGGTATTCAAGAACACCAGCGCCAACCGTCTTCAAGTTCGATGTATTGCCTTGCTCCATCCGGGCAAGGGCCACAGCGACTTTGGCGGCTGCTTGAGCATCCAGTGAAGCGAACCAGTCACCAAAGGGACTTCTGCCGCTTGTGTCCAGATACTCAAGTAGCTTCATGGCCAATATGGTAACCTATACGATACCGTATTTCAAGCGTGCAACGGCCGGCGGCTTGAGTTCGCCACCGGCCAGAAGAAGCGTTCAATCGTAATCCCGTAAGGGCGCCGCAGGTCAGCCGCGCAGGCCTTCCTTCTTGATCCACTGGGCAGTGTCGTTCAGCGCGGCTTCGTAGCGGTCGAACATCTCGTTGATCTCGCTCTCGGTGATGATCAGCGGCGGGCACAGGGCGACTGAGTCGACCATGGAGCGCACCATCAGGCCGCGTGCCTGCGCGAACTTCATCATCGTCGGGCCAACCATCTTCTTCGGGTCGAACGATGCCTTGGTGGCCTTGTTCTCGACGATTTCGGCGGCGCCGATGAAGCCCTTGGTGCGCACGTCGCCGATCAGCTCGTGGTCGCGCAGCTTGTTGAAGCGGCCCTCGAACACCGGTGCGAGCTTCGCCACGTGGTCGATGATGCCGTCGCGCTTGTAGATCTCGATGGTCTTCAGCGCCACTGCCGCCGCCACCGGGTGGGCGGTATAGGTGTAGCCGTGGCCGAACACGCCGATCTTCTTCGACTGGTCGAGCATCGCCTGGTAGAGGTCTTCCTCGATGGTGATGCCGCCCAGTGGCATGTAGGCCGAGGTGATCGCCTTGGCCATCGACACCGAGTGCGGCTTCATGCCCATGGTTTCCGAGCCGAACCACTTGCCGGTGCGCCCGAAGCCGCAGATCACTTCATCGGCGATGAAGCGCACGTCGTACTTTTCAAGCACCGCCTGGATCTTGGCGTAATAGCCCTGCGGCGGGATGATTACCCCGCCCGCGCCCATGATCGGCTCGGCGAAGAAGCCGGCAACCGTGTCCGGGCCCTCGCGGATGATCATCTCTTCCAGCTCTTCGGCACAACGTGTGGAGAACTCGTCTTCCGTCTCGCCGTCCTTGCCGAACCGGTAATAGTGCGGACACGAGGTATGCATGATGTTCTTGATCGGCAGGTCGAAGTCGGCGTGCACCGGCGGCAGGCCGGTCAGCGAGCCCGACGCCACGGTAACGCCGTGATAGCCCTTGATGCGCGAGATGAGCTTCTTCTTCTCCGGCTTGCCGCGGGCATTGTTGTAATACCAGGTCAGCTTGACCTGCATGTCGTTGGCTTCAGAGCCCGACGAGCAGAACAACAGCTTCGAGGCCTCGCACGGCACCAGCTCCTTCAGCGTCTCGGCCAGTTCGATGGCGAGATCGTTGGACTTGCCGGCGAAGATGTGGGTGTAGGGCAGTCGCTTCATCTGGGTGGCAGCGGCATCCACCAGTTCCTCGTTGCCATAGCCGAGCGACGTGCACCACAGCCCGGCCAGGCCCTCGATGTACTGCTTGCCCTCGTGGTCATAGACATAGATGCCCTTGCCTTCCTCGATCACCGTCGGGCCGGTGTCACGGAACGCCGACAGGTTCGTATATGGATGGATCAGGGTTTCGATGTCGCGCATCGCGAGGTTGGAAAGAGGCTGGTTCATTTGACAAATACCTTTTGACATGCGCGCGCGGCTGCGCACGATCTGGCAGGCAATATGTCAGAACTCACGAGGGGCGCACAATGGCCGAGATGTCACTTGTCAAGCAGACCGCCACTGCACTGGTTGCAGGGCTGAACAAGGGCGAGATCACGCCGCACGATCTGCTGGACACGCTTGAGGCCCGCGTCGCCGCGGTGGACGGCAAGGTGAATGCGCTGCCCACGCTTTGCTTCGAGCGGGCTCGCGCCCATGCCGATGAGCTGATGAACAAGCCGTTGGGCGAACGCGGCCTTCTGGCCGGCATGCCGGTGCCGATCAAGGACCTCGCAGACGTGGCTGGCGTGCGCTCGACGCAAGGCTCGCTGATCTTCAAGGACACGGTGCCGGAAGTCTCGGACATCCTCGTCACCCACCTGGAGACAGAAGGCGGCATCGTCTACGCCAAGTCCAACACGCCGGAATTCGGCGCCGGCGCCAATACCTTCAACGAGGTGTTCGGGCGCACGCTGAACCCGTGGAACACCGCACGCTCGGCCGCCGGGTCATCAGGCGGCGCAGCCGTGGCGCTGGCCACCGGCATGGCCTGGCTGGCGCACGGGTCCGACATGGGCGGATCATTGCGAAACCCCGCCTCGTTCAACTCGGTCTGCGGCATGCGGCCATCGCCGGGCCGGGTCGCCACGTCGCGTGGCGGCAAGGTGGACGGCAACATGGGCCAGGAAGGCCCGATGGCCCGCAACGTGGAAGACCTCGCCCTGCTGTTTGACGCCATGTGCGGCGAGGAACCGGGCGATCCTGTCTCCAAGCCCCGCCCGCAGACAGGCTATCTCGACCAGTGCCGCTCCGGCTGGAGACCGAAGAAGGTGGCGTTCTCGCGCGATCTTGGCATCACGCCGGTTGAACCTGAAGTGGCAAGGATCGTAGAGGCTGCCGCTCGCCGCTTCGAGGACGCCGGCGTGATTGTCGAGGAGGCGCAGCCCGACCTGTCAGAGGCGCACGAGTGCTTCCAGACCTTGCGGGCGCTGTCCTTCGCAACGGGCATGAAGCCGTTGCTGGAGGCGCATCGCGACAAGCTGAAGCCGGAGGTGATCTGGAACATCGAGAAGGGCCTGGCGCTGACGGCTGACCAGATCGTCAAGGCCGATCACCAGCGCGCCGCCATGTTCCACCGCACGCTGGACTTCTTTGGCAACTACGACCTGCTGCTTTGCCCCGCCACCATCGTCTCGCCGTTCCCGGTCGGGAACCGTTACGTGGAACAGTGCGACGGCCACAAGTTCGACACCTATATCGACTGGCTCGCAATCGTCTACGCCATCACCAATGTCTGCGCGCCTGCGCTGTCCATACCGGCGGGCTTCACGCAAGAAGAGCTTCCCGTCGGCATCCAGATCATCGGCCGGCCCAACTGCGATGGCGAGGTGCTGGCCGGGGGGCGGATGCTGGAGGAAATTCTCGGCCTGAGGGACATGGTGCCGATTGATCCGCGCGGGTGAACCGCTAATATCCCCCGCAACGATCAAGAACAAAAAATTTGAGGAGACGTCATGCTGGGTTTGATGCAGGACTGGCCGCTGCTGGTTCACACCATTCTTGATCATGCATCGAAGTGGCATGGCGCCCGCGAGATCGTGTCGCGCCGGGTTGAGGGCGACATCTCGCGCATGACCTATCGCGATCTTGATCACCGCGCCCGGGCGCTGGCCTCCGCGGCGCAAGGCCGCCTGGGGCTGAAGCTGGGCGACGTGGTCTGCACCATGTCCTGGAACGGTTATCGCCACATGGAAACCTGGTATGGCCTGATGGGGCTGGGCTGCGTGGTGCACACCCTCAACCCGCGCCTGTTCGCCGACCAGCTGATCTACGTGATCAACCACGGCGAAGGCAAATGGGTGTTCCTCGACCTGACCTTCGTGCCGATCCTCGAAGCGGTGCAGGACAAGCTGCCCAAGGTGAAGGGCTTCGTCATCATGACCGATGGCGCCCACATGCCCGAGACGAAGCTGAACAACGTCATCACCTATGAAGAGCTGATCGGGCAGGGCGACAGTGCGTTCAACTGGCCGCGCCTTGACGAGAACACCGCTTGCGGCATGTGCTACACTTCCGGCACCACCGGCAACCCGAAGGGCGTGGTTTATTCGCACCGCTCCAACGTGCTTCACGCCATGGCGTCGGGCGCCGGCGATGCCTTGTGCATGGCCTCGAAGGACGTGTGGATGCCGGTCGTGCCGATGTTCCATGCCAATGCCTGGTCGCTGGCGTTCTCGGTGCCGATGGCGGGGGCAAAGATGGTGATGCCCGGCCCGCGCATGGACGGCGAGGCGATTTACGAACTGCTCGACACCGAGAAGGTGACCGCCACCGCTGCGGTGCCGACCGTGTGGCTGATGCT
>JAZBOA010000279.1:0-3118 GCA_036350935.1 Anderseniella sp. | reverse complement strand
TGTGGTCCTCTTAGACTGCTGGAACAAGCATCGAGAAAGGGAGGAAACCATGCTCGACACGACACTGACGGATCAAACTCAGGATTTTCTTGACTCGTTTGGCAAGGCCCTGGAGCAGGGCGACATCGAAGCCGCGACGGGCATGTTCCAGGACGATTGCTACTGGAGGGATCTGGTTTCATTCACATGGAATATCAAAACCGTCGAGGGCAAAGAGCAGGTCGCCGATATGCTGCGCCACCAATTGGCCACGACCAAGCCCACAGGCTGGAAAATCGCTGAAGGTGAGCTTCCAACCGAAGAGGGCGGTGTAATCACCGTTTGGATCGAATTCGAAACGGAGGTCGCGCGCGGCTACGGGCTTTTACGTCTCAAAGATAGGCTGATCTGGACCCTTCTCACCACGATGGTCGAACTCAAGGGGTATGAAGAATCAAAAGGGTTTCAGCGTCCTCTTGGTGCAAACCATGGCGCTGCAAAAAATCGCACCACTTGGAAAGAAGAGCGCGAAAAGGAGGAAGCCGAACTTGGCTATGAAACCCAACCTTATTGCTTGATCATCGGTGGTGGTCAGGGAGGGATCGCCCTGGGCGCAAGACTGCGGCAGCTGGATGTGCCAACCATCATCGTCGAACGGAATGAACGGCCGGGCGACAGCTGGCGCAACCGTTACAAGTCGCTCTGCCTGCATGACCCCGTCTGGTACGATCACCTGCCCTACATCAAGTTTCCCGACAACTGGCCGGTCTTCGCGCCGAAGGACAAGATCGGCGATTGGCTCGAAATGTACACCAAGGTGATGGAGCTGAACTACTGGACGCGTACCACCGCCCAGTCCGCCACATTCGACGAGAAAACGGGCGAATGGACGGTCATCGTGGACCGCGACGGCGAGGAAGTCGTCCTCAAGCCCAAGCAACTGGTGATGGCCACTGGCATGTCCGGCAAGAAGCGGATGCCCGACTTTCCCGGCATGGACACGTTCAAGGGCGTGCAGCAGCATTCCTCCGAACACGACGGCCCCGACCGGTGGACCGGCAAGAAAGTGGTTGTCGTTGGCTCCAACAACTCGGCTCACGACATCTGCGCCGCGCTTTGGGAACATGACGCCGACGTCACGATGGTTCAGCGGTCCTCGACCCACATCGTGCGCTCCGACAGCCTGATGGAGATCGGCCTTGGCGCGCTGTATTCGGAAGAAGCGGTGCGCAATGGCGTCACCACCGAGAAGGCGGACCTGATCTTCGCCTCCCTGCCCTATCGCATCCTGCACGAGTTCCAGATCCCTACGTACGAGGCGATGAAGGAACGCGACAAGGAGTTCTACGAGGGTCTTGAAAAGGCGGGCTTCTGGCTGGACTGGGGCGATGACGGCTCAGGTCTGTTCATGAAATACCTGCGCCGCGGCTCTGGCTACTACATTGACGTGGGCGCCAGCCAGCTGATCATCGACGGCAAGATAAAGCTCAAGCGCGGCCAGGTGGTCAGCGTCGATGAGACCGGCGTTAACCTAGACGACGGCACTCATCTGGACGCCGACCTGATCGTCTACGCCACCGGCTACAACTCCATGAACGGTTGGGTCGCCGACCTGATGGGCCAGGAGATGGCGGACAAGCTCGGCAAGTGCTGGGGCCTCGGCTCCAATACCACGAAGGACCCCGGCCCCTGGGAGGGCGAGCAGCGCAACATGTGGAAGCCTACGCAAGTGCCCAACCTGTGGATGCACGGCGGCAACCTGCACCAGTCGCGGCACTACTCCCAGTTCCTGTCGCTCCAGATCAAGGCCCGTATGGAAGGCATCGATACGCCTGTCTACGGGCTGCAGGAGGTACACCACCTATCCTAAGACATGAGTGGGCCGGGAATCCCGGCCCGCCGGTCCTCCTGTTTAACAAGCCAATGGGTGTTTTGTCCGGATTCTGTTGAAAAAGTCGGTGCTGTTTTTGGACTGGCTTCATATGCGAATGCTTTCTGGCCAGCTCCTAACACTGGCATTGGCCTGAGTTTCGCAAGTTTGCGGAGGTTCTGGACGGCTAATGCGAGGTGGAACTCATCCTTGGCGCCGTTGGCTCCTCTGAGGCGAAGGCGGTCGAGGCCGGTGATGCGTTTGAGATGGGCGAACAGCATCTCGGCCTTCTTCCTCGCGTAGCTCGACGAGACATAGGCGTCGGTCAGCACGATCTCTTCGGGTTTGTCTCGCTTTCCAGCCATCTCTTGGTCCTCCTGACGTAGGGATAAAACTATCCTAGTTGGTGGACCACTTCAGCTGGGGCACTCCATGACGGTGCGCCGCCGTCGTGGCCGCAAACGGGCACGCGGCAGTCGGACACCAATGCCCGTGCCGCTGCGCCCGAACCAGCGGTGGTCCCCGGACTTCCTGTCCGACACGTTCGGGGCCTGCCGCAAGTTCCGCATTCTGGCGGTCAACGACGATTGCTGCCGCGAGAACCTGGCCCTGATTGCCGACACCAGCATATCGGGGGCCAGGGTGGCACGGGAACTGGATGCGCTGGTCAGGATCTATGGCAAACCGGGCTGCATCGTCTCGGACAACCTCCTATGTCGTGAAGAACTGGCTGCTTAGGTCAGCAGGTCATTGGGCATCCGGTGTTCCGGATGCCCAGACGGGCTCTGCCGTCAAGAAATGATCTCTTCCATAGCAAACACAGGGTACCGTACGTGCAATGCCTCTGATGCGGACAACCGCTATTTGTACAAACCGCACTGTGGACGCAGAAATGTCTGCCCCAAGGGTTTGCGTGATCAAGCCCGGGCCATCCATCAACCGTCAACGGCGCCCCGGGGATCCTTCTGGTTGGTAAGGCGGTCTATAGTCCGCAACAGGTCGGCCCTCGCGACTGGCTTGGTCAGGACCGGATGGCGTCTTGCGACGCCATTTCCCTCTATCGCGGCCTCCTGCGGGTAGCCTGAAATCAACAGAAGCGACATATCCGGCCAGGTCGCTTCCACGCGCCGTGCCAACTCCGCTCCCTGAAGATGTCCGGGCATGACGAGGTCGGAGATCAGTAGGCCGTAAGACGGGTCACGCTGGAGCTCTGACCACGCAGCGTCGCCTGTGGCCACTCTTTTCACCCGGTAGCCGGCCATTTCAAGT
>JAZBOA010000278.1:0-2087 GCA_036350935.1 Anderseniella sp. | reverse complement strand
TGACCGTGTGCCTTAAATCCCAAATGGTCAGGCACGTTTCCTAGGACGGCTTAGTTCAACTCGGATTGATGTGGCGGCAAAGTGAACTGAGCTTTGGCATTGGTTTTGACCGCCACATCAATCCTTAACCGTTGGGCGCTAAAAACTAAAGAAGAAAATTGATGAGGAGAAAATGCAATGACAGAAGCAACAGCAGCAATGGACAAGAAATTTACGGATCTCAAACGCTTCAATCTCATCATGGGATTCCTACACCTGATCCAGGGAATTTTTATGATCCTGGTTAGCAATGACACCACCTACCCCATCAATACCAATTACCTGAGCTTTGATCCTGCCACCCTCTCGTTGACACCGAACATGCAGCTATTCTATGAACTACCCTTTGGCCCGGCGGTTGCGATGTTCTTGCTCATTTCCGCCGTAGCACATTTCTATCTGGCGACCATTGGCTATCGCCGATATGTGGAAAACTTGAAGATAGGCATGAATCCTGTCCGGTTTTACGAATATGCGCTCAGCTCTTCTCTCATGATCGTCTTGATCGGCATGCTGGTTGGGGTTTGGGATCTTGGCGCAATCATCCTCATCTTCACGCTCAACGCCACGATGAACCTGTTTGGCATCATGATGGAATTACATAATCAACACACCCAAAAAGTTAACTGGACAGCTTTCATTTACGGCTGTATTGCCGGGTTCATCCCCTGGGTTGTTATTACGCTGTACTTTGTCGGTGCTGTAAACTCCGGCGATGCTAAGCCACCGCCTTTTGTGTACGCCATCGTTCCTATCCTGTTTGTTTTCTTCAATATTTTCGCTATCAATATGGTTTTGCAATACAAAAAAGTAGGCCTTTGGAAGAATTACCTGTTTGGCGAACGTGTCTATATTATTCTGAGCCTTTTGGCCAAATCTGTTCTGTGCTGGCTGATCTGGACTGGAACGCTGGCGCCAATCTAAATCAAAGCGCCCAACCCAACATAAACCCGACTCGGCGATAGCCGATAGGTAAAGCGGCGCGCTTCTGAGTATTTCAGACTGGGTAAAGCAGCTTGTTGAACGCAACACGCCGTGCCGGTTATGTAATCGTTGGGCATAACGGAGGATCAGTGAGTAAGGAAACATCTTAGACCGGCGCAGAGACCCGCGGTTTGTGACCATCCGTCGAGGCGGCACGCTTGAAGATCAGCAGCATCGTTTGCTTGCTGCCTGGGCTGCCGACTGTGCGGAGCATGTTCTCCATTACTTCGATTCGCAGTATCCCGACGACAACCGACCGCGACGCGCGATCGGACAAGCGCGTGCCTGGGCGCGGGGCGAGATCTCAATGACGCAGGCACGCGAGGCAGCTTACGCGGCGCATGATGCCGCCAAGGAGGCCACCGGCACTGCCCGCGAGGCTGCCCGCGCGGCGGGTCGTGCAGTAGCCACCGCACACATGGCGGATCACGAACTCGGGGCCACCGCCTATGCAATCAGAGCCGTTCGTGCTGCTTCACCAATCGATAGGCGCGATGAAGCCGGGCGGCTTGAGTGCCAATGGCAGCGTGAACGGCTCAGTTGCGTTCCCTTGCTTTATCGGCCTATTCCGCCGCACGTAAGGCAGATGATCCCGCTGCCGCTCGCGCCGCCGGCCTTGCAGCGGCGAGCGCTTACACGCATCCATTGCCGGATAACACATTCAGCGTCATTAACCAAGATAAGGAGGACTAGAAATTGGTGACCAAACCATCCAAACAGCCAGAGTCTAAACCAGAAAAAGCGGTCATCGACTGGCTGCTCGATTCTGACCCCTCCATCCGCTGGCAGGTGCTGCGAGACCTGACCGATACTCCGGATGAGCAGGTCGCGGCCGAACGCGCCAGAGTCACGACGGAGGGCTGGGGGGCGCGGCTGCTCGATCTGCAGGGGGCCGACGAATCGTGGGGCGGCGCGGCATGGAACCGCGGCTGGGACTCCACGATGCACGTCCTGTGGCTGTTGCGCCACTTGGGACTCGATCCCGCCAGTGCCGGGACAAGGCGCGCGGTGAGCCTCGTCCGCGAGCGCGTGACGTGGCAGGGTTCGGGTCCGCCGGAGTGTGA
>JAZBOA010000277.1:0-2949 GCA_036350935.1 Anderseniella sp. | reverse complement strand
GGGTGGTGGAACTGGCGCGTGCCGGGCTGACCCCGGACTGGATGCCGGGCGCCGTCCCGCGTTGCGTGCCGGTCGAGGTGAAGCGCAATCAGCATGGGGAAAGGGCCACGTCCGTGGTGGTCGGCACCGAGCGCCTGCTGACACGGGGAAAGTGGCGGACGGTCGATATCCTAGCCTGCCCCGTCACCTGGCGACCACACCCCGAACAGATCGCATCCGCCCGGCGCGCCTATGACGACTGGTGGCAGGCGCTGGACTGGGTGCGCGACGGGCTAGTAGCGGGCAGGATGTTGCGGGAGGTCGAGGTGACGGCGGCGATGCCGAAGGTGCGGCCGTGGGAGAAGAGGTAAAGGGCGGTGGAGGAACGAGCGCAATCCCGTGATCTTTGCAGGTGCAGCATTGGCTATGGAAGATTCTCAAGCGTGACGAACCACTTGATCCCGCCTCGTGCCCGGGTCACACTTGAACCCATGGGCAGTGAGGAGAGCGCTGTCAGTCATCCATAGGCGGAGGAAATCCCATGTTCGATCTGACCCTACGCGCCAGTTCTGTTGCCGCTGTTTTCGCGACTGCACTGGCGCTCACCGGTACGGCTGCCGAAGCAGAGACCCGCGTGACCCTGAAATCTGCGTCCTCCACCAGTTCATATTACGTGATGATGGTGCAGCTGGGCGAGATGCTCCAGAGTCAGTCCAACGGAGAGATCCTTCCGACGGTCGAGGAGAGCCAGGGCTCGGTTCAGAACGTGGCGGAGGCCGGGCGGCGCCCCGGCGCCTTTCTCTTCACAACGCCGCCGAACCTGATCGACAATGCGCTTGCCGGGGAGGAGCCGTTCGAGGAAGGGAATTATGAAGGCATCCGCACCCTATTCCCGATGCCCTTCATCACCATCCATCTGGTGGTCCGTGCCGACAGCGATATCCAAACGGTCGCCGATCTGGCCGGACGCAGTTTCATCTCGGGTGGCACCGGCACCTTCTGTCAGCGGCAGGTGGCCTCGATCTTCGAGACGCTGGGCATCGCTGACAGCGTGAGCGCGCCCGAGATGGAGCTTTCGGGCGCGCCGGCAGCGCTGCGCAACAACCAGGTCGATGGCTATGCGACCTGCTCGTCGCATCCAACCCCGCAGGTGCAGGAGCTGGCCGCAACCTTGCCCGTGCGCATCCTGTCCTTCACCGAGGACGAGAAGGCAGCGATCTTCGAAGCCAACCCGGGCGCGGGCGCAATCAACATCGCCGCTGGCACCTATGCAGGGATCGAAGAAGAAATCGCCACCATGGCCGTGCCGGTGGGCGCCTACGCAACCAACATGGATGACGCGACCGCGCTGGCGATCGTCAGCGCCTTCTGGGAACAGCGCGAGGACATGGCCGCGACGAACCCCTGGTGGGCGGGCGTAACACCCGAGCTGGTACCCCAGTTGGGCGCGCCGCTGCATGAGGGGGTCGTGGCCTTCTATGCCGAGCGCGGCATAAACATGCCCTGAGAAACAGCCGGGACCGGGGCTGGAACGAGGGGGGCTTCTGCCCCCCTCGACCGTTCTGGGCTCACTGCCTTAAGGTTTTGGAGCCAAAGGGCCAGCATAAGGAGCGATCGGTGAAGAGACTGGGAGGCTGGCTATCGGTCGAGGTTGATGAGCAGCGCTTCGGCGGCGTTGCGATCGCACTGGCATTTCTTCTGGTGGGCTTTCACCTGTGGAACGCCTTTGCCGGACTGATCCCGAACCTGATCACCCGGCCGGCGCACCTCGCGCTTGCGCTACCCTGGATCTTCGTCCTGGGCGCCGCGGCTCAGAAGGGCCGGGCCGCACGGCTATCGGGCTGGGTGTTCCTGGCGATCGGGTTAACGATCTGCACCTTGATCATGCTGAACCGGCGCGATCTGATCCATCAATATGGCTCGCTGGACGGTCCGGTGCAAATCGCGCTGGCGGCGGCGCTGATCCTCGTGGTGCTCGAAATGGCCCGCCGCGCGATCAAGATCGTCCTGCCGGCGGTCGCGGCACTGGTGCTGGCCTATGCGTTCCTGGGCCAGCACATTCCTGGCCGGTTCGGCCATGGCGGGATGCCAGTCGACTACCTTTTGGGGACGCTGACCATCACCGAGGGCGGGCTCTGGGGCACGCTGACCGGCACCTCGGTCGACACGATCGCGATGTTCGTGATCCTGGGCGGATTCATCTCTGCCGGCCAGGCAGGTACCGGGTTCATGGCGTTTGCTACCCAGATCGCCGGTAGGGCCCGGGCGGGTGCTGCGAAGGTGGCGATCCTGTCTTCGGCCTTCTATGGTTCGATCTCTGGTGTAGCGGCGGCGAACACCGCGACCACTGGCATGATCACCATTCCGGCGATGAAGCGGCTGGGCTATCCGCCGCAACTGGCCGCCGCGACCGAAGCCGTTGCCTCGACCGGTGGGCAGATCCTGCCGCCGGTCATGGGGGCAGGAATCTTCGTCATGGCCGAACTGGTGCGGGTGCCCTACACCGAAATCATGGTGGCGGCGCTGCTGCCTGCGATCCTGTTTTTTCTGGCGGCCTGGTTCGGGGTGCACATCTATGCCCTGCGTACCAATCTGGCCGCCCTGCCACGCGAGGCCATGCCCGGCTGGGCCGCGGTGGCGCGTTCACTTCCGTTTTTCCTGCTTCCGTTCTCGATCCTGATCGGGACGCTGGTCTTCACCAGCTATACGCTGGCCTATGCCGCAGTGTTTGCCACTGCAGTCACCTGGCTCACTCTGATCTTCGAGCCTGACGGACGGCTGTCGCTGGCAGGGTGGTACCGCCGCACGCTGGTTGCCGTCGTCACGGCCGCGCAACAAGTGTCAATCATCGCAGCCGTCATCATCTGTGCCGGGATCGTGGTCGGTGTGTTCAATATGACCGGGCTCGGAGTGAAGCTGACCTCGCTTATCCTGTCAGCGTCTGACGGGCAGCTCTGGCTGGCGCTTCTG
>JAZBOA010000276.1:0-2098 GCA_036350935.1 Anderseniella sp. | reverse complement strand
GACATTCTGGACAGCCTGCCGGCGCCATGGGGCGGCATGATGACGCCGGCGCTGGCGTACGATTTCGACAGCCTCAGTGCGCGGGTCAATCCGCGCGGCCTGCTGGCCGCCCTCGCCGCCGGGGTGCGGGCGAGGGGTGGCGCCATCGTCGAGGCTGCCGGTGTCAGTGATGTCGCGTCATTGCAGGCGGGCCACGTGGTGGTTGCCGCTGGTCATGACAGCTTTGGCCTGCTGGAGGGTGCAGGTCTGCCCGGCATGGGCTGGGGCGTGAAGGGCGAGGCGGTGCTGCTCCGGCCAGCGAGGCCATTGCCGCCTGACATGCCGATCCTCTACCGCGGTGGCGCCTATGTCATTGTCCATGACAACGGTCTTGTGGCGGCTGGCTCGACCTCGCAAAGGGAGTATACCGATGCGCAGCCTTCACCGGCGGAGGCCGCTCGCCTGATTGCCGATGCCGCCAGCCTGTGCCCGGCGCTGGCGGGTGCAGAGCTGGTGGAAAGCTGGGCCGGCATCAGGCCGCGGGCGGCAGGCCGCCAGCCGCTGGTGGGGCCGTTGCCCGGCAATCCGCGCATCATCGCCGTGACCGGAGGCTTCAAGATTACGCTTGGCATTGCCCACCGGTTGGCCGATGCGGTGCTGGCTCATGTACAGGGGCAACCGCTGAACCTTCCTGCGGGGTTTTCTCCGGATGAGCAGGTTCTGGTGCGTTCATCCGCCTGATGTCCTTCCCGCCATTGATGAGTGGCGGTGTTGGTTTTCCGCTTCCATAAATGTATGATCACGGAGAAAATGCAGCGCCGTCGCGGCAGGCGGCCCGATGAAACACGGCAAGGACCCTTGAATGATCTCGAAGTCCGACGATCTGGACTATGCAACCGAGTATACCTCGGCGCTTCATTCCGGCGTGCCGAAGACCCTGCGGATATTCGTCATGGTGTGCCTGCTGGCGCTGGTCGCGTTCATCGGCTGGGCAAGCTGGGCCAAGCTGGATGAAGTGGCGCGCGGCGAAGGCCGGGTGGTGGCGTCTGGAAGGAACCAGCTTCTGCAGAGCCTCGAAGGCGGCATCGTCAAGGAAATCTTCGTCAAGACCGGTGATCGCGTAAAGCAAGGCGATGTGCTGATCCGCATCGACGACACGGGCTTCTCGTCGAACCTGGGCGAGATCGAGTCGAAGCAACTGAACCTGATGGCGCAGATTGCTCGGCTTGAGCACGAGACAAACCCCGATGCTACCGGCGAACCGGCATTCCCTGAATCCGTCAGCCTTCGGTCGCCAGGCCTCGTCGAAAGCGAGTTGAGACTGTACCGGGCGCGGCGCCAGAGCCTCGATGTCCAGACGCAGATCCTCAAGGAGCGGGTCCAGCAAAAGACCCTGGAGATGCAGGAGACCCGCACCAACCTCATCCGGCTTGAGGAAAACCTCAAGCTGGCGCTGGAAGAAGAGGCCATCAAGAAACCGCTGGCGCGCTCCGGCGTGGTGCCCAAGACCGACGTCATCCGGCTGCAGCGCGAGATCGCTGACCTGCGTGGCCAGATCGGCGTTGCCAATGACAGCATTCCCCGGCTCGAGGCGGGCATCCGCGAGGCCAAAGGCCAGGTGCAGGAGCAGCGCCTTCGCTACCTGCAGGAGGCGCAGGCCGAACTGGGCCAGCGCCGCGCCGAGCAGGCCATTGTCGATGAAAGCATCCGCGGCGCGCAGGACAAGGTGACCCGCACCGACATCCGCTCACCCGTCGACGGCATCGTCAACGCACTCAACGTCAACACGGTGGGCTCCGTCGCAAGGCCAGGCGAGGTTCTGGCCGAAATTGTACCGCTCGAGGACGCGCTGCGCATCGAGGCCCGCATCCGCCCTGCCGACATCGCCTTTGTCCACCCCGAACAGCAGGCGCTGGTCAAGATCACCGCCTACGACTTCTCCATTTTTGGCGGGCTGGACGGCGTGGTCGAGAAAATCTCGCCGGATAGCGCGGTCGATGAAGCAACCCGCGAAGTGTATTATACGGTCACGATTAAAACTTTATCGAACCAGTTAGGCGGGCAGAATCAAAATCTCTCTATCTTCCCTGGAATGGTCGCAAGTGTCGACATTCTGACG
>JAZBOA010000275.1:0-2502 GCA_036350935.1 Anderseniella sp. | reverse complement strand
TGGAGCATATCGCACTTTTGTCGGACACCAACCGGCCAGTACCGGCTGCGACGCGGAGCCCGACCATTACCATAAGAAACGCGCAACCGGTCGAGAAGGCTGCGTGACAAACCAGCGACCAACGAGTCCGCCAGCCCGACGCCAAACTGCAGCCGGCGCTTCGCGCCTGGCCGCTGTTTGGCGCGGCCTGCGAAGGCGGGGTCAAGGTGCAACGTCAGCCCTCTTGTAACATAGGCATCGCGGGCAGGGTGCTACGTAATTGAGGCGGGCGCGGCGGTTGCCTTGTCCGTTACTTGTAGCAACGCCCGTTGCATGGCGGTCCGAGGCTCGCGGACGGCGGGCCCCTTTGGCGTTAGGGCAATCACGATGTCATTGTGAGGCTCGACCACAAGCCCAGGATAACGAGGCGCGCGGCGGATGGCTGTTCGGCCAGGGCGGCCCGCCCCGGCGCTAGCCACGCCGTGGCCCGGCTCGGAGCCGTTAACCCAGCCCCATCAGCCCCTTGATGAAGTCCTTGAACAGGTCGACGAAGGTCGGCCCGAAGACCGCGACGCCAACCACCAGGAGCAAGATCCAGGCGGTGCCGATGAAGAGCCCTGCGAGCACCAGCAGGCCATCGCGGGTGATGAGTCCGATGGACGCGACGGCCACGCCGATGCCGGGCACGGTGTTGGTGGCGGGCAGGGGGACCAGGACGCTGGCGATGAACACGACGAAGATGGCCCCCACCACGCGCTCCGCCGTCGGCCCGGAGAGCAGCAGTAGCCGCGGGCGCGCGATGCGCTCAATCCAGCCGAAGTATTTCTTCGCGCCGGCGGCCATCTGCTGAAGACCCGTCTTGGCCAGCATCCGTTGGCCGAAGCGTTGCGGCATCCAGGGCTCCGAGCGACCCATCGCCATCTGCAGCGCGATCGCCATCATGGGCAGCGAGACGATCTGTGGAATGCCGTACAGCAGCGGCACGCAGACGGGCAGAGCCAGCGCGAACAGCATCAGACCGAACGCGCGCTCGCCCAGGGCATGCGTGAACTGGTGCAGGGTCATGCCCTCCTCGGGCGTCTGCGCGGCGATGACCTGCAGCGCAGCGACTAGGCCACCGCGCGGGGCGGCCTCATCGGCATGGATATCGACAGGGCTGTCGTTCATGACATCGGGACCTGCTCGTTGGAGCTTCCAAGATGGGTGGTGCAAAGAAATGTATTCGGAACGAAAGGCACATTCGTCGGGCGGATCAACCGCAGCGGTGCCGGCTGAAAGCGGCCGGAGGAACCGCTTCGCTTGTTCTACCGCCGGCTTGTCAGCTATGTTTGGTCCGTCCCTCAGGGCTGTCCCCGCCGGCACTGGCACTGGCGCCGGCGCGGATGCTACAGCAGTCGGCGAGATACCGCGATGCGCTTGTGCGCCGAAAGATGGGGGTAGAAAGCAGGGGTCAAGCCTTGCAGTCCACAAGGGGCGGGATCAAGGTGCAGCGTCCGATCTCACATGTCGCATAGGCACTTGCTGAGCAGATCATGGCACTTCACGTGTTGCCGGACGAGGCACAGGTTAATGCGCTTCACATGGCGTCGGTTGCCTACCATGAAATCGACTATGTTCTGACCTGGAACTGCAAGCACTGCGAGAGAATCGCACGTGCGGTTCAGTGGTGAGGGCGTCCGGTAACTGGCATCCCTACGCCGGAGCGCTAAGTGGCGAAAGAGCACCAACTAGAAACCTTACCTGAGACGCTATGGACTATTCAAACAGAAGAGGCGTGGACGCAGTTAAGAAATTGGGGCCGCATTACTGGAGCAATTGACCATATTGAACACTCTTGGCTTCCAAGCTATCGCTGGATGACAGATCGCATGAAGGAACGCATTGGCGATCCACCTTTTGAAGGTGCTTGACCCATATGGGCCTGGTATCAATGGGTTACCCAGTCAGCAAAGCGCGGCTGTTCCGGCAAGGCCGAGAAGAATTCAAACTCGCCGCTATCCGCGGCAAGAAAACATGTGGGCCTTGGGCAAAGCCAGGGGCCGCCCGCAAGGCTTGGCGTCTTCCGGCCGGCGGAGCACAATGCAGCTCCGTCGCCAGCCAGCGCAGGCGCGGAGGCCAGACAAAATCCACGGGATACCTTTCCGGATCTTGTCTTGTGACATCGCCTCGCTATGAACTAGCAACTCGAAACTCGATTCCCATGCGCATCCACTGCCTACAACATGTTCCCTTCGAAGGCCCGGCGCGAATCGGTGACTGGGCCGCTCGGCGCGGTCATCCGCTCGCGATCAGTCATCTCTATGCCGGTGATCCGCTGCCGGATCTCGACAGCTTCGATCGGTTGGTCGTCATGGGCGGACCAATGGGCGTCGACGACGAGGCGGAGCACAGCTGGCTCAGCCACGAGAAGGCACGTATCGAGGAGGCCATTGCGGCGGGCAAGTCCGTGGTGGGTATCTGCCTGGGCGCGCAATTGATCGCCGAGGCACTCGGCGCGCGCGTTTTCCGCAACCCGGTCAAGGA
>JAZBOA010000274.1:0-2031 GCA_036350935.1 Anderseniella sp. | reverse complement strand
GGGGGCCGCCAGCATCGACCTGCCGATGCTCGACGCCAGCCGTTTCGGCCAGCGCCTGCGTTTCCCCGGCCCCTCGATTACCTACCGGGCCACAGCGTTGCCGGCCTGGCTGCCGGCTCAGGTGCCGCCGGTCGCGCCGCAGATCGTGGCTGATCCGTTGCCAGTGCGCTGGCCACTAGGCCGCCCGTTCGGCCAGCGCTTCGAGGTTGGCGGCGGCTACAGCGCGGACGGTCTGAAGGCGCTGCTCGCGCAGCAACTGCAGGGTTCGCCTGTCCTCGGCCTGTATCCACCGCTGGTCGAGTTGATGGAGAACGAAGACAGGAACTCGCCGCTGACGCGTCATGCCGTCACCCTGTTCTGGCAGCCGCATGCCAGCGGCGAGGTGATCCTGCCGACGCTGCGCCTGCCCTGGTACGACGCCGAGCGCGGCCGCCTCGCTGCGAGCGTGGTCGAAGGCAAGACGCTTACCGTGTTCGATCCGCGCTGGCAGCGCGCCAGGCAGGTCGCAGGCGCGCTTGCCTTGCTTGTCCTCGTGGTCGCCGGCGTTTGGCAACTGCAGCGCATGCTGGGCTGGCGCCTGGCGCGTCGGCGGGGCCTGCGGGCAATCCGCGCGGCAGGCGACGTCGCTGGCCTGGCACGGAGCGTGCGGGGCTTCTCGTTAGGGGGTGAAGACGCCGCTGCAAGCCTGGGTGACTGGCAGCGCCGCCTGCGCAAGGAAACAGGCGAGGACGCCGCAGCGGCGGTGCGCCAGCTCGAGCAACAGGCTTACGGCCTGGTTGGGAGCGACCTCGATGCGCTGAAGCTGGCCTTTCTGCGCCCGCTCTCTGTGGTCCGGCCGAAGCGCAACCGGAGCCGGAGCCTTGAAGACGGCGGCCGTTCGCGGAAGAAATAAAAAACCCCGGCTCGCAGGGAGGCGGGGTTCGCAAGGGCGTGTCCCCGGGGCTTGCGCCCCGGGTTGTGGAGGACTCCGGGTCAGGACACGCTTCCCCGGTAGCTGGAAATGCCCGGGTTGTTCTTGCCGATGCCGACGATTTTCGGCGTGTTCAGCTTGACATCCTTGATCACCTTCTTGTCGCGCAGGTAGGCGGAAACGACTTCCCAGATCGGCTCGCCGGTGACGCCTTCACCGACCGGTGCCCAGCCGGCGACCTTGTAGTTCTTGCCGGCTTCCACCGGCTTGCCCTTGATGCGCATATCGGTGATGCGCTTGCCGATGGTCGCGTTGGGATTGACGGTGTACTCGATTCCGCCGACACGAACCATGTCGCCGCCCTGCTGGTAGTAGGGGTCGGCGTTGAACAGGTTGTCGCAGACGTCTTCCATGATGGTCTTGATGGTCTCGCCGGTCATGGTGTTGAGCGTGGTCTGCGGGTAGGTGATGGCGGTCTGGTCCATCAGCCGCTCCATGGTAATGGGGTCGCCGGGCAGGAGGGTGGTGCCCCAGCGGAAGCCCGGCGAGAAGGCGGCGTCGGCGCCCTTGACCGCCATCAGTGCATCGACCAGCACCTGGTCCCAGGTACCGTTGAAGTTGCCGCGGCGATAGAGGAAGTCGTCGGTGACGGCGAGCTTCTCGTTGAGTTTGTCCTCGTAGGGCGCGCGCACCTTCTTGATGTAGGCGGCCATGTCCTGGTCGGGCGGCAGCAGGTTGGAGAACACCGGCAGCAGGCGGTACTTGTAGCTGGCAACGCGCTTGCCCTTGACCTCGAAGTCCATGACGCCGAGGAACTTGCCGTTGGAGCCGGCGTTGGTCACCAGGGTGATGCCCTTGGCGTTCTTGACCTGAACCGGTTGCGGCACGCCGTCATGGGTGTGGCCGCCGAAAATGGCGTCGATGCCGGTGACGCGGCTGGCCATCTTGAGGTCGACGTCCATGCCGTTGTGCGACAGCACGACCACGACCTGTGCACCCTTGGAGCGTGCCTCGTCGACCCATTTCTGCATGTTGTCGTCGCGAATGCCGAAGCTCCAGTCCGGGACCATCCAGCGCGGATTGGCGATCGGGGTATAGGGGAAGGCCTGGCCGATGACGGC
>JAZBOA010000273.1:0-2745 GCA_036350935.1 Anderseniella sp. | reverse complement strand
TATACCAGCGATCCGTTTGGCTACAACCAGGCGCGACGGGAATGGGCAAAAACTTAACATCGATCCCTACACGACGAACCCGGTACTCCGCCCGTTGCTGGACAAGGCCGCGAGCGCAACCTTCGCTGGTAATTTTGGCGTGGGTCTGACGGTTGGAGCAGTTGCCGCCCCGCTTCACTATGCCCAGCAGCTTGATGAAACGGTGCGCCTGTCGGTCTGGAACAATCCTCCAATCGATCTGGAGAAGCAAAACGAGGCCAAGCTGCTCTCACTTGGCGTAGCGGGCAGGACGGTGCGCAATCTGCTGCGCAACAAATGGTTCACTCCCACGCTGCAAACGGCACTGGTGGCCAAACTTTCCGACATCGGCAAGGTGGCAGGGCTAGATGCCGTGGTAGCGACTGCGTCTTCAGTGCAAGGGGAAACACGTGCCAGATTCCTGATCGAATCTCTGTCAATGTTGGCCGAACTCCATAACAAGGGAACCCGTCTGACCAGCATTCGCATGCACAACTTCATCCCTGTTGGCAGGACAGGCGATGGAACAATGGTGGCTGCCGTGGCGATTGATTACGGTGTCTGGGACAAGGATGCTTCTCCTTTTGCGCAGGACAAGGCTTTGGGTGCTGCGAAAAAGACCCTGCTTGTTTCTGGCAAGTTGAGTGCGCTCACCCAGCAAGGCTTTGAGCAAGCAGGCTGGACCGTTAAGAGTGGTCTCCGAAGCTGACCCGGAATCAAGCCGGCCACGCAGGAAGTTGCTACATTCGGTTCGGTCGTGGCGAACGTGGCTGGCCGCGGCCTGCAGTTAATCCGGTCTGACGACCTGTTCGCTAGAGTAACCACTCGATTGGCAGGATGGACAGGAGACCGATCAACGCGCGATGCAGCCAACTGGTAGCGGGTTCGCTGGCATGGTGGGCTTGGCCGCTCACCGTCTGCTCCATCCACTCTAGTTCACCATCTTCGGCATTGATACGTACTTCGTAGGATGCAGCGGGTACCTTGTTGTCGAAAAGCGCGGTCAACCGCCCTGCGAGAGCCGGGCTGTCGATCAGCAGCCCCATCTCGGTGTTGAGTCGCGCCGAGCGTGGGTCGAAGTTGAATGAGCCGACGAATAGTCGTCTGCCATCGACAGCAAAGGTTTTGGCATGCAGGCTCGCGGCAGAGCTGCCCGCGAATTTCGACATGGCTTCAGGCGCCTCGGTCTCCCGCGATGGCTTGAGTTCGTAAAGCCGCACACCGGCGCGCAACAAGCTTGGGCGGCGCCTGGCATAGCCGGCATGCACGACACCGACATCAGTCGCGGCCAGGGAGTTGGTGAGGACGCGGACCTTTACCCCGTGTTCGGCGAGCGCGGAGAGTGCGGCCGTACTCTTCTGGCCCGGTACGAAGTACGGCGATACGAGATCGAACGAGCGTTCCGGCCCACCAATCGAGTCCAGCAGGCCGGTGAGCAGCAGGATGTCGGTGCGTCCGCTGGTATCGAGCGTCTTTGCGGGATCATCGATCAGCAGCCGGGTGTCTGCCCACTCGAGCGGAAGATGGCCTTTTAGCATGTCACGCACCTGCGGAGTATCGAGCAATGCCTGGATGTAGGTCCGTGCTTCAGGGTCGGCGTGCACTTGCTTGAACTTGTCCTGGAGTGCCGCAGCAGCGTTCACTCCGGGGCTTCCGACCAGGCTTGCAGCCGGGTACGCCGAAGGGCTGTTCCAGTACTCGTCGAATGCTGTCGACACCTCACGCACCACCGGCCCGACCGCGATTACATCGAGGTCGGCAAACAGGACCCCTTCGCCGGCGCCGAAATACTCGTTGCCGACGTTTCGCCCGCCGACGATGGTTACCTGATTGTCCGCGGTGAACGACTTATTGTGCATGCGCCGGTTTACTCGCGTGAAGCCGGTCAGGTAGTTGAGCGGACGGAACTCCCGGTGGACCAAGGGGTTGTACAGACGCACCTCGATATCCGGATGCGCATCAAGCGTTGCGATGGTTGCATCGAGACCGGCGGTATTGTGATCGTCGAGCAGCAGACGCACGCGCACCCCGCGCTCGGCAGCCTTCCACAGCGCTTCGAACAGCAGATAGCCGGTTTGATCGCCATGCCAGATGTAGTACTGGACATCGAGCGAGCGCTCGGCCGCATCCGCCAACAGCACGCGGGCCGCGAAGGCCCCATGCGGGTCGGACAACACATGTATCCCAGACTTGCCAGGATGGGTGATTGCGCGTGTGGCGATTGCGCTGCCCAGACGGGTTTCGTCGGTGTCGGTTGTCGCGAAGGTCAGGCTACGACCTTCCAGTTCTGGGAGTTTTGCGCATCCCAAGAGCAACAATGGAAGGATGGCTACGAGCCATCTCCGGGTCAGCCAAGGCCTCGATGATTTCATCGGATAATGATACATACGCACCACATGGAAGCCATCCAAGAATTTATATAGGCCTCAACGGAATAAACAGTTTAGAAACAAAAAGATGGGGTGTTTTTTCAAACCTCTATTTTTTGCCCACCCCTCGTTTTTCAAAACCTCTATTTTTCTTTAAGAACCTCTATTCCAACGACACAGCGCCCCGCTACCAGTTGGTCTCGCGCTCGGCTGTTGCCGACACCTTGTGAATGCTCAGATCAGCGCCGGCAAACTCGGCCTCAGCATCCAGCCGCAGGCCCACCCATTGCTTCAGCACGCCGTACACCAGCAGGCTGCCAAGCGTTGCGACGGCCACCCCGCCCAAGGTGCCAATCAC
>JAZBOA010000272.1:0-4017 GCA_036350935.1 Anderseniella sp. | reverse complement strand
TGGCATGATCACCATCCCGGCGATGAAGCGGCTGGGCTATCCGCCGCAACTGGCCGCCGCGACCGAAGCCGTTGCCTCGACTGGCGGGCAGATCCTTCCGCCGGTCATGGGGGCGGGGATCTTCGTCATGGCCGAACTGGCGCGGGTGCCCTACACCGAAATCATGGTGGCGGCGCTGCTGCCTGCGATCCTGTTTTTTTTGGCGGCCTGGTTCGGGGTGCACATCTATGCCCTGCGTACCAATCTGGCCGCCCTGCCCCGCGAGGCCATGCCCGGATGGGCCGCGGTCGCGCGTTCACTTCCGTTTTTCCTGCTACCGTTCTCGATCCTGATCGGAACGCTCGTCTTTACGAGCTATACGCTGGCCTATGCCGCAGTGTTTGCCACCGCAGTCACCTGGCTCACCCTGATCTTTGAGCCCGACGGACGGCTGTCGCTGGCAGGGTGGTACCGCCGGACGCTGGTTGCCGTCGTCACGGCCACGCAACAAGTTTCTATCATCGCGGCCGTCATCATCTGTGCCGGGATCGTGGTCGGTGTGTTCAACATGACCGGGCTCGGTGTGAAGCTGACCTCGCTGATCTTGTCGGCTTCAGATGGGCGGCTCTGGCTGGCGCTTCTGCTGACTGCGTTGGCCGGACTGGTGCTGGGCATGGAACTGCCAACCACTGCTGCCTACGTGATCTGCGCTGCCGTGGCCGTCCCGGCGCTGGTCGCGCTGGGCGTGCCCGATCTCTACGCTCATCTCTTCGTCTTCTGGTATGCGCTCCTGTGCACGATCACGCCCCCGGTTTGCGGCAATGTCTTCATCGCTGCCGCGATTGCCCGAACACCGTGGCTGCCGGTCGCAGGGAACGCGATGCGGCTGGGTGTCGGGCTGTTCATCATACCGCTGGGCTTCATTGCAAATCCGGCGCTGCTGGAGTTGGCCACCACACCATTTGCCGCACTCGCCGCCATGGCGCAGATCGCCGCTGGATTGTGGCTGATCAGTTTCGCGGTGATCGGCGCCGCACGCCAACCAATCCTGGAGATGCTGCGGCTGCCGGCACTGCCAGCTGGCCTTGCCGTAATCTTTCTGCTGTGAGAGCCGCCGCCGGTCTGAGGGCGCCTTGCAGGATCACGCCGCATTTTGCGGAAAGCGGACGTCCGAACTGTCGCCACCCACGGACTTTGATCTTAAAGCTGTGCCCTCGCTCCGCACACCAAAGCTCCCGCGTCAGTGGCCTGCGAAAGCCGCAAGCCGCTGCACGCCCATCTCTTTTCTGTACCAGTCGGCGATGACCGTGCGCTCTTCCGGCGTCATGTACGTCACGTTTCCGGGGGGCATCGCGTGGCTCGTGCCCGCCTGCAGGTAGATCGCGGTCGCATAGCGGGCGATCTCCGCCTCGGAGTCCAGCCGCACGCCCCGCGGCGCCCAGTGGACGCCAGGCCAGGCCGGCTCTGCGTTGTGGCACATGGAACAGCGCCCCATCACGATGCTGGCCACCTCGTCGAACCCTGGCGTCTCGACCACTGGCACGAGGTGGTCGGGCACCACGGCCTCCGCCTCCCAGTCGATCCCGCGGTTCATTGGGGCGGAGGACAGCCACATGATCGCGATGAACAGCATGGCCGTCACACCCCAGGTCCAGTGCGGGTTGCCGGCGCGCGCATGGCGGGTGTTGAAGTAATGCCGGATCAGAACGCCCATCAGGAAGACAAGACTGGCAATCAGCCACGCATTTTCGGTACCGAAGGCCATCGGATAGTGGTTCGACAGCATCAGAAACACCACCGGCAGCGTCAGGTAGTTGTTGTGGGTCGAGCGCAGCTTGGCAATCTTGCCGTATTTCGGGTCGGGGCTGCGGCCCGCCTTCAGGTCGGCCACCACGATGCGCTGGTTGGGCATGATGATGAAGAACACGTTCGCCGTCATGATCGTCGCGGTGAAGGCACCCAGATGCAGCATCGACGCCCGCCCGGTGAAGACCTGGTCATAGCCCCAAGCCATCGCGACGAGGATGACAAAGAGGATCAGCATCAGCAGGGTGGGGCGCTCGCCCAGCGGACTCTTGCACAGCTGGTCGTAGAGCAGCCAGCCGATGGCAAGCGAGCCTGCCGAGATACCGATCGCCTGCCAGACCGCGAGGTCGACCTTGTCGTAGTCGATCAGGAACATCTCGGCACCGGACCAGTAAACCAGCATCAAAAGCGCCGCGCCCGAGAGCCAAGTGCTGTAGCTTTCCCATTTGAACCAGGTCAGGTGCTCAGGCATCTGTGCGGGTGCGACGAGGTATTTCCGGATGTGGTAGAAGCCGCCGCCATGGACCTGCCATTCCTCTCCATGGGCGCCCGCGGGAAGGTCGGGCGCCTTGCGCAGCCCGAGGTCGAGCGCGATGAAATAGAAGCTCGACCCGATCCAGGCCATCGCCGTGATCACGTGCAGCCAGCGGACCGCGAAGGCGATCCAGTCGGTCATGATGGCAAGATCGTACATAGCTGGGCTCCATCCCCTGTCCGGTTCCGGCAGCAGACTAGGCCCAACCCCAATTCCGTGATAATTCCTGATTATCCGCAGGACCTTCAAAAAATCCGGAAGAATGACAGCGTGAACAACATCAACAACGTCCGCATGTTCGTGCGTGTCTTCGAGCTTGAGAACATGTCGGCCGCCGCCCGCGACCTGCGCGTATCGGCTGCCGTCGCGTCCAGCCGGATCGGAGAACTGGAGAAACACCTCGGCGTGCGGCTGTTCACGCGCACCACGCGGTCGATCCAGCCCACCGAACAGGGCCGCATCTTCTACGACAAGGCGGTGGCTATCCTCGACGCCGTCGAGGAGGCCGAGGCCGCGGTGCATGAGATCACGCGCAAGCCGCGCGGGTCGCTCTTCGTGGCGGCGCCGCTGGGCGTGGGGCGGCGGCTGATTGCGCCCCATATCGCCGCCTTTCAGACCGAGTATCCCGATATCCACATCCGGTTGCGCCTGTCAGACCGCAAGATCGACCTGATGGCCGAAGGACTGGACCTCGCCTTTGTGCTGGGCAACCCGCCCGACTCCGCGCATCGCATCCGGGTGATCGACGAATGCCCGCGGGTGCTGTGCGCTTCACCGGATTACATTGCCCGGCGCGGCGTGCCGCAGCGGGGCTTTGACCTCCTGAACGACCGGCATGAATGCCTGCTCTTGCGCTTTCCAGGCTCGACCGAGTTCCGCTGGACGCTCGAGACCACCGACGGGCGGCAATCCTTCGCGGTGTCGGGATCGGTCAGCTGCGATGACGGCGATGTGCTGACGCAATGGGCGCTGGACGGTCGGGGCATCATCAACAAACCGGTTTTCGACGTGGCCGATCATCTGGCGGCGGGCCGCCTCGTGCCGGTCTGCCCGCAGTCGCCGCCACCCCGCGCGCAACTCGCCGTCCTCTACCCGCACAAGCGCAACCAGGACCCAAAGGCGCGGCTATTCATCGACTTCATGGTCGGCCGGATGAAGGTGACGCTGCGCCGCGACGCTCCGACGGTTCAGCTGCCCCTGTAGGTAGAGTAACCGAAGGGCGAGAGCAGCAGCGGCACGTGGTAGTGCGCCGCCTCCTGCATGCGGAAGCGCAGGGGGATGAGGTCGAGGAAGCCGTCGGGCGCTCCCGAGGCGCGCAGGTAGTCGCCGGCCTCGAACACCAGCTCATAGTCGCCGAGGGCAAAGGCAGCAGCGGGCAGGATCGGCGCATCGGTCCGGCCGTCGGCATTCGTCATCGTGTCGGCGAGGCCCTCGCGGCGGTCGCCCTCCAGCCGATAAAGCCTGATGCGCAGTCCAGCGGCCGGCACGCCGCGGACGGTGTCGAGGACATGGGTGGTCAGCTATCCGGTCATCGCGTACTCCCCTTTCCACCCCATCTGCCGCAGCGCGCGACAGGCCAGAAGCGCGGACATTGCGAAACACTTTCAAGATTCTCTTGAAAGACCGGCTTTTCACCTTGGTTTATCCATAAGGTGACTTCTGGGAGTATCATCTTGGCACCCTATCCACGCGACCTC
>JAZBOA010000271.1:0-5208 GCA_036350935.1 Anderseniella sp. | reverse complement strand
TCTCTAAACACGTATGGTGTTGTGATCCTCTTTAACCACGACTTGGCTTTGCGGGCTGGCCTTTGATCGGTGAGAGAAATTTGTTTCTGCATAGGAGCAGATTTTCACGAAACGAACTCTGTTGGTATCGCAGCCTGTGGCGCGGGCTACCAAAAGAGCGATTTGATCTCCTAAATGCCGATAACGAGAGAACCGCATGATCCTCAGGGGTCCTGCCCCGACGCAAAGGCCCGATAAGGTCGTATCTGGTCAGCGAGAACCAGTCGGTCTATGTTCCTCTCGGTGCGGTGAACCGGATGGAAAACCCCGGCAATGTGCCGATGGTGCTGATCGAGGTTCAGACGGGCATCTACCTCGGAGAGGATGATATCATCCGGTATGAGGATATCTACGCGCGCGGGTAGGACCGGACAAAAGTGCCGACGAGAGCCATTCAAGTAAGGTCGTTCAGGCACTCTGCGGTGAGGGGCATATGGGCCAGGCTCGCTTCAATGCGCACACGCCAACGTGACCCGCGAGTCAAGGCATCTTCAAAGGTTGCATGCAGTTCCTCCGGTCAATCCTTGGCGAGCATTTCAATAAGTAGCACTGCCTGCCTTGCCATTGACCTCATGTTCAATCGGGGCAAGACATAAACGCGCCACCACAAGACGGTCTGGTCGCCCGGTTCTTCACCCTGAACAGGCTGCGCGGGCGAGCAAAAGCTACAAACCTGTCTTTTCCAGCCGGGCTTAGCGTTTGATCCTTTCCATCGCGGGGTCAAGGAGTGGTGCCAGCGAGGCTGTTGCCGGGTAGGTCCGGCCAGCGATCTCGATGGACCAGACGCCTGACGCTACCATTGCGGGCGTCAAGGCCACATCAGTTTCCACAAATCCAATCCCCACCGCAGCCCCCAGCGTGTGACCGAAAGCGCCGACCTGGATGTAACCGACAGGTTTACCGTTCAGGTGAACGATCTCGTTGCCATGCATCAGCGAATCGGGGTCGTGCAGCAGGAATTGGAGCATGCGCCGCTTCGGGGTGCCTGCAGCCTTGACCTGGGCCAGGGCATCTCGCCCAATGAAGCCGCCCGGCTTGTCGAGCTTGACCGCAAAGCCAAGACCGGCCTCGATCGGATTGTCGGTGTTGTCCACGTCCACACCGAAATCGCGATACGCCTTTTCGAGGCGGAGCGAAGAGAGCGTCTGCATCCCTGCGTTACGCAGGCCATGCGTCGCGCCAGCGTCCACAAGCAGATCGTAGACCTGCACCGCATGCAGACTGGGAACATGTAGCTCCCATCCCAGTTCTCCTACATATGTCACGCGCAGGGCCAAGACGCGGAAGAAGCCCACGTCGATGTGGCGGGCAGACATGAACGGGAAGGCGTCGTCTGACAGATCCGCTTCACTGACCTTCTGAAGGATGGTCCTCGCGTTGGGACCATGCAGGTTGATCTGTGTGATCCCGTCTGTGACATCAGTGATCGTGACGAACTCGTCCGGCCCGATATGACGGCGCATCCAGGTTTCTGTATGGCCATGGCTGTTTTCGCCGACGACGACCATGTAGCGGTCGTGGTCCATGCGGGTCACGGTGAGGTCCGCCTCGAAGCCACCGGCCTCGTTCGTCCAGGCGGTGTAGACCACACGACCCGGTGCAACATCCACCTGGTTACAGCTGATACGGTTCAACAGCGCGCAGGCGTCACGGCCCTGAACGAGGAATTTCGCCATGGACGACATGTCCATGAGGATTGCATGTTCACGCGCGGCCCGATGCTCCTGAGCATGCCAGTCAAACCAGTTCTGCCGCACCCAACTATAAGCTTCAATCTTTGCCTGATCGGGCGTCGGGGCGAACCAATCGGGCAACTCCCAGCCATGGCTTTCGGTAAAATAGGCCCCTGCCGCCTTCAAGCGATCATAGAGAACTGAGCGCTTCAGGTCACGCGCGGTCTTGAAGCTGTCGTTCGGGAAATGTGCGCCAAAGCTTTTCGCGAGAAGCTCGGGCGTGCGGGCGCGTCGGAAGGCGGGGGTGTTATGGCTACCGTCCGCGAAACGATTGACATTGAACGCCGTGTGATCGACCGGGCAGCGCCCCTCGACGATCCAGTGCGCCAGTGTCTTGCCGATACCGGGCCCGTAGAGGATCCCGAGAGAATTCATACCTGCAGCCACCCAGCAATTGCGCAAGCCCGGCGCCTCGCCCACCAAGGGTGCGAGATCCGGTGTGAAACTTTCCGGCCCACAGAAAAACTTGCGCACACCGACTTCGGCGACGGAGGGGACGCGGCTGAAAGCTGCTTCCAGATGTGGGGCCATGCGATCCCAGTCGGGCGCTATTTCACCAAAGGCAAAGTCCTTCGGAATTGCGTCAATCATCCAGGGGGCGGCATCAGGCTCGAACAGGCCCACGAGCAAGCCGCCCACCTCCTCGCGGTAATAGGACCAGCTATGCGGATCTTCCAAAAGAGGTAGGTCACGGTGAATGCCGTCGATCTCCTCGGTGATCAGATAATAGTGCTCGGCTGCCTGCAGTGGCAGGTTCAAGCCGGCCTTCGCGCCGATCTGCCGCGACCACATACCGGCGGCGATCACGACGTGTTCTGCCAAGATCTCACACTGGTCTGTGCGCACACCCACGCTCTGGCCATTGCGTGTCAGGATGCTTTCCACAGAGATGCCTTCGATCACCGTGGCACCCCTGTTGCGCGCTGCCCGTGCCAGCGCCATCGTCGTGTCTACCGGGTTCGTTCGCCCCTCTTTTGGATACCAGAAGGCGGCCAACGTGTTTGAAAAGTCGCCTATGGGAAAGCGCTCCGCCGCTTCGGTCGGCGAGATCTCATGCACTTCGATCCCGTGCAGGTTCATGAAGGCGGCACCGCGGCGCATCTCCTCAACGCGCTCCGGCGTATCTGCGGGCTGGATATAACCGACCTCGCGCCAGCCGGTCGCCTGTCCGGTTTCGGCTTCGAGCCCCGCGATCACGGCGCGACCATGCAGATAGAGCTCACATTCCCATTCTGCGCCCAAAACGCCTGGAACGATCTCGCCCGCGGCGTGCCAGGTCGTCCCTGACGTCAGCTTGTCGCGCTCCAGCACAATGACATCTGTCATGCCGAGCTGCGTCAGGTGGTAGGCGATATTACAGCCGATCGAGCCACCTCCGATGATGACGACTTGTGCGTGTTTCGGAAGGGTTGCGGTCATCCTGTCGGCTCCTTCAGTGAATGCTGCTTTTGACAAAATCATTGTCTTGACCGGGAACAGATATCAAGAAAATGATTGAACACCCATTCAATGGAGACCACATGTCGGCCGTAATGCCCGCGAAATCGCCCAGAACGGCGCCCCCTGAGGCGCGTCGCCAGCAACTGATCGAGGCAACCATCACATCGATCAGCAAGTACGGTATTTCCGGCACGACCCTGGCCAGGGTCACACAGGAAGCCGGTCTGTCGCTCGGGATCGTGAACTTCCACTTCGACAGCAAGGAGGCCCTGCTGCGAGCGACGTTGAAGCATCTTGCAGACGAGCACCGGAGCCTGTGGATCAAGACCTCATCGCGCCCTGACACTGCCCCAGCCGACAAGCTTAAGGCCATCGTGGATGCGCAGTTTCACCCAAGGGTCTGCAATCGCCAGAAACTGGCCGTCTGGTTCGCCTTCTTCGGTGAGACCCGACGTCGGCAAGCGTATCGTCACACGTCGGAAGTCTTGGACATGGAACGGCAGAGCGTAACGACTGATCTGTGCGCCGATATCGTGACTGAGGGAGGCTACACCGACGTCGTCCCGGAAAAGGTCTCTCAGATGCTGGAGGGACTTTTCGACGGCCTGTGGCTCAACATCCTGATGTACCCCGGGCGCTTCAACAGGCAGTTGGCGCGCGATCATGTCGTGTCGTACCTGTCTCTCTGCTTCCCGCAGCATTTTCCCGGCAATCGCGGCGCATGATGTGATCCCTGAGCCGGGAGGACGGAGATACATTTTAGCTGCAACTCAGACATCCCAGCAGGCCATAACGCTGGTCCTAACAACGCAGTTATATTCCTTAAAATTCCCCTAACAAGCTCCGCCAACCCATTGAAATCATTGGGCCTGAAAAATGTCCCATCGTGGGACACCCCCGGATCAGACCTTGAGCATCCGGCGGAACATCGTTTCCAGATAGGTCCCCGCCCCCGGAAACACCCCACCCTCGGGCATCAGGACGTTCACCTGCGCCTCGAAATCCGCGTAGTGCTGGGTGGTGGCCCAGATCGAGAAGATCAGGTGCCGGGGATCGACCGGCGCGATCCGCCCCGCCGCCGCCCAGGCCGCGATCAGTGCGGCCTTCTCATCCACCAGCGGTTTCAGCCGCGCCTCCAGATGCGGCCCCATCCGCGGCGCGCCCTGCAGGATCTCGTTGGCAAACAGCCGGCTCTCCCGCGGATAGGCCTGCGCCATATCCAGCTTGCGCCGGACATAGGCGATGATCTCCTCCAGCGGCTCACCCTGCGGGTCCATCTGCTCCAGCGGGTCAAGCCATGTCTCCATCAGCTGGTTCAGCAGCGTGACATGGATCGTTTCCTTGCCGTCGAAGTAATAGAGGATGTTCGGCTTGGACAGCCCCGCCTGCGCCGCGATCTGGTCAAGCGTCGCCCCGCGAAACCCGTGCGCCGAGAACACCTCGAGTGCGGCATCGAGGATCAGCCTGCGATTGCGCGTCTGGATGCGACTGCGTTTCACAACAGGTTCCGCCCGCACCCTGAGCGCCCGAGCCATCCCTGTCTTCGCTGCGTTCTTCATCGGCCCTCTCTTGCTGCGAAATTCATCGCTAACCGAACCACCACGCTGCGTCCAGACCGGCGCTTCAAGACAAATCTTGACACAGGTGCCGCAGGTTGCAATCGTCACTTTACCAAATGGTAAAAAAGCAACAAGGCAGATGCACCATCACAGTGCGGACAGGCGGTCCCTCGCGACCCCTTACGGCAGCGTGGATGGAACCTGCCGGATGACTGCAGAAACAGGGAATGAACGCGATGCCTGCACCCGGTGAAAACCTCAAGATCAACCCGGACCGCCTGTGGGACAGCCTGATGGAGATGGCCAAGATCGGCCCCGGGATCGCGGGCGGCAACAACCGCCAGACCCTGACGGACGAGGATGCCGAGGGCCGCGCCCTGTTCCAGCGCTGGTGCGAGGAGGCGGGCTGCACCATGGGGCTGGACACGATGGGCAAC
>JAZBOA010000270.1:0-16158 GCA_036350935.1 Anderseniella sp. | reverse complement strand
TCCCGTTTCGGGAGCCGCACCGGCAAAGTTTGTGCAGTGCAACAAGTAATTTCTTGAAAAGTGCGCTGAAACCGTGCATCTGGCGCGGTGAAACGATGAGTCTTCCGACTGGCCCGGCGCTTGCCTCTACCAGGGCCACACTTTCAGGCAAACCTGGATCAATCGGGAGACGAGAGCCGTGTTACACGTATCTGGGGCAGATTTCATGACGAACACAGCCAGGATGGTTTACCGCTTCGGCGACGGCCAGGCGGACGGCACCGCGAAGGACAAGGAACTGCTGGGCGGCAAGGGCGCCAACCTGGCCGAGATGTGCCAGCTGGGCGTGCCGGTGCCGCCGGGCTTCACCATCACCACCGCCGTGTGCACAGGGTTTTACGCCAACAACCGCGCCTATCCGGCAGGCCTTGAGGCCGACGTGGCCGAGGCGGTGAAGTGGGTTGGCGGCAAGGTCGGCGCTGGCTTCGGCGACAAGGCCAATCCGCTTCTGGTCTCGGTGCGCTCCGGCGCCCGCGTGTCGATGCCGGGCATGATGGACACGGTGCTCAATCTTGGCCTCAACGACGAAACAGTCGAGGGGCTGGCGGCGCGTTCCGGCGACCGCCGCTTCGCCTATGACAGCTACCGCCGCTTCATCCAGATGTATGCCGACGTGGTGCTGGGCGTCGAGCACCATGACTTCGAGGACATGCTCGGCGAGTTCAAGGAAGAGAACGGCTACGAGCTGGACACCGACATCACGGCCGACCAGTGGGCCGAGATCATCGCCCGCTACAAGGACCACGTGGAGGCCGAGACCGGCCAGCCCTTCCCGCAGGACGTCAGCGCCCAGCTGTGGGGCGCCATCGGCGCGGTGTTCCAGTCGTGGCAGTCGGCCCGCGCCATCACCTACCGCAGGCTGAACGAGATTTCCGACAGCTGGGGCACCGCCGTCAACGTGCAGGCCATGGTGTTCGGCAACATGGGCAACACCTCCGCCACCGGCGTCGCCTTCACCCGCAACCCGTCCACCGGCGCGAAGGAGCTGTATGGCGAGTTTCTCGTCAACGCCCAGGGCGAGGACGTGGTGGCCGGCATCCGCACGCCGCAGAACATTACCGAGAAGGCCCGCAAGGACGCCGGCATGGACGCCCCGTCGCTCGAGGCGCTGATGCCGGAGACCTTCGCGGAACTGACTGCCATTTTCGACCGGCTGGAAAAGCATTACCGCGACATGCAGGACCTGGAGTTCACCATCCAGGACGGCAAGCTGTGGATGCTGCAGACCCGCTCCGGCAAGCGCACCGCGCAGGCGGCGCTGAAGATTGCGGTGGACATGGCCGAAGAAGGCCTGATCAGCAAGGCCGAGGCAGTCGCCCGCATCGATCCGGCCTCGCTCGACCAGTTGCTGCACCCCACCCTCGACCCCGAGGCCGCGCGCGACATCATAGCCTCCGGCCTGCCGGCCTCGCCGGGTGCGGCTTGCGGCCAGATCATCTTTGACAGCGATGCGGCGGAAGAAGCCCGCGCCCAAGGCCGCAAGGTCATCCTTGTGCGGCTGGAAACCAGCCCCGAGGACATCCATGGCATGCACGCCGCCGAAGGCATCCTGACGACGCGCGGCGGCATGACCTCGCACGCCGCCGTGGTGGCGCGCGGCATGGGCAAGCCGTGCGTGTCGGGTGCCGGCTCGATCCACGTCAACTATGACGAAGGCACCATGTCGGTCATGGGCAACACCTTGCGCGAAGGCGAGGTCATCACCATCGACGGCTCCACTGGCCAGGTGATGCGCGGCGAGATCCCCACCATCAAGCCGGAACTGTCCGGTGATTTCGGCCGCATCATGGAATGGGCTGACGAGATCCGCACCCTTGGCGTGCGCGCCAATGCCGACACCCCGGCGGATGCCCGCATGGCCCGCGATTTCGGCGCCGAAGGTATTGGCCTGTGCCGCACCGAACACATGTTCTTCGAAACCGAGCGCATCGCCGCCGTGCGCGAGATGATCGTGTCCGAAACGGCCGGGCAGCGCCGCAAGGCCCTGGACAAGCTGTTACCGATGCAACGGGCCGATTTTGTCGAGCTGTTCGAGATCATGGCCGGCCTGCCGGTGACCATCCGCCTGCTCGACCCGCCGCTGCACGAGTTCCTGCCGCACGGCGAGGAGGAAATCCTCGAAGTGGCCGATAACATGGACGTCGACCCGGAAGTGCTGCGCGCCCGCATCGTCGAGCTGGACGAGTTCAACCCGATGCTTGGCCACCGCGGCTGCCGGATTGCCGTCAGCTTTCCAGAAATCGCCGAGATGCAGGCCCGCGCCATTTTCGAGGCGGTGGTCGAGGTGAAACGCAAGAACGGCAACGCGCCGATCCCGGAAGTGATGATTCCGCTCATCGCCAGCCGCGCCGAATACGACCTGGTCGAAGCCTCCATTTCCGCCATCCACGCCAAGGTCGAGGCCGAATCGGGTGAAAAGATCGAGTATCTGTGCGGCACCATGATCGAGCTTCCGCGCGCTTGCCTGAAGGCGCACGAGATTGCCGAAGCAGCCGAGTTCTTCTCATTCGGCACGAACGACCTGACCCAGACCACCTTCGGCATCAGCCGCGACGACTCGGCCCGGTTCATGGACGACTATATCCGCAAGGGCATCTGGGAACGCGATCCGTTCGTCTCCATCGATACCGAAGGCGTCGGCGAGCTGGTGAAAATCGGCGTTGAACGGGGCCGCAGCGTGAGGCCTGACCTCAAGCTCGGCATCTGTGGTGAACATGGCGGCGACCCTGCCAGCGTGCATTTCTGCCACCTCGCCGGGCTGGACTATGTGTCCTGCTCGCCGTTCCGGGTGCCGATTGCCCGCCTGGCGGCAGCGCAGGCAGCCGTTAAGGACGGTTGACGTCCTGCCTTGTCTCCGCCGTTTTTGGCGGTTAGCAAGGCAAGGGTTATGAACCATTTGGGCAGAGGGGAAATCTTGCCTGTATGGTTAACCTATGATAAACGCCCTTGATCTACACTTTTGGGGTGAGAGTGCAACGGACCTCGCAGGGAAAGGCCCGGTAATTTGTCGGATTACGAGCGTCATATGCGGATGCGCAGCCGCGCGTCCCGCCGCAGGGGGGAAGCCGATTCGTCGTTGTCCCTGCCGGAAATCATGACGTTCGCCCTTGCCGGCCTTGCCGTGGTCGGCGCCGTGGCGTTTGCCGGCCACCAGATCAACCGGGCCACCGCCTCCATCGCACCCGAGCAGCCGTCCGCCCAGTGGGCCGACGTCATGTCGCCCGCCAGCACCATCGCCGCCAAGGGCTCCTTGCTGGATGAACCGGTGCGCCAGGATTTCCGCATGGTGGCCGTTGACGGCAATGTGCGTGTGGCAAGCCTCGGCAAGTCCGATTTCATCAGCGACGAGATTGCTGTTGCGCCATCAGCCAGCCAGCAGGCCTCGCTTGGCGCAGTGCCGGAAGCCAGGCCGGCTGACCCGGTCAGGCTCGTCTCGATTCCGGCTGCCCCGAAGATTTCCAAGCTTGAGAACAGCTTCAAGCTTGCCCGCGAGGAAAAGCAGCGCGTGCTCAAGCAGCGCGACGAACGGCTCGCCGAGAAGGATTGCCTCGCCCGCGCCATCTATTTCGAGGCCCGCTCCGAGCCCGAGGCAGGCCAGATCGCCGTGGCCAAGGTGATCCTCAACCGGGTCAAGTCCACGCGCTACCCGGACACCATCTGCGGCGTGGTCTACGAAGGCGCTCACCGCATGAACTCGTGCCAGTTCTCCTTCGCCTGCGATGGCAAGAAGGACATTCCGCGCGGCGCCAAGGAATGGGCCAAGGCCAAGCAACTGGCCTCCCGCGCCATGTCCGGCGATGCCTATGTGCGGGTGGTATCGACCGCCACCCACTACCACGCCGATTATGTGAACCCACGCTGGTCTGGCGCCATGAAGCGCCTTATCAAGATCGGCCGCCACATCTTCTACCACGACAGCTGATCAGGCTTCGTTTCCACCGCTGACGTTTCCGCCACCCCGCCGCAGGCGGGGTTTTTGATGTCTCGCTGGCGCTATTTGTTCCGGCAGGTGAACGGTTCGACGGACAGGGTGGAGCCTTCATTGGGCGGCGCCTTCAGCGCGGTGTAGATCTTGGAAACAGCGCCCTTGCCGGTGCGCGGGTTGAACAGCAGCCAGCTGCCGTCGGGATCGATGCACATGAAGCCGGTCCTTTGCGGCAGACGGCAGTCGACCAGCCTGCTGTTTGACGACATGGGTGCGGCGGCGCTTTCCGCACTCAGCCCGCCGTCCTCGACACGCAGCTCGAATTCCCCGCCCGGCGCAAAGGCCGCTGGCGACCATTGGCCGTTTTTCCACGCCAGCCCGCCCGCTGCATCGTAGCTGCAGGTCCAGCCCTGCTGGGCCGCCGCCACCGGCATGCCGGCTACGGCCGCCACCAGCGCCACACATGCCGTAATGGATGCCTTGTTAATGCGCAGGTCCGCTCGCTTGTTGATGGTCCGGTCAGCTTGGGGCATTTGCCGCTGGCTGGGAATAGGCCGGGCATCCGATGCCGCGAACCATCTGCGCGAAATCCCCCTCTTTACCCGCCCCCCTGCAATCGGGCACCATCCACCACCTGTAATCCAATCTGGCGAGAGGCGAAGCAATGGCGATCTGGACGTACTGGGAAGGCAAGTGGCACGACACGCCGCCGGCGGTGGCCAACCCGATGACGCACGCCATGTGGCTGGGCTCTTGCGTGTTCGACGGGGCGCGGGCGTTCGAAGACACCGCGCCGGACCTTGGTCAGCACTGCCAGCGCGTCGTCAATTCGGCAAAAACCTTCGGCCTCAAGCCTCAATATGACGCCGGCCAAATCGAGGCGCTGGCGCGCGAGGGCATCGCGAAGTTCGGCCCCCGCGCCGAGCTCTACATCCGCCCGATGTACTGGGCCGATGACGGTTTCGTCGACGTCGACCCGGACACCACCCGCTTCGCGCTCGCCGTCTACGATGCGCCCATGCCCGAGCCGAAGGGTTTCTCGGTCACCTGTTCGCCGTTCCGCCGCCCGTCGGTCGAGTACTCGCCCACCGACGCCAAGGCCGCCTGCCACTATCCGAATTCGGCCCGAGCCATGCGCGAGGCCCGCGCCCGCGGCTTCGACAATGCGGTGATGCTCGACCCGTTGTCGAACGTGTCGGAACTCGCCACCGCCAACATCTGGTACGCCCGCGACGGCGAGGTGTTTACCCCGGTGCCCAATGGCACCTTCCTCAATGGCATCACCCGTCAGCGCATGGTCACGCTGTTGCGCGAGGCCGGGGTCAAGGTGCACGAGCGGTCTTTGAGGTGGCAGGACTTCCTCGAGGCCGACGAGGTGTTCTCCACCGGCAACTGGGCCAAGGTCGCACCCGTCACCCGGGTCGAGGACCGGGAGCTGCAGCCCGGCCCCGTCTACAAGAAGGCGCGCGAGCTCTATTGGGATTACGCCCACACGCAAGGCAAACTTGGCTGAATCAAGCTTCAATCCGCTACAGTTTAAGCTGGGCGAATTTCTTCATGTAGACGGCGCAAGCGGCTTCCGGCGGCAACGGTGACAGCTTCTGCATCCGGGCGATGGTTGCCGGAGCCAGCCCGCGCGGACGGCCGAAAAACCGTGCCGCCTCCGCATCCTCGAAGCCCGCCAGCACCGTCGCCTCGTAGAAGGCGGACGCCTTGTCGGCGCGCTTGATCTGCCTCTCGACCAGGTGCGGCAGCGCGGCGGGCAGGCTGAAGCGCAGGTGCACCGCCGCCATCAGCCGCGCCTCGAAGTCCTTGTAATCAATGCCCAGCGCCGCCTTGAACGGCGAGATCATGTCGCCGATCACGTATTCCGACGCGTCGTGCAGCAGCGCGGCCAGCCGCCATCTGGGGTCGATGGACGGGTGGATCTCGGTGAGCAATTGTTCAACGATCACACAGTGTTGCGCCACCGAAAAGGCATGGGCCCCGTGCGTCTGCCCGTTCCAGCGGGCTACCCTCGCGAGTCCGTGGGCGATGTCCTCGATCTCCACGTCCAGCGGCGACGGCTCCAGCAGGTCGAGCCGCCGGCCCGACAGCATGCGCTGCCATGCCCTTGGTTGCTCAGGCGTTTTCGCCACTGACGGCCCCGTGTCTATGGCAGGTGACAAGGTGATCGTTGACCATGCCGACCGCCTGCATGAAGGCATAGACGATGGTCGGCCCGACGAACCGGAAACCGCGTTTCTTCAGGTCTTTCGAGATCGCCTCGGCAAGCGGCGTGGCGGCCGGCACCTGGTCGAGGTGGGTGAAGGTGTTGACCAGCGGACGGCCATCCATGAACCCCCACAGATACTGCGAGAACGCTTCATCCCCGCCCATGTCCAGATAGGCCCGGGCGTTGGTCACCGCCGCGTCGATCTTCAGCCGGTTGCGGACGATGCCCGGATTGAGCATCAGTTCAGCTTTCCTTTCAGCTGAATAGAGCGCCATTTTGCCTGCATCGAACCCGTCGAAGGCGGCGCGGTAATTGTCGCGCTTGCGCAGGATGGTGATCCACGACAGCCCTGCCTGAAACCCGTCCAGCAACAGCTTCTCGAACAAGGCCCTGCCATCGTATTCCGGCACGCCCCACTCGGTGTCGTGATAGGCCACATAGTCCGGCGTGGTGCCGCACCAGCCGCAGCGGTCAAGCCCGTCTTCGTGGGTGATCAGCGAATGTTCCCAGCCCATCAGTCCTCGCCTTCGCCAGCGGCGGCCGGATCAGCCCAGCGCGCCCACGACGGCTTGTGCATGGTGAGCGCGAGACCGTCAACCGACAGTCCGCTGCCATCGGCATTCGCTGCCGCCGCCCTGTCCAGCCGGATCAGCGCCAGCCCGCGCCGGCCGGCGCAGGCCAGCAAGCTGCCGGACTGGCGTTGACCCGCATGGACAGCCGCGCCGGGGGCGGGCAGGTCATCTGCTGCCTCGACCGGCACGATACGGCTGCGCGCCGTGCCGCGATGCTGCATGCGTGACACCACTTCCTGGCCCACATAGCAACCCTTGCGAAAATCGACCGAGCCGAACTGGTCGTAATTGGCCTCGTGCGGAAACATCTGGCCTGAACCGATCTCCGCGCTATCGGCCACGCCGAGCGCCATGCGCATGGACGCATAGTCTTCGGCGCTGGCATTGGCGGCGCTGTCCAGCGCGCCGGCAGTTGCAATGATGCGCCGGCCGAGGTCCGCCAGCCGCGGGTCGGCAAACGCCCGCGCCCCGTCGATGGCCGGCACTTCTCCCTCGCCCCAGGCCGCAGCAACGCCAAGCCCGTCTTCTGTTCGGATCTCGATGGCGCGGCGCAGCTTGTACATGGCGAGGCGTTGTAGCAGCGCATCGCGCTGGCCAGCGTCGCAATCGATCAGCGCGCCTTGAGGCGTTGCGGCGACAAAGAAATCGAACAGGATCTTGCCTTGCGGCGTCAGCAGGCCTGTGTGCGCGGCCTCTCCCGGCTTCAATCCTGCCACATCCGCCGTGATCAGGTCTTGCAGGAAAGCCAGTGTTTCCTCGCCCTTCAGGCTGATCACCGCGCGATTGCTGAGGCTGGCGATGTTTGCAGGCATGGTTTCAGGGTCCTTGGCACTTGCTTGACGGTGCAGATTTACGTAAGCCGGGGAGCACGTTCAAGCCACATCCCCACAAGCTCACCGGGAGTTTCGTCCATGTCAGACACGTTCCGCGCCATCCAGATCAACAAGGTTAACGACAAGCAGACCGCCAGCCTGGTCACCCTGACCGACGCCGACCTGATGGACGGAGACGTGACGGTGAACGTGACGCACTCCACCGTCAACTACAAGGACGGCCTGGCGCTTACCGCCAAGGCGCCGATCATCCGCAAGTTTCCGCTGATCCCCGGCATCGACTTTGCCGGCACCGTGGCCTCCTCGGACAACCCGGACTACAAGCCCGGCGATGCGGTGATCCTCAACGGCTGGGGCGTGGGCGAGGGGCACTCCGGCGGCCTTGCCGAGCGCGCCCGCGTCAAGGGCGACTGGCTGGTGAAAATGCCTGCCGGCATGGACGCCGCCCACGCCATGGCCATCGGCACCGCCGGCTATACCTCGATGCTGTGCGTCATGGCGCTGGAAGAACAGGGCATCACGCCTGCCTCGGGCGAGGTGCTGGTGACGGGTGCTGCAGGCGGCGTCGGCTCGGTGGCCATCGCCATCCTGTCGAAGCTGGGCTACTCGGTGACCGCCTCCACCGGCCGCACCTCGGAAGAAGCCTTCCTGAAGGGTCTCGGCGCAAGCAGCATCATTGACCGTGAGGAATTCAACACCCCGCCCAAGCCGTTGGCCAAGTCGCGCTGGGCGGCCTGCATCGATGCGGTCGGCTCCACCACGCTGGCCAACGTGCTGTCGCAGATGAACTATGGCGGCGTGGTTGCGGCCTGCGGCCTTGCGCAGGGCATGGACCTGCCCACTTCGGTGGCGCCGTTCATCCTGCGCGGCGTCAGGCTGATCGGGGTGGACTCGGTGATGTGCCCGAAGCCGCGCCGCGAACAGGCCTGGGCCCGGCTGGCGAAAGACCTCGACATGGCCAAGCTGGATGCGCTGACCACGCACATCAAGCTCGATGAGGTCATTGCCGCGGGCGCTGACATCATCGCCGGCAAGGTGCGTGGGCGCGTCGTGGTGGACATCGCCTAACGGCAAGTTGCCCTTGTTGTCGCAAGTCGTCACCCCAGCGCAGGCTGGGGTCCAATAACCACGGTCGCAGTCTGCTGAAGCAGTCCATTGGATTCCAGCATTCACTGGAATGACGGGAGAGTGGGCTCGGGAAAAGCCGTTAATGAATCTTGCGCAGCACGGTGAATTCGCCGTTGCGGATGCGCTCCGGCAGCCGTTCGGCCATGACGGCAACCGGTTCCTCGCCATAGGTGGCGATCATGTCCGACAGGGCGGCGAAGATGGCGGCGGTGGCGACGCAATCGGGATCAAGGCCGTCATACACGGCTTCTTCCCAGGCATCGAGAATGTAGCGCAGCGCCGCCTGACGGTTCATCTGGGCCTGGGCGGACCCGTCGTCCTCCGGCACAATCACGTCAGACCCTTGCGCAGGCAGCTTGTCTTTGCGGCTTGTCATAAATCCCACCCGGCAACTTGGAGCACGCCGCGCCTTGCGGGTCCGTCTCCTGCTGCTCTGTTGGGCGTGACATTATCACGACATTCCGGCGGCTCACCTGCTTCCTTGCCAAAAGGTTAACGCGGCAAGGTTACTTGTTGCGGATCGTGGTTCCGGGGTGAAATGCCTCCACCACGAAGGCAAAGGTGACGTCGTGGACCATGTCCTGCCAGCTGCCGTCAGCCAACTTCCTGCGCACCGTCACGGAGCCAACGTCGCGGCCATTCACGATGTCGGTGGTGTCCAGCGCGGAGGCCTGGCCGGCGCTCCACTGCATGTGGACGCCGCCGTGCATCAATTCCTGTTCGGCTGCCAGCAGCGACAGCGCCACCGCATGCACCTTGCCGTCCTGCCGGTACACCACCACCCGCTCCATCGGCGGTACGCCTTCCGGCATCTGGCCATTGTAGAGGAAGGGCTTGGCCGAGCTGTCATAGCGGAAATAGGGGTTCCGCCCGTAGTTGCGCATGCCCGGATCGTTCGGCACCAGCACCTTGCCGGCAGGTTGGCGGCTCCTGAATTCCAGCCAGCTTTCCAGCCTCGCCGGCACCATGGTCAGCGCCGTTCCCGTCATAGCCCCGGCAATCGCCTCGCCGGTGAACTGCTGCCACCAGCTTTCGCTTTGCCGGTCATACATGATGAGATCCGAGTGGCGCAGCAGGCCGGAGGTGCCGAAGTCCAGCACCTTGCCGTCCACCCGCCGGTCGAACACGATGGCCGCATTGCACAACGGGCAATAGGTGACGGACACCGGAATGCCGCCCACCGTGTCGTTGACGATCTCGTGCCAGATCATGATGCGAAGCGGATAGGCGCGGGCATCGCCGCCGATCTCCACCGACATCACCGGCTCGCGATCAACCAGGTCCTTGTCTTCGGAAACCGCCACGAACTGCGGCTCGTCGATGGGCGGAATGCCGTCGCGCGGCGGCCCTCCCGATATCACCTCGTTCAGGTCCACCGCAGTCCTGGTGAAGTCCGTACCGCTCCAGCCCATGCGCTTGAACTTGTCGGCAGGATCAAGAGTCTGGGCGCTGGCGGCAACGGGCAGCAGCCACAGCATAACTGCAAGCAGGACATGCAAGTGGAGGCGCATGGCAATCCCCTTCGCTTTGGAAGCGGCACTATCGCGCGCGCCGTTGCACACGCGCCAATCAGTTCTGCGTGAGGCTTTCGAGAGCAGCGCTGATGAAATCCGCTGTGCCCGGCGTCATGGTCAGGCTGCCAAACTCTTCCGGATGCACCCAGCGGGCATCCGACACATCGTCGCCGGCAACCGGTTCGCCGGCTTCCCAGCGGCACAGGAAGCACGAGATCAGGTAGTGGAATGCGATATCGCCGTCCTCGCCCCGGTGGATGATGTCGATGGCGTCCAGAATGCGTTCCACCCGGGCGGTGATGCCGGTTTCCTCGGCCAGCTCACGCACCACCGCGTCACGCGCCTTCTCGCCCGGCTCGACGTGGCCACCCGGCAGGCTCCACATGCCATAGCCAGCCTTCTTGTTGCGCTTCACCAGCAGCACGCGCCCGTCACGCGCCACGAAGGCCGAGACGCCGGGCAGGGGCTTCACGATGGCGCGGGTCATGGGGTGTTCATTTCCGGTCAGGGCCGTGGCACAGTGGCCCGCGTTATGTGCGGTCTGTACAGCTTTCGCAAGTCTCCGGAAGAGGTGAAGGCGCTGTTCGGTTATCCCGAGCAGCCCAACTTCCCGCCGCGCCAGCACGTTGCGCCCGGCCAGCCCATTGCCATCGTGCGCGGAGAAAGGGACGACCGGCATTTTGCGCTGGTGCGCTGGGGCTTCGTGCCGTCATGGACGAAGGAAATGAAGCCCGGCAAGCCGCTGATCAATGCCCGCTCCGAAACGGTGTTTGAAAAGCCGTCGTTCCGCCATGCCATCCGCCGCCGCCGCTGCCTCATTCCGGCGGACGGGTTCTACGAGTGGAAGGGTGACGTGCCGGGCCGCAAGCAGCCGTTTCACATCACCAGGCCGGGCGAGGAACTGTTCGCCTTTGGCGGCATCTGGGAACACTGGATGGCGCCAGACGGGTCTGAACTGGAAAGTGCGGCCATCCTGACCACGGCACCGAACGCCATGATGGAGCCGATCCATACCCGCATGCCGGTGGTGATCGAACCGCAGGACTTCACCCGCTGGCTGGATCATTCGCGCCCGGATGGCAAGGACGTGGTGGACCTGATGCAGCCGGTGCGCGACGAGTATTTCATCGCCTGCAAAACCGAAATGCCCAGGCCGCAACGCCGCAAGCCTGAAGCCGTCGAAAGGCCGGAGCCCGAACCAAAGGCAGACGATCAGCTGAAGCTTCTTTAGTTGCCAATCAGCTTGCGGGCCATGCACAGACGCGGCTCCACCTCGTAGCCCAGCGCCTCGTAGAAGCCGCGCACCACCTCGTTCTCCGCCCGCACCAGCAGGTTGAGCTTCCACACGCCGCGTTGGGTGAGCCAGTGCTCGGCGGCCCGCATGGTGGCCTTGCCGAGGCCCTTTCGCTGATAGTCCGGGTGGGTGGCGACGTAATAGACGATGCCGCGATGACCATCGTGGCCGACCATCACCGAGGCGATGACCGTATCCCCGTCCATTGCCACCAGCACGTCGGAAGCCGGGCCGGACCGGGCAAAGGCAATGTCCTTCTCAGGCTCGTTCCAGGGCCTGACCAGATCGCACACCTTCCACAGTTCGATCAGGCTGGCGACCTCCTCGTCGCGCACCGGCCGGTGTTCAATGCTCGCCATCGCTCACAATACCTTGCCAGGGTTCATGATGCCGTTGGGGTCCAGCAGGGCCTTGACGCCGCGCATCATCGCAATCTCGACCGGCTGCTTGGTGGCGGCGAGTTCGTCGCGCTTCAGGGTGCCGATGCCGTGCTCGGCGCTGATCGAGCCGCCAAGCCCGCGCACGATGGCGTGCACCTCATGGTTCACGTCTTCCCAGCGGGCAAGGAACGCCTCCCGGTCAGCACCCACCGGCTGCGAGATGTTGAAGTGGATGTTGCCATCGCCGATGTGGCCGAACGGCACCGGCCGGCAGCCGGGGATCATCTGCCTGACCCTGGCCGTGGCGGCATCGAGAAACTCGGGCACCTTCGACACCGGCACAGAGATGTCGTGCTTGATGGAGCCGCCTTCGAGCCGCTGCACCTCCGACATCATCTCGCGCAATCGCCACAGCTCGCCCGCCTGCTGGCCGCTCGTGGCGATGGTGGCGTCGGCGACCAGCCCTTCCTCGAAGGCCACCGCGAGAATGGCGGCCGCTGCCTCTTCCATCTGCGGGGCATCATTGAAGCCTGCCAGCTCGAACAGCACGTACCACTCGGACGGCGCCTGCAGCGGGTCGCGGCAGCCGGCGTGGGCGATCACCATGTCGAGGCCCGAGCGCGGCATGATCTCGAAGGCCACCACGGCGGCCCCGCTCATCTTCCTCACCAGCGACAGCAGCGCCAGCGCATCCGCCGGCGAACCAACGGACGCGAACACGGTTGCACGGTCCGATGGCCTGGGCAGCAGTTTCATCGACGCGGCGGTAATGATGCCGAGCGTGCCTTCCGCGCCAATGAACAGGTGCTTCAGGTCATAGCCGGTATTGTCCTTGCGCAGGCTCTTGAGCCCGTTCCACACCTCGCCAGACGCCAGCACCACCTCAAGCCCCAGGCACAGGTCGCGGGTGTTGCCGTAGGCGATGACGTTGATGCCGCCGGCATTGGTCGACAGGTTGCCGCCAACCTGGGCGGTCCCTTGCGAGGCGATCCACAGCGGAAACATCAACCCCTTGCGCTCCGCCGCCTCTTGCGCGTGTGCAAGGGTAACACCGGCTTCCACGGTTATCACGCTGTCGGCTTCCTCCAGGTGGCGGATGCGGTTCATCCGGCTGAGCGACACTACCACCTCGGGACCCAGCGGTATCTGCCCGCCCACGAGCCCGGTATTGCCGCCTTGCGGCACGATGGCAGTGCCTGTCTCGTTGGCAAGCTTGAGGATCGCAGCGACCTCTTCCGTCGTTCCCGGTTTCAGAACCAGCCGCGACTTGCCGGTGAACTTGGCCCTCGGTTCGACCAGATGGGGCGCAATGTCAGCTTCGGCGGTCAGCGCGTTGTGAGCGCCGACGATGGCGGAGAACCGGGCGATAAGATCTGGATCGAGCATGGGCTGGCACGATAGTGGGGTCAGGTGATCGCGTCTAGCGCGGTGCGGCGGCGCGGTTGAGCCGGTCGTTGATGGCCGCGCCCAGCCCATGGTCCGGAACCGGGGCCACGGCGATGGCGTCGACCCCCGTGGTGTCGAGCGCGTGCAGCATGGCGAACAGGTTGGCGGCGGCTTCCTTGAGGTCGCCGGATGGCGACAGGTTCAGCGCGCCGTCCACCGGTCCGAAGCCAAGCATCACTTCGCCCTCGCGGACCGAGGTGGCGTTTAGCCGGACCCGGGCATGGGGCGCATAGTGGCTTTCGAGCTGGCCGGGGGCCACAGGCGCTTCGCTATTGGCCTGTGCAGTCAGCACCGGTTTGCCCAGCACCGCCTCAAGCTGCTCGCGCGACACGCCGCCGGGTCTCAGCAGCACCGTCTCATCATCGAGGCAGGCGACGATGGTGGACTCAAGCCCCACCTCGCACGGTCCCATGTCCAGCACGCCCCAGATGCGGCCCCCAAGACCCGCCAGCACATGCTCGGGCCTTGTCGGCGAAATCTGCCCCGACCGGTTGGCCGATGGTGCGGCCACCGGCACGCCCGCCGACGCCAGCAATGCCCGCGCCCCGTCATGGCCCGGCACGCGAATGGCGATGGATGTCAGGCCGGCGCTCACCAGCTCGCTCACCGGACAGTCAGGGCTGCGTTCCACCACGATGGTCAGCGGTCCCGGCCACAAGGCGTGCGCCAGCTTGCGGGCATCGGCGTTGAACCGGCCGAGGTGCAGTGCCGCCTGCAGCGACGGCACGTGCACGATCAGCGGGTTGAAACTGGGCCTGCCCTTCGCCTCGTAGATGGCGGCCACGGCCTTTCCATTGGTGGCGTCAGCGCCGAGGCCATAGACGGTCTCGGTTGAGAACGCCACCAGCTCGCCGCGCCGGAGCGCTTCTGCGGCCTGTTCGATGTCGGTCGTGACGATGGTCATTTCGGATCGTAGAAACTGCGCAATGTTGCCGGTCAGGCGACTGGCTTGCCGTGATAGGTTGTTGACAGTCAAGCAAAACCATCAGGATGCCCAGGGCATGTTCACCCCGCACACCACCACCCTGCTCGATACGCTCAACGACGTCGCGGACCTCAACGGGCTGATCGGTGACGGCGTGTTCGGCGAGCTGTCCTATGACCTGGTTGCTGCAGTGCTTGAAGAAGCCGGCCGGTTTGCCGCCGAGGTGATTGCTCCGCTCAACCAGGCCGGCGACCGGCACGGCTGCACGCTCGACACGGCAACCCATGAGGTCACCACCGCGCCGGGCTGGAAGGACGCCTACGGCCAGTGGGTCGAGGCCGGCTGGGGGGCCTTGCCGGCGCCGGCGGAGTTCGGCGGGCAAGGCCTGCCGACACTTGTTTCGCTGGCAGTGCAGGAGTTGTGGAACACCGCCGCCAACGCCTATGGCATAGGTACGCTGCTGACGCAGGGCGCCGTGGAAGCGATCAAGGAGCATGCCACTGATGAACTGAAGCAGCTTTACCTGCCGAAGATGGTGCCGGGCGAATGGACCGGCACCATGAACCTCACCGAGCCGCAGGCGGGCTCGGACCTGTCCGGCGTGAAAACGCAAGCTCGCCCCAACGGCGACGGCAGTTACTCTATCACCGGCACCAAGATCTATATCACCTATGGCGAGCATGATCTGACCGGCAACATCATTCACCTTGTGCTGGCGCGGCTTCCCGATGCACCGGAAGGGACGCGCGGCATCTCGCTGTTCCTGGTGCCCAAGTTCCTGCCCAATGATGATGGCACGCCCGGCAAGCGCAATGACGTCAAATGCATCGGGCTTGAGCACAAGCTTGGCATTCATGGCTCGCCCACCTGCACCATGCGCTATGGCGACGGCGGTGGCGCCATCGGCTGGATGGTTGGCGAGGAAAACCGTGGCCTCACTTGCATGTTCACGCTGATGAACAATGCCCGTCTGCATGTGGGCATGCAGGGTGTGGCCATTGGCGAGCGCGCCTACCAGCAGGCTCTCGCCTTTGCGAAGGAGCGCAGGCAGGGACGCCGCAAGGGTCAGCGTGAGCCGGCGCCCATCATCGAACATCTGGACGTGCGCCGGATGCTGATGGACATGAAGACCAGGGTGCAGGCAGCCCGCGCCATCTGTTACCTGTGCGCCCGCGCCATCGACCTGTCGCGCCATGCCCTGCGGGAGGACGAGCGCGAGCGGCAGGCCGACCTGGCCGCGCTGCTTACGCCGGTCGCCAAGGCGTTCTCGACGGACATCGGCGTCGAGGTGGCCTCCGACGGTATCCAGATCCATGGCGGCATGGGGTTCATCGAGGAGACCGGGGCAGCCCAGCATCTGCGTGATGCCCGCATCACCCCCATCTATGAGGGCACCAACGGCATCCAGGCGCTCGATCTCGTCATCCGCAAGCTGCCGCTGGACGGTGGCGGCGCCGTCGAGGCGCTGATTGCCGACATGGCGCATCTGGCGCGCGAGCTGGGCGAACCGGGCGCGGGGTTGGCCGATGCAGTCAAGGCGTTCGGCTCAACCACGCGCCTGCTTGGCAAGTGGCTGATGGATGGCGACGAACGCGCCGTTGCCGCCGCCACGCCATACCTTCGCCAGTTCGGCCTGACGCTGGGGGCCTACGGACTGGGCAAGCAGGCGCTTGCCGCGCGCGGCCGCAATGCGCCTGACGCCGCCCGCAAGGCGCAGATGTTCGACTATTTCTCTAAGCTCCACCTGCTGCACGTTACCGCGCTTGCCGCCATCATTGCAGGCGGCGCCGGGGCCATCACCGGCATCACCGAAGACGTGCTGGCGGTAGCGTGAAGGTGGTTCAGTTTGCCGGCTTGCCGTTCACATAAGGGTGCAGCGCGCGCCAC
>JAZBOA010000269.1:0-4897 GCA_036350935.1 Anderseniella sp. | reverse complement strand
CTTTCTGTAGCGCCAGGAGGTACTAATGAAGTGGGCAGAGGTTCGAGCCGAGCATCCCAACGCGTGGCTGGTCGTCGAGGCGATCCAATTCCATGAGGAGGGCGATGTCTTCGTGGGCGACGACATGACCGTGGTGGAGAAATGCCCCGATGGCGCCGCCGCCTTTGCCGCCTACCGGCGTCTTCATCGAGCGTATCCCGCCCGCGAGTTTGTCTTCGTGCATACCAGCCGCCCGGAGTTGCGAGTCGAGGAGCGGCGCTGGCTGGGGATTCGAGCAGGGGCATGAAGCATGAGTGATACGCTTGCCCAGCGCCTGGTCGCGGCCTTGCGAAACCTCGCCCAGTCCTACGCCGCCGGCGATCAGGTCGCGCCCTGCGCGGTGCTTTGGACCGATCCCGAGCGCTTGTGGGAAGGGGTGATGCCCGAGTTGCAGGCGCTGCTGCCGGAGCTGTTTCTGCTCGGCGGTTACGTGCCGGGAAAGCGCACGGGGCCGGCGCTGTGGCTGCGCTGCATCGAGGCACGCCTGGTGGAGGGTGCGCCGCCCGTGGGGGTGACGCCGATCCTGTACCTGCCAGGCATCAGCCGCGACCAGTTGCGGGCGGCTGAGGATTGTCCCCAGGAACTCGCCGCCCTGGTGGAGTTGCAGTATCGCGGCACCCTGTGGCTGCATGTGAACGGCAAGGAATGGACGCCCTATGCCTTTCTGGTTTCCAAACATGGTGGCCTGGATCTGGAGGTGGCCAAGGACCAGGCCTCGCTCGATGCGCTGGCCGGCGCCCTGCCCTCCCTGATGGACCAACCGATCAGCCAGTTGCAGGGCCGGCGGCTGGATGCGGAGTTTTTCAACGCCCTGGTGGCGCCGGATGCGACCGGGCTGCTGCTGCGCTGGCTGAGCGATCCGGAGGCGTTCAAACAGGCTCGCTCAAACGTCGAATGGAAGGCATTCTGCCAGCGAAGCAAGGCGGATGCCGGCTTCGATCCGGCCAAGGACGGCCCGCTGAAGGCGGCGGCCTTGCTGGCCGCGCGGACGAGTCATTGGGGCAAGGTCTGGCAGCGTTTTGCCGAGACGCCGGCGAATTGGCCCGGCATCGTGGAATGGCTGAAGCGGGCCACACCGAAAAACCCGAGCCTGTTTGATTCCGCCGAGGTCTGGCCGAACCTCAACGAGAGCGAAGAGCGGAAGTTGCAGCAGGCGTTGGCGTCGCTGGTGGATCGCCCGCAGGATGAGGTGATCCGCCGGGTCGCGGCACTGGAGCAGCAGCACGCGGAGCGGCGTGCCTACCCCTGGCAAGCGCTGGGGCTCAGCCCACTGGCGACGGCGTTGGCGCCGCTGGCGGAACTGGCCAGGCTTTGCCAGGGTGCGCCCGGCGGCCCGACCCCGGAGGCCTATGCCGCGGCTTATGCCAGCGACGGCTGGCGGGTGGACGCCGCGGCCCTGGCGACCATGGCGGCCTGCGGCTCGCCCGAGCAGCACGGTGCCGTGCTGGGGACGGTGCGGGCCCTTTATCTGCCTTGGCTGGAAGCGACCGCCCGCCACCTGCAACAACTGATTCACGCCCACGGCCAGGCGGTGTCCAGACGCGCCAAGCCCATCGAAGCGGTGGCGGGGCGGCTGGTCGTGTTTGCCGACGGACTGCGCATGGACGTGGCCCAGCAGTTGGCCGCGAAGCTGGCGGCGGCGGGGATCGAATCCACCCAGGACTGGGAGTGGTCGGCCATCCCGTCGGTGACGGCCACCGCCAAGCCCGCCGCGTCACCGATTGCCGACGCGGTGCAGGGGGGCGAGGCGAGCGATGAATTCGCCACACGGCTGGTGTCCACGGGGCAACTGCTGACGCAGGAGCGCTTTATGACCGCCCTGAAGGGGCGCGGATGGCAGGTCCTTGACCCAGACGAAACCGGAGACCCCGCCGGTTGGGCCTGGACGGAGGCCGGCGCGCTGGACAAGCGCGGGCACACGGAGGGCTGGAAGCTCGCTCGCAGCGTTGAAGGGGAGGTCCGCGATCTGGTCAGCCGGATCGGCGCTCTGCTCCAGGCCGGCTGGACCGAGGTGGTGGTAGTGACGGATCACGGCTGGGTGCTGGTGCCCAATGGCTTGCCGAAGATCGAACTGAAGGCATTTCTGACGGAAACCCGCTGGACGCGGTGCGCCGCCCTGAAGGCCGATGCCCAGACGGATGCCCTGGCGTTCAAGTGGCACTGGAATCCCGCCGTCATGATGGCCAGCCCGCCGGGCGCCGGCAGCTTTCGCGCCGGCATCGAGTATTCCCATGGCGGCGTGTCGCTGCAGGAAATGGTGACCCCCGTGCTGCGCGTGAAGGCCGCGCGGCCGACGGGAGCCTCGGCCCGGCTGCTGGCAGCCAAGTGGACCGGGGCCAAATGCCGGGTGTCGGTCGGCGGAGCTTGTGCCGGCGTGCGGGTGGATGTCCGCACCAGCCAAGCCGACGCGAACACCTCGCTGCTTACGGACAAGCAGGCGCGTGAAACCACGCCGGACGGCAAGGTGACGGTGTTCCTCGAAGACGATGCCGACATCGGCAAAGAGGCCGAAATCGTTCTGCTGGATGCTGCGGGGCAGGTGATTCATTCCCTGTCCACCCAACTTGGAAACTGACCTCATGAGCCAACCACTGGACGCCATCGATACGATTGCCACCCGGGCCTTTGAAGGCTACGTGGTGCGCAAGGATCTGGTGCGCAAATTCAAGTGGCAATACCCGGTCCCAACCTATGTGGCCGAGTTTCTGCTGGGGCGCTATTGCGCCTCGGTGGACGAGGAGGAAATCGCCGAAGGTCTCAAGATTGTCGAGCGCCAGCTCGGCGAAAAGACCATCCGCGCCGGTGAGCATGAGCTGTTCAAGGCGCGCGCCAAGGAAAAGGGACATGTCAAGCTGATCGACATCATCACCGCGCGGCTGGATGCGGCATCCGATTCGTTCCTGGCCACCTTGCCGAGCCTGCAATTGAAGGATGTGCGCATCGGTGAAGCGATGGTCCACGGCAACGAACGCATGCTCACCGGCGGCTTCTATGCCGAGGTCGAGCTTGCCTACGACCCGACCATCGCCCAGGAGAAGAATGGCCGCCCCTTCGGCATTGACTCGCTGCGCGAGATCCAGTTGTCCAAGCGCGAGGTGCTGCCGGCGCTCTATCAGGGCCGGGAGGCCTTTGCCACGGCGGAGTGGCAGCATTTCCTGATTCGCAGCATCGGCATGGAGCCGGAACAACTCAGCCCCCGTGCCCGCGACATGATGCTGCTGCGCATGGTGCCGTTCGTGGAGCGCAACTACAACCTGGTGGAACTCGGGCCCCGTGGCACCGGCAAGAGCCACCTGTTCCAGCAAGTCTCGCCCTATGCCCACCTGATTTCGGGCGGCAAGGCGACGGTCGCGCGCATGTTCGTCAACAATGCCAACGGTCAGCGCGGCCTGGTCTGCCAATACGACGTGGTCTGCTTCGATGAGATCTCCGGCGTGTCCTTCGACCAGAAGGATGGCGTGAACATCATGAAGGGCTACATGGAGTCCGGCGAGTTCAGTCGCGGCAAGGAGAGCATCCGCGCCGATGGCGGCGTGGTGATGGTGGGCAACTTCGAGGTGGACGTACAGCATCAGCAGCGGGTGGGCCACCTCTTCGGCCCGCTGCCGCCCGAGATGCGGGACGATACGGCCTTCATGGATCGTATCCACGCCTATCTGCCCGGCTGGGATTTGCCCAAGGTCAGCCGCGACCTGCTGACCAATCACTTCGGTCTGGTCAGCGATTTTCTCTCCGAATGCTGGAACCAGTTGCGGCGCCAGAGCCGGCAAAGCGCCCTCCAAGGGCGCCTGCATCTGGGGGGCGCCCTGAGCGGACGCGACACGACGGGCGTCCAGAAGACCGTGAGCGGCCTGATCAAGCTGGTCTCGCCGAATCCGGAGGTCCCCGTCTCCGACGAGGTGCTGGAGTGGGCGCTGCGCCTGGCGCTGGAGTGCCGCCGGCGGGTCAAGGAGCAGCAAAAGCGCATCGGTTCCGCCGAATTTCGCAATACCCAGTTCAGCTATGCGATGGGCGAAGACGGGGTGGAGAAGTTCGTGGCCACGCCCGAGCTTTACAGCGAGAACAGTATCGGCAGCGATCCGCTGCCGCCGGGACAGGTCTGGGTAATTTCTGGCGGTGGTGGCGACGAAAACCCAGGGTTGTATCAGGTGGACATCGCGGAAGGACCGGGCAGCGGGGTGAAGATTCTGAACCAACCGGCACCACCGCCGTTCAAGGAAAGTGTTCGGTGCGCCGAGCAAAACCTCTACGCGCGGGCGAAGGAGCTGGTTGGTGACCGCGAGCCGCGCCAGCACGAGTTTACGGTCCAACTGCGGGCATTCGACAGCGCCAAGAGCGGCGCCGCGGTCGGCGTCGGCGTACTGCTCGCGCTGTGCTCATCGCTCCTCCAGAAGAGCATCAAGGGCGGCTTTGCTGTCAGCGGTGGCCTGAACCTGGGGGGCTCCCTCGAAACCCTCTTCAACCCCGTGGCGGTGGTTGAAGCGGCCATCGAGAAGGGTGCCGGCAGCATCCTGATGCCGATCAACAGCCGGAGGCAGTTGAATGACCTGCCCGACGATCTGGCGGCCAGGATTACCATCCACTACTACCTCGACGCCCGGGATGCCTTGCTCAAGGCGTTGGCGATCTGATCGGCGGCAGCGGGCCGCCGGGGCACCCATGCCCTGGTGTCGCGCCAGAATCCACCCGGTCCATGGCCCTGGGGGCTGCTAGACTTTAAAGCGGAGCAACCATTAACGGAGGACATCATGGCTACCAGTTTCAAAGAAGCACTCGAAGATCTGGTCAACCAGCGCATCGCCGCGGGCGAGGACCCTCAGGATCTGTTCGAGGAACTCTCCCATGAGGCCAATCTCGT
>JAZBOA010000268.1:0-3842 GCA_036350935.1 Anderseniella sp. | reverse complement strand
GTAGGTGACGGCTACATCAACCCCCATGCCGCGAAGCGCGGCGAGTGCATAGGCAACAAGCTGTTGCCCGATCCGCTGGCGCTGGTGGGAGGGGGCCACGGCCAGGGGCGAAAGAATGAACACGGTGCGCGGGTCTTCGCTGTAGGCCATGCGGGAGAAGATCGCGGCGGCAATGATGACGCCGTCAGCGCGGGCGGTGAAGACGTGCAGGTCATCGTCCGCCGCGCCGGACAGCAGGTTGCGCACCAGGCCACCAATCAGCGTACCTTCATCCGCGCCTTCCGATGCGGTGAAGGTGCTGGTGAACAGGGCGACGAGTTCTTCCTCGTGGCCGCAGTGGCCGGTGGAGAAATCCATTAGCCGTGGCTCCCTGTGACGGTGCAGATCACGGTTGATCAGGCGGCTCCTCCGCCGCAGACTTGCCGCCTGTGATCTTTTACGCCAGGAACCATCATGCAACCAGTCTTCGACGGTCATAACGACACCCTGCTCAGGCTTTGGCTCAACAATGACCGCGAGGGCCGCCGCTTCCTCGACGGGGACGAGGGCGGGCATATCGACTTGCCCCGCGCCCGCGCCGGCGGCATGGCGGGCGGGTTCTTCGCCATCTATGCGCCGGCCACCAGGGACATTCACCTCGACAAGGACGATGGCGCAGTGTGCCACGAACCGCCAATCGGGCCGGTGGATTCTGGCTGGGCCAGGGTGGCGGCATTCGAGATGGCGGCGATCCTGCTGCGCATGTGCGCCGCTCGGCCCGACGCCATCCGCCTGTGCAGGAACGTGGCCGACATCGAGCAGGCGCAAGCCTCAGGCGCCATCGCCGCGATCATGCACATCGAAGGAGCCGAGGCCATCGGGCCGGACCTTGGCGAGCTGGAGGTGCTTTACGCGGCAGGTTTGCGCTCCATCGGCCCGGTATGGTCGCGGCCCAACATCTTCGGTTCCGGCGTGCCGTTCAGCTTTCCCGCCAGTCCGGAAGTGGGCTCCGGCCTGTCGAACGCCGGCAAGGCGCTGGTGAAGCGCTGTGACGAGCTTGGCGTGCTGGTGGACCTGTCGCACATGAACGCCGAAGGCTTTCGCGACATTGCAAAGATCAGCACAAAGCCGCTGGTGGCGACGCACTCCAACGTGCATGCGCTGTCCAACTCGTCGCGGAACCTGATGGACTGGCAGCTCGATGCGATCCGCGATAGCGGCGGCGTGGCAGGGCTGAACTACGCGGTGCCGTTCCTGCGCGAAGACGGGCGGCAGGCGTCCGACACGCCGCTGACCACCATGATCCGGCATCTCGACTACATGCTGGAGAAGCTGGGCGAGGGCGGCGTGGCGCTGGGCTCCGATTTCGACGGGGCGCTGATCCCTGCCGAGATCGGCGACGTATCCGGCCTGCCGGCGCTGGTGGGGGCGATGCGGCAGGCGGGCTATGGTGATGCGCTGGTCGGCAGGATTTGCCGGGACAACTGGCTGGACGTGCTGAGACGGACGATCGGCTAGCTGTTGATCTCCGCCTTGTGGGCTTCAACCAGTTCGGCCATGGAATTGAAGCGGAAGGCCACGTCGGGCAGGGCGCCGGGGTTCATGGTGGCGCCGAAGCCCTGCTTGTCGTGGCGGCGGTAGATCCAGCACGAGGTAAGCCCGTGCCGGGCGGCCGGCACGTGGTCGTGGAACATGCTCTCGGCGGTATGCAGGATGTCCTTCCTGGAAAGCCCGCGGGCGGCCAGATGTTCCACCATGTAATCGAAATTGCGGTCGGACGGCTTGTAGGAGCCGATGTCCTCGGCGGTGTAGATGGCGTCGAACTCCACCCCCAGCTTCGCGTTGCTGGCAGCGAAGCTGACATTGTCGACGTTGGACAGGATGACCAGCTTGTAGTGTTGCTTGAGATAGGCGAGGGCTTCGGCGGAGTCCAGGAAGGCCGGCCAGTTGACCACCGAGGCGCCGTAGGCTGCGCATTCCTCCGGAGATGCGTACAGGCCCCAATCCTCGGCAAGGCGCTTGTAGACGATGGAGAGCAGGTGGGAATAGCGGTAGCCCGGCGTCCAGCGCTGCTGCGCCGACTCGTGGCGGGCATGGGCCTCCAGCACCTGGTCGCGGGAAAGTGGCGTGGGCAGGCGCGAGGTGAGTGGTTTCAGACCTTCGAACATGCCGGTTTCCCAATCGATCAGGGTGCCGTAACAATCGAACGTAAGTGCCTTGAAGCCGCTGAGTTTCATCGCTGTCTCCCGGGAGTGATGGTGGTGCGGCTGTTTAAGCACAAGGACCAATCCTTGTCATGCTCCCCGCGCGAAAACTTTTGCGCCGTTGCCACCATGTGCTAGGTCAAACTGGCTGGCACAACATCAGGACAGGACAGACATGCGAGGGCTCGATCACATCGTTCATTGCGTGCAGGACTTCGAGGGCCTGCGGTTGACCATGGCGCAGGCGGGTTTCACCCTGACGCCGCCGGCAGAGCATCCGTTCGGCACCGGCAACTCGCTGGTGCAACTGGACGGGTTTTTCATCGAATTCCTGCATCTGCCCAACCCGCACCTGATCCCGCCGGCGCAAGACGGTCACTTCTCGTTTGCGCGCTTCAACCAGGCCTACATGGAGGGCGGCCGCGAAGGCGCCTCGATGCTGGTGTTCGAAAGCTTCGACGCGCGCGCCGACCAGCAGGGGTTCGCCGATGCGGGCCTGGACACCTACGAGCCGTTCGACTTTTCGAGAATTGCCCGGTTGCCGGGCGGCGAAGAGGTGACGGTGGGCTTTTCGCTGGCTTTCGTGACCCATGCCGACATGCCGCGCGCGGCGTTCTTTACCTGCCAGCAACATGCACCGGAGCATTTCTGGAAGCCCGAGTACCAGCGCCACGCCAACACCGCGGTCAGCATCGGGGAAGTGGCGCTGGTTTGCGAGCAGCCGCTGCATTATGCGCAGTTCCTGCGCGCCGTCACGGAAAGGGATCCGGTGCAGGAAGAAGCCCATGCGGTGCGCTTCGAAACGCCGCGCGGCTGGCTGACTGCCTATCAGCCGCAAGCTTTCGCACAGGCCTATGGCCATGGCGCTCCATCGCTGGAGGACGGGCCGGTGTTCGGCGGTTACCGGATCGAGGTGCAGAACCGCGAGGTGGCGCTGTCTTGTCTCGATGTTGCGGGCATCGGCTGGCAGCCGACGCCGTCGGGCCATGCCATCGGACCGGACGTGGCGGGCGGTGCCGTCATCGCATTCTCCGAGGTGTTCTGAAGCCATGCTGGACACGGCGCGAAGCGGGCTTGAAAACCTGCAATCCATGATCGACGAACGCGGCGGGCAGGCGCCGCTGCACAAGTCGCTGGCGATCCGGCTGATCGAGGTGGGCGACGGCTATGCGGTGTTCGAAGGGCACCCGTCGGCTGACTTCTACAACCCGCAAGGCACTGTGCACGGCGGCTGGATCACCGCGATCCTCGACAGCGCGCTTGGCTGTGCGGTTCATACGCAGCTTGAGGCGGGCAAGGGCTACACCACGCTGGAGCTGAAGGTGAACATGGTGCGCGCCATCTCGGCCGATACGGGCCGGGTGGCGGCGCGCGGCGAAGTGGTTCACCTGGGCCGGCGCACGGCGACGTCAGAGGCGCGGCTGGTGGACGGTAATGGCAAGCTGCTGGCCCATGCGAGTTGTACTTGTTTGATACTTTGATAGTTGGGGCCGGGGCGGCGGGGATGATGTGCGCCGCACAGGCCGGCCCTCGTGGCGGCAGCGTGCTGGTTATCGACCATAACGCAAATCCGGGTGAGAAAATCCGCATAAGTGGCGGCGGGCGCTGCAATTTCACCAATCTTGAATGCCGTCCGGAGCGATTCATCTCCAGCAATCC
>JAZBOA010000267.1:0-8527 GCA_036350935.1 Anderseniella sp. | reverse complement strand
GGCTTCTTGAACCACTGGCCGATGGTGGCCTCGGTCACCGACTCGCCCAGCGTCGGTACGCGAATTTCGTTCGCCATGTCTTGTCGTCCCTTCAAATGACGTTCGTCGCGTCTCACATCAGATGACGCAGTTCGACCTGTTCCTGCCCCAGAGCCGTTTCAAGGAAACCTTGCAGCTCCTTGAGGTGGCGGCTCATCAGGCCCGTGGCCGGCGAGGCGGCCGCGGCACGCCCTGCATAGGCCGGGCGGCGGTGCTTGGCCTCGATCCGGTTCAGCACCCATTCCACATAAGGCTGGACGAACGTCCACGCGCCCATGTTCATCGGTTCTTCCTGGCACCACACCATCTCCGCGTCCTTGAAGCGCATCAGCTCGTTCACCAGCGCCTTCGTCGGGAACGGGTAAAGCTGCTCAATGCGCAACAGGTAGATGTCGTCTATGCCACGCTTTTCGCGCTCTTCCAGCAGGTCGTAATAGACTTTGCCGGTACACATGACGACCCGCCGGATCTTCTCGTCCTTGACCAGTTTGACCGTGGACCCGGGCACGTATTCCGCGTCATCCCACAAGATGCGGTGGAACGTCGATTCAGCCCCCATTTCCTCCAGTGTCGATACGCAACGCTTGTGCCGCAGCAGCGACTTGGGCGTCATCAGGATCAGCGGCTTGCGGAAGTCGCGGTGCATCTGGCGGCGCAGGATGTGGAAATAGTTGGCCGGCGTGGTGCAGTTGGCGACCTGCATGTTGTCTTCGGCGCACATCTGCAGGTAGCGCTCAAGCCGCGCCGAGGAATGCTCCGGCCCCTGGCCTTCATAACCGTGCGGCAGCAGGCAGACGAGGCCCGACATGCGCAGCCACTTGCGCTCGCCCGACGACAGGAACTGGTCGAACACCACCTGCGCGCCATTGGCGAAGTCGCCGAACTGTGCTTCCCACAACACCAGCGCCTGCGGCTCGGCCAGCGAGAAACCGTATTCGAAGCCCAGCACCGCCTCTTCCGACAGCATCGAGTTGATGCACTCGAAATCGTAGGTCTTCTTGCCGGAGACATGCTTGAGCGGCGCATAGCGCTTTTCCGTCTCCTGGTCGACCCAGACGGCATGGCGCTGCGAGAAGGTGCCACGCTCCACGTCCTGGCCGGAAAGCCGGACCTTCGCACCCTCGTCCACAAGGGTGGCGAAGGCGAGTGATTCCGCGGTGGCCCAGTCGATGTTGCTGCCATCGGAGATGGCCTTTGCGCGGGCCTCGATGACGCGCTTGAGGGTGCGGTGAATGTTGAACCCCTCGGGCACCCGGGTGATCTTGCCGCCCAGTTTCTGCAGACGGTCGACGTCCACCCCGGTCTTGCCGCGGCGCGGATCATCGTCATACCGGGTCGCCTTGAGCCCCGACCAGCGGCCATCCAGCCAGTCCGCCTTGTTGGGCTTGTAATTGTCGGAAGCGTCGAAGTCGTCTTCCAGCCGCTTGCGGAAATCGCCTTTCATCCGCTCGTAGTCGGCTTCGGAGATCACGCTCTGCTCGATCAGCCGGTTGGCATACAGCTGGGCGACCGCCGTGTGCTTGCCAATGCGCCGGTACATGATCGGCTGGGTGAATGCAGGCTCGTCGGCCTCGTTGTGACCGAACCGCCGGTAGCAGAACATGTCGATCACGACCGGGTGGCCGAAGGTCTGGCGGAACTCGGTCGCTATCTTGGCCGCATACACCACTGCTTCCGGGTCATCGCCGTTCACGTGGAAGATCGGCGCCTCGATCATCTTGGCGACGTCCGACGGATAGGGCGAGGATCGCGACCAGATCGGCGACGTGGTGAAGCCAATCTGGTTGTTGATGATGAAATGCAGCGAGCCGCCGGTGCGATGACCCTTCAGGCCCGACAGGCCGAAGCACTCGGCCACCACGCCCTGGCCGGCAAACGCCGCATCGCCATGGATGAGCAGCGGGAGCACCTTGGACCGGTCACGGCCCAGCTGGTCCTGCTTGGCGCGCGCCTTGCCCAGCACCACCGGATCGACGATTTCGAGGTGCGACGGGTTGGCGGTCAGCGACAGGTGAACCCGGTTATTGTCAAACTCACGGTCTGACGAGGATCCCAGGTGGTACTTCACGTCGCCCGAGCCTTCCACTTCCTCCGGCGTGGAAGAGCCGCCCTTGAATTCGTGGAAGATCGCCGTGTACGGCTTGCCCATCACGTTGGCCAGCACGTTGAGCCGGCCCCGGTGAGCCATGCCCAGCACGATGTCGCTGAGGCCCATGTTGCCGCCGCGCTTGATGATCTGCTCCAGCGCCGGCACGATCGATTCACCGCCATCCAGCCCGAAGCGCTTGGTTCCGGTGTACTTCACGTTGAGGTAGGCCTCGAAGCCTTCCGCCTCGATCAGCTTGTTGAGGATCGCCTTCTTGCCTTCCGGCGTGAACTCGATCGACTTGTCCGGTCCCTCGATGCGCTCCTGGATCCACGCCTTGTGACGCGGATCGGACATGTGCATGAACTCCACCGCCATGGTGGAGCAGTACGTCGCCTTGAGGATGTCGACGATCTGCCGGATGGTGGCCCGTTCAAGACCAAGCACATTGTCGATGAAGATCTGCCGGTCCATGTCGTCCGGGCCGAAGCCGTACGATGCCGGATCAAGCTCGGGGTGGGGGTCCTTCTCGCGAAGGTTCAGCGGGTCAAGGTCGGCGATCAGGTGGCCGCGCATGCGGTAGGCGCGGATCATCATCAGCGCGCGCACCGAATCGAGCGTGGCCTTGCGCAGGCTGTCGGTATCGACTTTCTCGCCACGCGCAGCAGATTTGGCGGCAATCTTGCCGCCCATCACCTTCTCCAGCGCCGGCCAGTTGCCGTCCAGCGCCGAGACGAGTTCGCCATTCAGCGGCTGCGGCCAGTCCGCCCGCGCCCAGCTTGGACCGGTCGCGGTCCTGGCAACGTCAGCAGGCTCGTCGGCAAGCTGGCCGAAGAAGGCTCGCCACTCCGGATCGACTGAATTCGGGTCTTTCTCGTAAGCGGCTTGAAGTTGTTCGATAAATTGGGCGTTGCCGCCATAGAGGAAGGACGTTTGCTCGAAAACGTCGTTGGCGTCGGTCTTGGCCATGTCACCTTCGCGTCAGGCCGTCGCCTGCCCGCGATCCTTGAGTGGAAACGGATGCGCACGCCTTAGACAAAAACGTGCTGCAAAGCAACATAGACCTATTTCGCATGCTTTCAACCGCAACCCGACAAACCTGACGCGAACGTAAATCGAAATTGCGCGGGCTGGATCGGCAATCCGGAGGCTGGCATGGGCCAAATGCAAACGGCCCGCCCATGACAGATGTCATGAACGGGCCGGAGCTGCTTCGCGGGAGGAAACCGGATCAGCCGTTGATAGCCTTGAGCACAGCCTGTCCAAGACCGGCGGGCGAGTCTGCCACCACGATGCCGGCGGACTTCATCGCCTCGATCTTGTCTTCGGCGCCGCCCTTGCCACCGGAGATAACCGCACCGGCATGGCCCATGGTGCGGCCCGGAGGGGCGGTGCGGCCCGCAATGAAACCGGCCATCGGCTTGCTTCGCCCCTTCTTTGCCTCGTCGGCGATGAACTGGGCTGCGTCCTCTTCGGCCGAACCGCCGATCTCGCCGATCATGATGATCGACTTGGTGGCGTCATCGGCCAGGAACATCTCCAGCACGTCGATGAACTCGGTACCCTTCACCGGGTCGCCGCCGATGCCCACGGCAGTGGTCTGGCCAAGGCCTGCATTGGTGGTCTGGAACACCGCTTCATAGGTCAGCGTGCCCGAGCGCGACACCACGCCGACGGAGCCCTTGGAGAAGATGTTGCCCGGCATGATGCCGATCTTGCACTCGTTGGGTGTCAGCAGGCCGGGGCAGTTCGGGCCGATCAGTCGCGACTTCGACTTGTCGAGCCTTGCCTTAACCTTCACCATGTCCATCACGGGCACGCCTTCGGTGATGCACACGATAAGCGGAATTTCCGCCTCTATGGCCTCTATGATGGCGGCACCAGCGCCTGCCGGCGGCACGTAGATCACCGATGCGTCCGCACCGGTGGCGTCCTTTGCCTCGGCCACGCTGGCATAGATCGGCAGCTTGTGACCGCCCTTGCCTTCCCAGGTTTCCCCGCCCTTCTTGGGGTGGATGCCGGCCACCATCCGGGTACCGTGGTAAGCCAGCGCCTGTTCGGTGTGGAAGGTGCCGGTCTTGCCGGTGAGGCCCTGCACCAGAACCTTGGTGTTCTTGTCGATCAGAATGGACATGTGCCTCAAGCTCCCTTCACGGCCTTGACGATTTTCTGCGCAGCGTCGTCAAGGTCGTCCGCAGCAATCACGTTCAGTCCGCTTTCATTGATGATCTTCTTGCCGAGATCGACATTGGTGCCTTCAAGGCGCACCACCAGCGGCACCTTCAGCCCCACTTCCTTAACCGCCGCGACCACGCCCTCTGCGATGACATCGCAGCGCATGATGCCGCCGAAGATGTTGACCAGGATGCCCTTCACGTTGGGATCGGAGGTGATGATCTTGAACGCCGCCGTCACCTTTTCCGTGGTGGCGCCGCCGCCCACGTCGAGGAAGTTGGCAGGCTCGGACCCGTACAGCTTGATGATGTCCATGGTGGCCATGGCCAGGCCGGCCCCGTTGACCATGCAGCCGATGTCGCCATCGAGCGCGATGTAGGCGAGGTCGTACCTGGACGCCTCGATTTCCTTGTCGTCTTCCTCGGTCAGGTCGCGCAGGTCCGCCAGTTCCGGATGCCGGAACTCGGCATTGCCGTCGAACGACACCTTGGCGTCGAGCACGCGCAGATGGCCGTCGCCGAGGATCACCAGCGGGTTGATCTCCAGCAGGCTCATGTCCTTCTCGGTGAACGCCTTGTAGAGAATGGGGAACAGCTTCCTTGCGTCTTGAGCTGCGGCTCCATCAAGCTTCAGCCCCGAACTGAGCTTGGCCACGTCCGCATCGGTCATGCCAGCTTCCGGGTCGATCGCCACGGTGATGATCTTTTCCGGCGTGTGCTCGGCCACCGCCTCGATGTCCATGCCGCCTTCGGTCGAAACCACAAATGCCGGACGGCCGACGGAACGGTCCACCAGGATCGACAGGTAGAGTTCCTTGGCAATGTCGGCACCGTCCTCGATATAGAGCCGGTTCACCTGCTTGCCGGCCGGGCCGGTCTGCTTGGTCACCAGGGTATGCCCGAGCATTTCCTTTGCATTGGCGACCACGTCGTCGATCGACTTGACGACCCGTACGCCACCCTTGGCGTCCGGACCGAGCTCCTTGAACTTGCCCTTGCCACGGCCGCCGGCATGGATTTGCGACTTGACCACATAGACCGGCCCAGGCAGCGATTTCGCTGCCGCTTCCGCATCCCTGGCCGACATGATTGCGACACCGGGCGCCACCGGCGCACCGTATTCCTTCAGCAGCGCCTTGGCCTGATATTCATGAATGTTCATTGTCCGAGACTTCCCTTTTCCTCCCGCAATGGGACCGCGACCATAGCGGCAGAGTACGGGCTACGTAAAGAGCGTGGTATACCACATACCAGAAAAGTTGGGCCAGACGGTCAAGTCTGGTCCCGATATATCAGGCGAGGTCTGGAGCGATCTTCTTCGCCGCGTCCATCAGGCCCTTGACGGCATTGATGGACTTTTTGAGCTCCGCCTTCTCGTCTGCGTCGAGCTTGATCTCGACGATCCGCTCGATGCCGCCGGCGCCGATCACCGTGGGCACGCCCACATAGAGATCGGAAATACCGTACTGGCCGGACACGTGGGCGGCGCATGGCAGCACCCGCTTCTTGTCCTTGAGGTAGCTCTCGGCCATGGCAATGGCGGATGCCGCAGGGGCATAGTATGCCGAACCGGTCTTCAGCAGGCCAACGATCTCGGCGCCGCCGTCACGGGTGCGCTGCACGATCTTGTCGATCTGCTTCTGCGTGGTCCATTTCATCTTCACCAGGTCCGGCACCGGAATGCCTGCCACCGTCGAGTAGCGCACCAGCGGCACCATGGTGTCGCCGTGGCCACCGAGAACGAACGCCGTCACGTCCTCTACCGACACATTGAACTCTTCGGCAAGGAAATGGCGGAAGCGGGCGGAGTCGAGCACCCCGGCCATGCCGGCAACCTTGTGCGGCGGCAGGCCGGAATATTTCTGCAGCGCCCACACCATCACGTCGAGCGGGTTGGTGATGCAGATGACGAACGCATCGGGAGCATACTTCTTGATGCCGGCGCCCACCTGGCTCATCACCTTCAGGTTGATCTCCAGCAGGTCGTCGCGGCTCATGCCCGGCTTGCGCGGCACGCCAGCGGTAACGATGACCACGTCGGCGCCCTGAATGCCTTCGTACTTGTTGACGCCTTCCAGCTTTGCATCGAAGCCTTCCACCGGCGCGCTTTGTGCCAGGTCCAGCGCCTTGCCCTGCGGCAAGCCTTCGACGATGTCGAAAATGACGATATCGCCCAGTTCCTTGAGGCCGGCCAGGTGAGCCAGCGTTCCGCCGATCATGCCGCCGCCGATGAGGGCGATCTTCTTGCGTGCCATGGAATGAGTCCCTGCTTGTCTGAGTGTGAGACTTTTCGCGCCTGCGAAAAGATGGGTTTTAGTAGCGCTTCAGCCTGTCTGCTGCAAGATGCCGTGGCTTGTCCTTTCGGTTAAACCGCTCGCGCACCCCGCCATCATCACTGCTTCAGGCGGGCACCGCATGTTCCCACCAGTCCGCCGACTGCATTTCGTTAAGCCGAGACACAGTGCGGGCAAACTCCACCGGCGTGTCGGCGAACAGATAGATGCCGTCAGGCGGCGTCTCCGCGGCCATCACCAGCCGCACCCGGGAATCGTACAACGTGTCAATCAGGTTGATGAACCGCCGCGCCGCGTTGGCCTCGTCCTTGCCAAGCGCCCTGACCCCGTCCACGAAAACCGTGTGATAGGCCCGTGCAATTGCCAGATAATCTGCATTGCCGAGCGGCGCATCGCACAGCTCGGCGAAACTGAACCATGCCGCCCCGCGCGCCGTTTTCGGCACGTGAAGCTTGCGCCGGCCCACCTCCAGCCAGGCTTCGCCGCCGCCATCAGTGCCCGTCACCTTGTGCCACATCACTTTCATGCGGCTTGCCGTGCCGGGGCCAAGCGGACAGAAATAGACGTCCTCCCCCGCCAGCCGGTCGAGCCGGTAATCAGTTGCACCGGCCAGCTCGATCACGTCAAAGCGCTGCTCGATGAGATCGATGAAGGGAATGAAAAGATTGCGGTTGAGCCCATTGTGATAGAGATCGCGGGGCGGGATGTTGGACGTGGCCACGATCACGCATCCAAACCCCAGAAGGGCCTCGAAAAGCCTGCCAAGGATCATCGCATCGGTGATGTCCCTGACCTGGAACTCATCAAGGCACAGTACCGCCGCAGCTTTGGCGGACTGTTCCGCCACCGCCCTGATCGGGTCGCTCCCGGCATCGATCAGACCCGCCTTCTGCCCGGTACGGAAGGCGTGGATGTCGCGATGGACTTCCTGCATGAACGCATGAAAGTGCACGCGCCGCTTCGACGCCGGCGTGATTGCCTCGTGGAACAGGTCCATGACCAGCGTCTTGCCGCGTCCGACGTCGCCCCAGACATAGACCGGGCGCGGCTTCGCATCGCCCTGCTTGCGCCGGAACAGCCATGCAAGCCCGCCAGCTGCGGAGGGCAGGCTGTAACCTTCAAGCTTCCGCGCCAGGCCGTCGAGCCGCTTCAGTACGGCTTCCTGACCCGGATCCGGCTGTAGGCGGCCATCGCGGACCCGCGCGGCGTAGAGTGCAGATGGAAACTTGTGCATGGGCAGGTTCTGAAACGCTGTGCAACCGCGCTTGCCGCGGCGCATCTCTGGTAGCGCGTCAGGGTTGCCGGTTCAACCCGCCAGCATCGGCCAGAACGACAACAGGGCAAGTCCGTGTGCGGCGGTCAGTGAGAGGTACGCCATGCACATCACCGCTGCTCCGGCGCCATTCATCGGCTCGATGTCGTGCCGGGCAGGGCCAAGCCGCGTGCTCTGGAAGAACGCCACCACGGCAATGGCTGCCAGCACCGGGTTCTGGAAATACACACCGCCAGCCGCTACCGCCACGGCCGTGAAGAACATCGAGGTTCTCACATGGTCAGGCAGCAGCGATTGCAGGACCGCACGCAGCACCCGGCCGCCATCCAGCGGAAACACCGGCAGCAGGTTGAGCAGGTTGAGCGCACCGGCAATCGCCGCCATGACAAAGGCAACTGACTGGAAACCCGGGCTACCGATGTCATAGAGGCTCACCAGCACGGCAGGAACCAGCGCAATGATGGACAGCCCGGCACCCATGATCGCGCAGAATGCGTCGTCCGCCAGCCGCAAGTGCGGCACGCGCGATACGGCAACGCCTCCCAGGAACGGCAAGAATATGATCTTGCCCCAGGGCTGGCCGATCAGCCGGAACGAGATCAGGTGCCCCAGTTCGTGCAACACCAGCAGGCCAACGAAGATCAGTCCGACCTGCCAGCCG
>JAZBOA010000266.1:0-2233 GCA_036350935.1 Anderseniella sp. | reverse complement strand
TGGGCGCCGAAGAGGCGATCTCCCGTCCGGAGCCTCCGGCACCGATTGCGACGGGCAGGGCGTTGGAAGTGCTGTTTTACGGAAGTTTCATTCCACTGCAAGCTCCCCAGGTCGTCGTTGAGGCGGCGAGGTTGTATGAGGGACCGCCAGTGAAGTGGGTACTTCTGGGCCAGGGTCCTTTACGCAAGTTGTGTGAGGAGAGCGCCCAAGGACTGGGAAATGTCAGTTTTGAGGGCTGGTTGCCATACGAACAGCTTCCCGACCGTATTCATCGGGCGGATGTCCTGTTAGGTGTGTTTGGTACTACACCGAAAGCAGGCAGGGTCATTCCCAACAAGGTGTTCCAGTCTCTCGCTTGTGGGAGAACCGTGGTCACACGTTCGGCAGTCGCCTACCCTGAAGCCTTGCTTGCGGCAAGGAGTAGTGGACTCCTCTGGACTGAGCCAGGGAATGCCCAATCCCTGACGGACTGTGTGGCAACTCTGGCGGCTGACTCTGCCACCCTGCGCCGATTGGACGAAGCCGCTGCAGAAACCAGTCAGCAATATTTTTCAGAATCGGTAGTGCGGAATCAATTAAATATGGCACTGCAAGGTCTGACCGCTTGAATGTCTAGGTTGACCATGTGTACGTGAAGGTTACCTTAGCCGATCATGGCGCTAAACTGACACGCGAATACTGTCCTTCAAAGCAAAGGGCAGCTGACCTGGCTGCTGCTTGATTTACATGCTCTTCCGGGCATTCAACTTAGTGATGCTGAATAGTCAATATAGATATGCTCGGGCATTTCGAAGCCGGGTTGCAATCTCATAACGGTGGTGAACTCTCCGCAATCGTGAGCTCATGATATCTTTCCCAAAAATCAACCGTATCATCGGTCACCTTCTATGCAGCAGCAAGCTCGCGATCCCCTGCCGTGTTTGACCGCGGGGTGGCCAATCGAGCGAATGCTATAAACCGACAAAGCCATGTCTTCGCTTTTCACGACACACATACGCAACCATATTGCTGCCGTTGGCAGTCTTGTCGAGCTTCAACCAGCGATAGAGGATGCCGGCAAACGGATCACCGCCTGCTTGGGGCGCGGCAACAAACTCCTTCTATGCGGCAATGGTGGCAGTGCCGCGGACGCGCAGCACATTGCTGCTGAACTGGTTGGGCGCTTTGTGGTGAATCGCAGGGGCTTGCCTGCCATTGCCCTGACCACCGACACGTCCATTCTCACTTCTGTAGCTAACGATTACGGTTATAACCATGTATTTTCCAGGCAGGTGGAGGCTCATGCGCAGGAAGGGGACGTTCTTGTCGGTATTTCCACAAGTGGCAACAGTTCCAATGTGATCGCCGCAATCGATGCGGCAAGCCAGTTGGGCTGCACCACGATCGGCCTTCTCGGTAATGATGGTGGAGTACTGAAAAAGCATGTCGACGTTCCGATCGTGATCGCTGAACCGCAGACTGCACATATTCAGGAGTGTCACATTGTCATCGGCCATATTTGGTGCGCCATGGTTGATGCTGAATTTCTAAAGAACCCAGCATGATGCATCCGCCCGAATTTTCTTCAGCCCGCGTGTTAGTCGTGGGCGATGTGATGCTCGACAGCTACTGGCATGGTCCTACCTCGCGCATTTCGCCGGAGGCGCCGGTGCCTGTCGTCCAGGTTCACAAGCAGGAGTTCCGTGTGGGGGGCGCCGGCAACGTGGCCATCAATGCTGCCACCCTGGGTGCATCAACCCGATTGCTTGGCCTGGTCGGTGAAGATGATGCTGTCGATCAATTGGAGAGTCTTCTCGCGGCGCACGGTATTGCGTGCTCGCTGCAGCACGTGGCTGGCAGCAAGACCATTACCAAGCTGCGTGTCATAAGTCGCCACCAGCAGATCATCCGTCTCGACTTCGAAGACCTTTTTCCCGAATGGAATCCGGCCACGTTGTTGGATGTCTTCAAGCAGAACGCGCACGCGACCGATGCTGTCATCCTGTCGGACTATGCCAAAGGCGCATTGCGCAATGTGCAGTCCCTGATTGCCGTCGCCCGTGGGCTTCAACTGCCAGTAGTCGTCGATCCCAAGGGCAAGGAGTTCGATCAATACCGCGGCGCAACGGTGCTAACCCCCAACCTGGCTGAGTTCGAGGCCGTAGTGGGGTCGTGCGGATCTGATGAAGGCGAGCTTGTCCGGCGTGCCGAAACTCTGCGCAAGCGCCTGCAACTTGACGCCCTGCTCATAACC
>JAZBOA010000265.1:0-3271 GCA_036350935.1 Anderseniella sp. | reverse complement strand
CCGATGGGGCGAAGGTCATCACCCGCAACCAGGTCATGGAAGGCGTCGCAGAAATGATTCACGACGTGCAGGTGGAAGCCACGTTTCCAGACGGCACCAAGCTCGTTACCGTACATGAACCCATACGTTGAAAGGACGAAACCAATGACCCGTTTGATGATTGCTGCAGCAGCAAGCCTGTTCGCCACGCCCGCCCTCGCTCACGACGGCGCGCACCTGCATCCCCATGGCACCGAACTGGTCTGGTCGCTGCTGGCGATGGGCCTGGCTGCCGCCTGTGCAGTCTGGCTGGTGAAGGGCCGTGGCCGATGATCCCCGGCGAGGTCATCACCGTTGCCGGTGATCTGACGCTCAACGAAGGCGCGCCAACGGTGACGCTGGGCGTGGCCAACACCGGCGACCGGCCGGTTCAGGTGGGCTCGCATTACCATTTTGCCGAAACCAACCCGGCGCTGGACTTCGACCGCGGCAAGGCGAGGGGCATGCGCCTCGACATTGCAGCAGGAACTGCTGTGCGCTTCGAGCCAGGCCAGACCCGCGAGGTAACGCTGGTGCCGCTGCGCGGAGCACGCAAGGTGTACGGCTTCAACCAGAAGGTGATGGGAGGGCTGGACTGATGCCGGCACGCATTACCCGCGCCGACTATGCCGCCATGTTCGGCCCCACCACGGGCGACAAGGTGCGCCTTGCCGACACCGAACTGTTCATCGAGGTGGAGAAGGATTTCACCACCTATGGCGAGGAAGTGAAGTTCGGCGGCGGCAAGGTGATCCGCGACGGCATGGGCCAGTCCCAGGTGACGCGCGCGGGCGGGGCGGTGGACACCGTCATCACCAACGCGCTGATTGTCGACCATACCGGCATTTACAAGGCCGATGTGGGCCTGCGCGACGGGCGCATTCACGCCATCGGCAAGGCCGGCAACCCGGACACCCAGCCGGGCGTCAACATCATCGTCGGCCCCTCGACCGACGCCATTGCCGGTGAAGGCAAGATCCTCACCGCGGGGGGCTTCGATGCCCACATCCACTTCATCTGCCCGCAGCAGGTGGACGACGCGCTCTATTCCGGCGTGACCACCATGCTAGGCGGCGGCACCGGCCCGTCCACCGGCACCAACGCCACCACCTGCACCCCCGGCGCCTGGCACTTGCGGCGCATGATGGAGGCGGCGGAAGCGCTTCCCGTCAACCTCGGCTTCTCCGGCAAGGGCAATGCCTCGCTGCCCGAAGCGCTGGTCGAGATGGTGGAGGCAGGTGCGTGCGCCATGAAACTGCACGAGGACTGGGGCACCACGCCTGCGGCAATCGACTGCTGTCTCTCGGTGGCCGATGACATGGACGTGCAGGTGATGATCCACACCGACACGCTGAACGAAAGCGGCTTCGTCGAGGACACCGTAGCCGCCATCAAGGGACGCACCATCCACGCTTTCCACACCGAGGGAGCAGGTGGCGGCCATGCGCCCGACATCATCAAGGTCTGCGGCGAGGACAACGTGCTGCCGTCGTCCACCAACCCGACTCGGCCCTACACGGTCAACACCGTGGACGAGCACCTCGACATGCTGATGGTGTGCCACCATCTGGATGCGTCCATTCCGGAAGACATCGCCTTCGCCGAAAGCCGCATCCGCAAGGAAACCATCGCAGCGGAAGACATCCTGCACGACATGGGTGCGTTCTCGATCATTGCATCCGACAGCCAGGCCATGGGCCGCGTCGGCGAGGTGCTGATCCGCACCTGGCAGACGGCCGACAAGATGAAGCGCCAGCGCGGGCGGCTGGCGGAAGAGCAGGGCGAGAACGACAATTACCGGGTGCGCCGCTACATCGCCAAGTACACCATCAACCCGGCCATCGCGCATGGGGTGTCCGAGCATATCGGCTCGGTGGAGGTAGGCAAACTTGCCGACCTGGTGCTGTGGTCGCCGGCCTTCTTCGGCGTGAAGCCCGACCTCGTCATCAAGCTTGGCTCCATCGTGGCTGCGCCAATGGGCGACCCCAACGCCTCAATCCCGACGCCGCAGCCGGTGCACTACCGGCCCATGTTCGCTGCTCTTGGCCGTGCGCTGACGCAAAGCCGCGTGACGTTCGTCTCTCAAGCCAGCCTGGAAGCCGGCATCGCTGACAGCTACGGGCTGGAAAGCCTAGTTCTGCCGGTGAAAAACACCCGCAATATCGGCAAGAAGGACATGGTGCTCAACAACCTGAAGCCGAAAATCGACGTCCACCCCGAAACCTATGAAGTGCGCGCCGACGGCGAACTGCTGACTTGCGAACCAGCCGACGTGCTGCCCATGGCGCAGCGCTATTTCCTCTATTGATCCTTGAAGGAGCGACACCGATGCGTGCCATCGCCCACATTCCCGCCGCCGAGGTTGTCTTGCAGCCGCTGGCCGTCATCACCCTGACCAAGGACCAGCGTCACCGCCGCCGCATCAGCCTGATGACCGACAACGGGCTGGAGTTCCTGCTTGACCTGCCGCGCGCCGTACAGCTTGCCCACGGTGACGGCCTGCAACTCGAAGACGGCCAGGTCATCCTGGTGGCGGCAGAGCCTGAACCGCTCATGGCGGTGCGGGGGCGGGACACGCATCACCTGCTGGTGCTGGCCTGGCACCTGGGCAACCGGCACCTGGAAGCCCAGATCGAGGGTGCCCGGATCCTGGTCCGCCGCGACCACGTCATTGAGGACATGCTGAAGGGGCTCGGCGCGCGCACGGAGCTGGTGATCGAGCCGTTTACCCCGCAAGGCGGCGCCTATGGTGACGCACATGCTGCTCATCACTACCATCATGACGACAGTCATGGTCACCACCACCACGATCACCATCATCACGGCCATGGCGGCGGGAACGCGGCATGACAGCAGTTTCAGACGCTGGCCTCTATCGCCTGATGACATGGCTGTCGCCGTCGTTTCCGGTAGGCGCATTCAGCTACAGCCAGGGGCTGGAGGCGGCCATTGCAGCCAGACTGGTGACGTGCGAGCGCAGCATGGCCGGCTGGCTGCAGGACAGTCTTGCCGGTGGGCCGTTGTGGTCGGATGCGGTGATCTTCGCCCGCGCCCATGATGCGGGCCGCTCCAACCGGCATTTCAATCTGCTCGACGTGACCAACTTCGCCACGGCCTTTCAGCCGTCGGCAGAACTTCGCATGGAAACGCTGGCGCAAGGCCAGGCATTCATGTCCGCCGCGTTGCTGTCATGGCCATGCGGTGCGCTGGAGACCTTGCGTCAGGCGGCGGGAATGGACGTGGCGTACCCGGT
>JAZBOA010000264.1:0-2803 GCA_036350935.1 Anderseniella sp. | reverse complement strand
CACGGGTTTCCATGGTCTTGGTGAAGAGCAGAAGCACGAACATCGTTTCGAGATCGAGGCCGATCACCCCAAGATCTTCGCGGCTGACGACAATGCGCCTACCCCCGTGGAGATCGTCCTGTCGGGACTGGCAAGCTGCCTGACTGCAGGCATAGCGGCCGTGGCCCAGCGCCGCGGCGTGCAGCTTCGCAAGGTAGTCGCAACCGTCGAGGGCGACATGAACATCGAGGGTATCCTCGGCATGGATGCTGATGTCCGCAACGGCTTCAACGCCGTCCGAGTCAGCTTCGACATCGATGCCGATGCGGATGCAGATGAGGTCAGGGGCATCGTTGCCCAATCCCAGAAGCGCTCGGCTGTGTTCGACATCATGAGCAACCCGACGAATGTCCACGTGACAGTCGCCTGACCCCGCATGGGCGGGATCGATGCAAGGCGCTGGCAGGACAAGCCAGCGCCTTCATTCGATCTCCTGCCTTCCCGGACAAAGAAAGACAAGAAGATGAGCAGAAATAGAAGACATATCGCAATTGCGCATCCGCTGCAGGGCCTGAACCCGGTCCCGCTGCTGACATCGGCATCAAGACGGTTCACCCAGTGGAGGCAGCACCGCATCGCCGTGCGGGACCTGCAGAATCTCGATCATCGCATGCTGAAAGATATCGGGTTGGACAGATCCGAAATCCTTGCTGCGGCCTGCGGAACCCTCGACAGAAACGGCCGTCGCGGGCGCAACGCCAACTGCCGGAACAAGACCCAGCAAGCCCGGTAGGCAATCGCCAGCGAGGCCGCAGGAGCAAGGATCATGAAACGTACAACAACCATTGTCATCGGCGCCGGCCACGCCGGCCTCGCCATGAGCCATTGCCTGGCTGAACGGTCGATTGACCATGTGCTGCTGGAGCGTGGCGAGGTCGGCAACGCCTGGAAAGCCGAGCGCTGGAAGTCTCTGAACCTGCTGACGCCGAACTGGCAGAATGGCTTGCCGGGCGCGCCTTATGCGGGGTCCGACCCCGACGGCTACATGCCTGCAGCCAGTTTTGCAGATCGTCTGGGCGATTACGCAAGGCGGATTGGTGCGCCTGTCGAAACCGGGACGAAGGTCCTGGCTGTGACGCGGGATTCCGCTGGCTATCGGGTAGAGACGACGCATGGCGACTTTGCCTGTGCATCTCTCGTTATTGCATCAGGCGCTTGCAGCGTCGCCAGCGTGCCTGCCATGGCAGCCGGACTGCCGTCTGGATTACAGCAGTTTACACCGGTCAATTATCAGGCGCCGGAGGATATGCCTCGTGGCCGGGTGCTGGTGGTGGGTGCCTCCGCATCCGGCGTCCAGATTGCCCGTGAAATCCAGAGGAGCGACCGGCAGGTGACGCTGGCTGCCGGGTCACACACCCGGCTGCCCCGGACCTATCGCGGGCGGGACATCGAGTGGTGGCTTGAGGTCACTGGCGCCCTCGATGTAATGCACCACGAGGTTGATGACCTGGAACGCGTGCGCAGGACACCCTCGCCCCAGCTGGCGGGCACGCCTGAGGTGCCAGATCTCAACGCGCTTCAGTTGCTTGGCGTCGAGATTGTCGGACGCCTCTGCATGATCAGGGACGGGCGCCTGCAATTCTCGGGCGGTCTGGCGAACGTCTGCACGTCCGCCGATCTGAAGATGCACCGGTTCCTGGACAGCGTCGATGCATGGATCGAGACCACAGGTCATGAGGCAGGGCAGACACCGCCCAACCGGCCGGACCCCACCCGGATACCGGTATCCCCACGCCTGGGGATCGACCTCGCAAGCGACGGCTTCACCTCGGTGATCTGGGCGACCGGATACCGCCCCGACCACTCCTGGCTTCATCTGCCGGTCTTCGACCGGAAGGGGAGGCTGAGGCATCATGGCGGCATCGTTGCCGATGCACCGGGTGTCTATGCCATGGGCCTGCCATTCATGCGGCGGCGCAAGTCGCTGCAGATCGCCGGTGCTGCCGGCGATGCCGCGGCACTCGCCGATCATCTCGCCGGCTCCGTAGGCCGGATAGCTGCGTAACAGAACTGGAGAACCGAAATGACAAGGAAACATGAATCATCGCACTACGACGCCGTCATCATCGGCGCCCGCCCGGCCGGTGCTGCGACTGCAATGTTGCTGGCGCGTGCCGGCGCCCGGGTGATGCTGGTTGATCGGCAAATGCCGGGAACCGATACCGTCTCGACCCACGCCATGCTGCGTGGCGCGGTTGTCCTGCTCGCCCGGTGGGGCCTGCTGGGCACGCTGGCGGAAGCGAACACCCCGTGGGTGCGGCGGACGACTTCCAATTACCAGGACACCACGGTCGCGATTGACCTGAAGCCGGAGAGCGGTATCGAGGGTCTCATGGCGCCGCGTCGCTACGTGCTTGACCGTGTCCTGGCGGAGGCAGCTGTCGAGGCAGGTGCCCATGCGCGCTTTGGTTCAACCTTCAAGGAGATCTGCACCGGCAATGATGGTCGGGTCACGGGAGTTGTACTCCAGCATCCAGGAGGCAAGCTTGAACGCGTGATGGCCGGCATCGTCATCGGCGCAGACGGTCGATTGTCAAACGTGGCAATGCAGGTCGGGGCGGAGACATACCGCACCGGACGTTACGCCAGCGCGACCGTTTACGGGTACGTCGGAGGCATTCCCAATGCCGGCTATCGCTGGATCTTTCGCGAAGGCCTGAGCGCCGGCGCCATTCCCACGACGGGTGGTGCACACTGCGTCTTCGCTTCGGTCCGTCCGGACGAGCACCGGAAGGTCTTCGGCGACGATCCAATGGCGGCCATT
>JAZBOA010000263.1:0-2347 GCA_036350935.1 Anderseniella sp. | reverse complement strand
CCAGCGACGATAGGCCTCGAGGTCTATGCCCGGCACATCGGGGATGGAGATTCGCGAGAAAAGGATCTCGTCCGGGAATTCCGCAATATCTGTCACAGCCGGCTCCTTTGATGGACTGCACGAACGTCTTCCAGGCCGGGACGAAGCGCAAATCGGGTTTCAACTACCCCTGGACTCCCATAGGTCGCACGCAACTGGCGCTGCTCATGAATGCCGTGAAGGGTCAGAGCGAACCCTTCGACATCAAGAGACCGGTACGCACCGGTATCCAGGCAGACATGGGACAAGTAGCTGCGGACCGAATCGTCGATGGTGTGGCCGCAGAACGTGGTCGAAAGGCCTTGCTGCTCAGGCGAAACAAAGGGACTGGCAAGCATCAGCATCAGCGTGCGCCCCCACATCAGCCGTTCAAGCGTCACCTCGTCGATGGCCTCGCCCGCCAGCCAACGGTCGATGTCCGCATCCAGCCAGACCTTCTGACGGTTCTTGCGATAGTCCGGACGCACCAGCTCGGCGTGCAGCACGTGGAAGCGTTCTTCCCCCTGCCCCACCACCCACATCAGCGGCAATTCCTGCAGCGACTCGAGGAGGCGATCGAAGGACGGCATCATGCGCGGGCCGTCTTCCACAAAGGCGGCTGCCACCCACTCCCCTCCGTTGAGCCACATGTCGCTGCGGCAAACGTCCTGCCAGTCATCAAGGCTGCCGCTGGCGAGATAGGCGCCGAAATAGTCCAGCAGCATGGCTTCATGATTGCCTCTGACGGCATGGAACCAGGGCGACTCGAGGAATTCGAGGCTGCGCAGCGAATCCGGGCCTCGGTCCACCAGGTCGCCTACCGAAAACAGCCGGTCACAGCCGGGATCGAATCGCACAAAGTCGAGCAGACGGTCGAGCAGGTCGAAGCAGCCGTGCAGATCGCCCACGACGAAGTCCCTGCCGAGTCGATTGGAGGGCAAGGCGCGAACCGGAGGAAGCGGTTGAGTGTTCATGCAGACAGCGTAGCCGGGTGTGCGACAGGATGAGTCGCCAACTCGAACTGAATATTCGTATCTTTCAATCTGGCTGCTCCGTGAGCGCCAACGTTATTCCCTGGCTCGACACATCGTGTCGCAATCGATGGCTCAATGACATCAGACTGGCTTCCTCCAGGAATCTTTCATGCAAGGGCCAAATGACCGAACGCCTGCCACTTTCCGCTCTGCTTTTCCGCTTTCCTGACGAAGAGCCCGATTGTCAGGACGCTGTCGTCCTTGTCGTTCTGGGCAAGGGTGCGCCCGTGCTGGGCGGGCGTCTCGCAGACTACGCGCAATCCCTGCCGGGCACCAACTGGATGAAAACACTGGGAACGCTGGCGGCGGTGCCGCAGCCGCCCGGACTCGTACTGCCGTTGGCGAGCCGCCTGCCCTGCATCATCGCCATCAGTGGCGCACTCACGGATGAGGACATCCGGCTTGCCGCGCAACTGATACAGCTTGGAGGGCACTGCACCGTCGTGGTCGACGCCACCACCGAAATCCGCCCGGAGTGGACTTCGGTAATTCGCCTGCCGCCGCATCGGTCACGCGATGCCCAATGGGCATGGGCCATGCGCGTCTATCTGGACGCCATGCTCAACCGCGGCCTCATCTGTCTGGACACTTACGACATTCAGGCCTGCACCCAGAACCGCCTAAGCCAGTTCACGGTGGTTCATGCCAAGGGTGAAGGACGCGCAATCGTAGGCGTCGAGCGTACCGTGCGGTCACTGGCCAGGCGTTGCGACCTCCATGCCTGCGACACCTTTTTGCTGCTGTTCCATTCCGGGCCCGACATCCGGATCAAGGAACTTCACTGGGGCATCCAGGCGTTCAGGAACGCTGTGGGCGGACTCGGTTTTGCGGACTACCTGCTCAATGTTGGCCATCTACCGACGCAAGGCGACAAATTTGCCGTAAGTCTGTTGGCAGGCAAGCCTTACAGCAGCCCAAACACGAGTCGTGAGCCAGCAACGTCTAAAGACCCAGAGTGGCCTGTGCAATCCGCAAATCATCATCGCTGAACGAATTGCGGTTGTTGATCACGATCGACTCAAGGGAAACTTTGTTCTGCTGCGACAGAAGAAAACCATTGGCTCGATTCTGTCGATTACGAATCATCCTTCGAATGAACTCAATCAGATCCTCTTGTCGCTCGTACTGGCGCCACGCCGCAAGTCTGGTTGCAGCCGCCGCCCCAATAACATCTCGGGTATCCCGCTCACACCTCGCAAGCGCTTCTTTTAAAGGCATAATTTTCTCGCTCTGTTTTTGGGTACAAGTTGCAGAAACGGACTAAAAGCTGCAGGCTTGAATCGGCCAGCGCGCAT
>JAZBOA010000262.1:0-2208 GCA_036350935.1 Anderseniella sp. | reverse complement strand
TGTCCATGCAAGCCCGCGGATTGCCAAACGGCAGGTTCCGGCGCGATATTCCGGGCCGTCATGACACTTACCTCCACCACAGATGCGTCCCCGCGCGACACCACCGGTATTGCCTATGCGGTCAGCGCCTACACCATCTGGGGGTTCTATGCCCTGTTCTTTTATTTCCTGAAGCACGTAAACGCGCTTGAAGTGATCTCGCACCGCGCCTTCTGGTCGATCCCGGTGGCGGGAACGGTCATGCTGGCCATGGGCCGGACGCAGGACCTCGGCCGCGTCATCCGAAGTCCGAAGCTGATTGCCGTCATGTGCCTGTCGACGTTCATGGTGACGGTGTCATGGGGTTTCTTTGTCTGGGGCGTCGCGGTGGGCCGGGCGCTGGAGGTGGCGCTTGGCTACTACATCAACCCGCTGCTCAACGTGGCGGTGGGCTACGTCGTGCTGCGCGAGCGCATGACGCCGTTGCAGTTTGCGGCAATCGTGCTGGCAGTCATCGCGGTCGGCTGGCAGACCTGGTCGCTGGGCGTGTTCCCGTGGCTGTCGGTATTGCTCGGCTCGGCTTTCTGCGCCTATGGCTACATCCGCCGCACGGTGGACGTGGGGCCGGTGCAGGGCTTCTTCGTGGAAAGCGTGATCCTCTCCATCATCAGCGTCGGCATCATCTGGTGGCTGGCCCGCTCCGGTCCGCTGGCGTTTGGCCAGGACATGGAAACGTCCGTTCTGCTTGTCATCAGCGGCCTGATGACGGCGCTGCCACTGATGCTGTTCGCCACCGCTGCCCGGCGCATCAGCTTCACCCTGCTTGGCCTGCTGCAATACATTGCCCCGTCGCTGCATTTCATCACCGCCATCTTCATCCTGCATGAGCCGCTGCGCACCGAACAGCTCGTCACCTTCGCGCTGATCTGGACGGCGCTGGCGCTCTACACCGTCTCCAGCCTGCGCCAGGCGAGGCCGGCATGAGCAGTACCGCCCGTGCCCTGTTCGTGCGGCTGGCGCCGTTCATCTTCCTGCTGCTGTGGTCGGGCGGCTATGCCACCGCCAAGCTGGGCCTGCGCCATGCCGAGCCGATGTCGTTCCTGGCCCTGCGCTATGCCTGCGTGCTGGTGCTGATGTGGCCGCTCTATCTCGTGCTGCGGCCTGAACTGCCCACCCGGTTGATGCCGTGGGTGCATCTCGCGGTCACCGGGCTGATGATGCAGGCGATCTATTTCGGCGCGTCCTACCTCGCTTTTGCAGATGGCTTGTCGGCGGGTGGCGTGGCGCTGATCGTCTCGCTGCAGCCGATCCTGGTGGCTATCTTCGCGCCGGTCTTCGTGGCCGAGATCGTGTCGAAGTACCGCTGGCTGGGTCTGGCGCTGGGCCTTGCCGGGGCCGCCCTGGTGATCGGCTCGCGCCAGGAGATATCGACGGCCTCATATATCGGCGTGGTATATGCCGTCATCGCGCTGGTCGCCATGTCGGCGGGCTCGATCTACGAAAAGCGGTTCGGCGTGAAGCAGCACCCGGTGGTCGCCACCATCGTGCAGTTCACTGTCGGGTTCATCGTCATCTGGCCGATTGCGGTGGTGCGTGAAGGGTTCGCCATCGAGTACCACCCGGAACTGCTGTTCGCGCTGGCCTACCTGGTCATCGGCAACTCGATCATCGCAATATCGCTGCTGCTCTACCTGATCAGGGCAGGGGAGGTGAGCCGGGTGTCGGCGTTGCTTTTCCTTGTGCCGCCGGCGGCCTCGCTGATTGCCTGGGCGGTGCTGGGAGAGGAGATGCCGCCGCTGGCCTGGCTTGGCATGGGCGTGGCGGGTGCAGGGGTGCTGATGGCCAGCCGTCCAGCCTCGGCAAAGCCAGAAAACAAGGTCAGAATTTCTCGGTGATTTCTTCGTCTGCCGTCTCTGGCGGCTTCGCTGTAGCCAGCCTGTCCAGAAACACCGGCACAATGTCCTCGGCCCGGTCCACAACCTCGAAGTGAACCTCGAGCCCTGCCCGGATGAACTGCTCTTCGCGCATGTGGGCAAGCAGGTTGAGCAGCGGGCGCCAGTAGTCCTTGATGTTGGCGATGATGATCGGCTTGTTGTGCCGGGCCAACTGGGCCCAGGTGGCGATCTCCACCAGCTCTTCGAGCGTGCCGATGCCGCCGGGCAGCGCCACGAAGCCGGAGGCGCGCTCGAACATCATCATCTTGCGCTGGTGCATGTCGTGCACCCGGAT
>JAZBOA010000261.1:0-4281 GCA_036350935.1 Anderseniella sp. | reverse complement strand
GTTTTCCAAGAGTGCAGGCCGCTTTGTGTCGTCCAGCTATTATATGGATGCATATCCCGACTGGGTGACGGCATGGAATGAAGCAGGGCACGTGGCTCGATATGGGAACACGACCTGGAAATTGTTGGATCAGCTTGAAACTTATCGCTTCGGCTCTGCCGATGATGCCGAGTGGGAAACGGACTTCCCTGGCTGGGGGCGCGTATTTCCCCACCCTTACGGCGCAGCCGATGCCAAGTACTATACGACACTTCTCACTCTGAGCCCGGCTGGTGATGAGTTAACCGCTGATTTTGCCAAGGCGCTGATCAAGGCTGAAGAATTGGGGGCAGATGACAAGGCGGACTACCTAGCTGTCAGTTTTTCATCGACAGACTATGTTGGTCACATTTTTGGGCCCTCGAGCCTGGAGTCAGAGGACAATCTGCGCCGTCTCGATCGAACGCTCGCAGAATTCCTCGGCTTCATTGACGAAACGGTTGGTTTGGATCGGACACTTATTGTGTTGTCGGCAGACCACGGTGCTCCTGAAGTGCCGGGGTACCTGAAGTCGTTGGGTATTGAAGCCGGTAACTTCAACTTTGAAGATGTTGATAAGCGTCCAGCCATCGAAGCGTTGAAGGCAAAGTTCGGCGTAGCAGAGGAATTGGTTGCAAGTTTCTCTCAGCCCTACGTCTACCTCGATGATGAGGTGATATCGGCTGGCAACCTGGACAGGACGCTTGTGGCTCGGGAACTCGCGAAAGAGATCCGGAAAATGCCTGGCATCGCCTATGCCATTTCAAGCGAAGATTTGCGTGGTGGAAGTGTTGCCCAGACGCCAGTGAGTGATGCTGTGCTAGCCAATTTTCACCCTGACAGGTCGGGGGACATCTATGTGGTGTTTCAACCTCAGTGGTTCGTGGCGGATTTTGATGGATTGACTGTGGCCTCAAGTCATGGAACGCCTTGGACTTATGACAGCTATGTTCCGATAATTTTTGTGGGTCCTAATATATCACCTGCAACGGTTCACCGACGAGTTGAAACCGTGGATGTGGCTCCTACGATCTCTGCTTATCTTGGCATTAAACCACCCAGCGGTTCGCGCGGGCGTGTGCTTGGGGAAGTCCTGCGCTAGTTCAGGTCCTCGCTTGAGATTATATAGGATATATAGCCTTGAATAAGATTCAGAGGGCAGTCCTGGCCGATCCAGGACTGCCCTCTGAAGTCATGTTCTATAGCGCAGTCCGATCAATAGACCCTGAACCCGGTTCAAAAGGTCTTCGCTCTCTGCCTGAGCACTAATGCGAGTGGCAACAAGACAAAGAACTGGACGATAAAGAAGACAACACCAAAAGCCGCCAATTCGATCATACCAAAGACGTTCGCTGCCAGTAGGGCCGCAAGCCCAAGATTACGCGACGGAAAGCCAAATATGATCCCTGACCACTCAGCGTTGCCTAATGAGGGTGCTGTGAAGCGAGCTAACGTCCATCCCAGCACCAGCAACACAACTGTGAACAGGATTGCCATCACAATGGCGGATCCCACAATTGCTGGCGTCAGAAAGTCATATTGTGAGGCGAGAATTACAATAATGAGTAGGCCTATTGCCACGAAACTCAGCCGTTCCATGAACTCTTGATGCCTCAATGTCCAAGAGGGGTACAGATGTCGGGTTACTATGCCAAGAACCACGGGTAGCAGTACCGTTGGAAGTGTCTGGGATAACATCGAGCCAAACGGAACGGCACGGATAGGTTCGATCATCAGAAGCTCGGCAATGAGCAAACAGCTCAAAGGAGCGGTCACAAATGAAAGAATACTTGTTACGCCGCATAGCGTGACAGACATTGCGGCATTTCCTCTGGCTAGAGTGACATAGTAACTTGACATCGCTCCAGTGGGAGACGCAGCGATCATGATCATTCCCGTTGCCATCCAGGCATCCAGAGGAATCGTCAGGACAATGCCGGTAACGATAACGGGGACAAGAAAAACATGCGCCAGGGTGATCAAGGTGATGACAGTTGGGCGTGCAATGATAAGCCTGAAGTCAGCAATGCTCACCTTGGTTCCGACTACCAGGAGGAGATAAAATACGGATGCTGCTATGGAGGCTTCGATCATTTCATGGCTTGGACTCGCAACTAGAGGGTAAATCTATCCCGATTGGTGGACCACGTTAGAGGGGGCGTTCCAGTCCCTCAATCTGTTCGCATCGAGGATCGATATTTCCCCATAGCCACGCTTGATCGTTCCTGCTGCCTCAAGCTCCGCGAGAGCGCCGTTGGTACGCCGTCGAGATATTCGGGCAATGGAAGCAATTTCAGCCTGAGACAGGGGGAGAGTTCCATTCCAGCCGCGCCCCGTGACATTGAGCGCGTACAGACACCTGGCGGTGCGCGAGGTCGGATCATCTATCGAGAGAAACTGCATGACATCGACAGCACCACTCATTGTTGCAGTGAGCATTCTCACGATCCCTGGCCAAATATCCGAACTTTGTTCTACCAACTCCAAAAGTGTCGCGCGATTAAGCCGCAAAACCTTACTTTCTCGTCCGGCTACCAGGTCAAATCTTCTTGGATTACCCGACATTGCCGCAAGATCTCCAACCCACCAGCCAGGCCCCGTAACATAAAAAAGGGAGGACTCAGACGATAAGTGTGCCCAATGCAAGTCTATCCGGCCTTGCAGAACTGTGAATATACCGCCTGGTGGATCTTCCGTACGATAGATCGTCTGGCCTTGTTTTAAGGCAAATTCCGAGCACTGACGGAGGAGGTCAGCCCGCAACTTTGGACCAAAGGTGTCAAGCCATCCCATGGGATCGGGAAGCGTATCTTGATCGAAGGCTGATTTCATTTTGACAATGTGTACGACGTAACAGTCTGTATCAAGACCGTTTGATATCCTGAGTTGCTTTCTGAATAGGGCTTTGAGATCCGGTTCGAGATGACATTCTTGTTTCCTGCCGGCAGCCACTTTAGGACTGGTGTTGGCTCAACGCCTACAGTTGGCTTTGGCGGAACAGACCAACGCGGGCTAAGGCACTTGCGACCCTGGCCCCGACAGCTGGATTTCATTAGCAATTGGTGTCTTTAGACTTCTTGGCTGGAATTAATGATGACTCGTACTTCACGGTTTTTGCTGGCTCCCAGCCTTGCAGCTCTCATTGCAGCAGCGGCTGTCCATCCGTTCGACACCGCCGCCTATGCGCAGCAAGCGCAAGTGGCAGATCAGGCTGGCGATGTGTCAGCAATTGAAGCTCCCGAGCCGTTGACCGGGCAGGAGCTGGAAATCCTGGTCGCGCGGATCGCGCTGTATCCTGATGAACTGGTTGCACTGATTTCGGCAGCTTCACTGTACCCGCTGCAGATCGTCGAGGCGGACCGGTTCCTCGAACAGCGAAAGACCAAGCCGGACCTGCAACCGAAGGCTGACTGGGACGGCAGCGTGGTCTCCCTGCTGAACTACCCGGAGATCGTCAGGATGATGAGCGAGGACCTGGACTGGACCCAGGCCTTGGGCGATGCGCTGTTCAACCAGCAGGAAGACGTCCTGATCGCCATCCAGCAACTGCGCGAGCGCGCTTTGGCGCAAGGCGTGATCAAGACCGACGACAAGGTCAAGGTGGTCAAGGAACAGGACAACATCATCATCCAGCCGGCCAGCACCGAGGTCATCTACGTGCCGCAGTACGAGCCGGAAATGCTGTACGTGCCGAGCTATGTGCCCGCACCGATCACCTACTACCCCAATCCACACCCCTACTACTACAGCCCCCTAGCGCCCTACTTCGCGGGGTTCGTGACCGGCGTCATCTTTGCCGCGGTGGTCGACTGGAACGACTGGGGCATCTGGGGCGGCAACCGCTGGGGCAACAACATCAACATTGATTGCAACAACTGCTTCAACGACCGCAATTTCACCGGCAAGATCAATATCAACGATGTCGACTGGCGCAACGTCGACCGTACTAAGATCAGCTTTGACAAGACCCAGATCGGCAAGATCGATCGCAAGGAGGTCAGGAACAATCTCAAGGCCAATGAGCGCAACAGCCTCAAGAACCAGGCCAGGACCCGCGACCGGGCAGCCGTGTCCAACCGGGCGGCGAAGGCCGGCAGACCGGTCAAGGACGTGCGCTCCAGCACGCTGGAAGGGCTGAAGACCAAGCCGGCTGACAGAAAGGCCAACCTGCCTGACAGGGCGGCTCGTCCGGCAGCCAAGCCGAAACCTGCCGTGAGGCCGGCTGACAAACCAGTCAAGCGCCCTGCCAAGGCGACACGGCCG
>JAZBOA010000260.1:0-2572 GCA_036350935.1 Anderseniella sp. | reverse complement strand
CGGCCAAGGGCACCACGCTGCTCGGGGTGAAAGCAGTCGTCGCCAAGAGCTTCGAGCGCATCCATCGCGCCAACCTCGCCGGCATGGGCGTGCTGCCTTGCCAGTTCAAGGACGGCACCGACGCGGCCACGCTGAAGCTCGACGGCAGCGAGACCTTCGACCTCGAAGGCACCGAAAACGGCATCAAACCGCAGCAGGACGTCACGCTGGTGATCCACCGCGCCGACGGCAAGGTGGAACGCGTCGCGCTCAAACTGCGGATCGACACCCCGATCGAGGTCGAGTACTACAACAAGGGCGGCATCCTGCCCTTCGTGCTGGACCAGCTGCTTGGCTGAATCCATTGCAGCGGTCAGCAGATCTTCTATGGATGAAGTGCTGATCGTTGCTACACTGATCGAAGTGGCCGGACAACAGATCCGAACTCGGCGATGTGGCTCGACGCCCACATCGCCGAGGCCAACAAGCAATAAAAATACCTTCAACTCTTGAATTAAGCCGATTGATACATTAGGATTTTCTTAAATAATCATTAGACGGGAGCCAACCATGATGAAACGCGCTGTTTTTCTCACCCTGTCCGCCCTCGCGGTTGTGACCCTGCAAACCGGTTGCGGCGAAAAGGCCGTGACCTACCAGACCGACGTCAAGCCCATCATCGATGCCAACTGCGTATCGTGTCATGTGCCAGGCGGTGCGGGCTATGAAAAGTCCGGTCTGCGCATGGACAGCTATGAAGCCCTGTTGAAAGGCACCAAGTTCGGTGCCGTGGTCATCCCCGGGTCCAGCGTCAGCAGCACCCTGTATCGCCTGGTATCGGGCCAGGCCGACCCTTCGATCCGTATGCCCCACGGCTCTGCCGGCTTGCCCGAGTCGGACGTCGCAACCATCGCCGCCTGGATCGACCAGGGCGCAAAAAACTAAATTCCCACCTGGAGAGCATCCAATGAGCAATCGCGGCTTTTTCCATTTCAGCGCCCTGCCGATGTCGACGCGCATGGTCTACACCATGACGCTGCTGGTATTGGGCACGGGTTATCTGTTCGCCATGCTGCAGGTGTTTTTCAGCCACGCAGGGCTCGATGGCAACGACAAGAACATTTCCGCCCAGGACATTCGCATCGCCTACCACGGCAGCGAAACCGACACGCGCCTGGTGTCCGCGCTGAAGGGCCCGATGTCAGGCATGTTGCCGGAATCGGAACGGGCGACCATTTTCAAGTGGGTGGATTCGGGCGCCAAACCTGAAGCCTATGAAAGCGACATCAAACCCATTATCGAAGAGCGCTGCATCGCCTGCCACGACGGCAGCAACCCGCACATCCCCCTCCTGACCAGCCAGGAAGAAGTGATGAAAGTGGTAGCCAGGGATACCGGGGCGACCATCCCCACACTGGTTCGCGTCTCGCACATCCACCTGTTCGGCATCACCTTCATTTTCTTCATCATCAGCAGCATCTTTACGCACGCCTACATGCGCCCGCTGTGGCTGAAATGCGTGATCATCATTCTGCCCTTCCTGACCATCCTGACCGACATCTTCTCCTGGTACCTGACCAAATACATCCCGGGATTTGCGTGGTTCATCATCGGCAGCGGTGCCTTGATGGGGATTTCGTTCACGGTTCAATGGGTCGTTTCGATGTGGCAGATGTGGTTCTACACCCTCCCGCCCGATATCGAGGAATGCGGCGGCGCCTTGCCGGTGCTGGGAGGCAAGAAGTAGAAGCGCAAGCGTTTCGACTTCAGCACGACGTGACTGGCCGGGTTTACCCGGCCAGTTTGCGATACAGGGTCCGTTCGCTGATGCCCAACTGCTCGGCCAGCGACTTGCGGTCGCCGCCATGGTGCGCGAGCGCCCATTGCAGATAACGCAGTTCCGCCGTTTCCAACGGCACAATGGCGTCCACGCCAAGCATGCCTTCTGACGCCGCGCTTGCCACTTCGGATGGCAGATGCTCCGGCAGCAGGGTATCGCCGTCGGCCATCAGCACGGCCCGCTCGATGACGTTGCGCAGTTCGCGAATATTCCCCGGAAAGTCATACGCCTGCAGCCGTGCCTGCACGGCCTCGCTGAGCGTGTAGGCGCGTCCCGGCGCCAGGCGGGTGAGCAGGGTTTCGGCCAGGAGCGCGATATCCTCGCGCCGCTCGCGCAATGACGGCAGGTGGATCGGAAACACGCTCAGCCGGTAGTACAGATCGCGGCGAAAACTGCCCTGCTCGACCATGTCCTTGAGGTCGCGGTGGGTGGCGGCGATCAGGCGGAAGTCGGCCCGCTAGGTCTCCACCCCGCCCACCCGGCGGAACGTGCCGGTTTCCAGCAGGCGCAACAACTTGACCTGCAGGCTCAGCGGAATGTCGCCGACCTCATCCAGGAACAGCGTGCCGCCCGAAGCCGACTCGACCAGGCCGATCTTGCGCTGGTTGGCACCGGTAAAGGCACCCTTCTCATAGCCAAACAATTCGCTCTCGAACAAGGTTTCGGTCAGCCCCGAGCACTCCACCACCACAAACGGCCCCTGCTCGCGCCCGCTCTGCTGGTGGATGGCCTGCGCGACCAGCTCCTTGCCGG
>JAZBOA010000259.1:0-2302 GCA_036350935.1 Anderseniella sp. | reverse complement strand
TGGCGGGCAACTGCTGGTGCCGGTGCATCCGCGCCGGTCGCGCTACGTGGTGGAGCGATGGCTTAACGCTGACGGCGACGGCGCCACGCTGGCCGAGGCCGGCAAGCGCGCTGGCTGGACCTGCGAAGGTGGCAAGGCGCAGCTGTGCCGGGGCAGGGTGCGGGGCCGGCAGATCATCTGGCTCGATCGCGATGCAGTGCCGCCGGCCGATTGCCGGACGGCCCATATCGTGATCAGCGCCGAACCGCTGCGCCGGGCCTGCGGCCGGACGGGAGGGGGCAGGGTGATCATCGACCGGTTCGATGTATGGCGCCACGGCGCCCATGCGGTGTTCATCGCCGCTGACGGCAGCCTTGAGGTGCGCACGGCGCGCCAGGCGCAAGGGACGCGGCCTTGGGCCATGCAACCGCTGGCGCGGCGCGAGGTACTGGGTCCGCCGGATGGCGACGACGACATCGCCGAAGATGCCGCCGGAAGCGGTCAGTAGCGGCGGATGAGGCCGGCAAGCGTGCCCTGTACGCGCACCTGGTCGGGGCCGAAGATGCGGGTCTTGTAGGCCGGGTTGGCGGCCTCCAGCGCAATCGAGTCCCCCTTGCGCCACAGCCGCTTCAAGGTGGCTTCCTCCTCTTCCACCAGCGCCACGACGATCTCGCCATTGCGGGCAGTGTCGGCCCGGCGGATGATCACGGTGTCGCCGTCGAGAATGCCGGCCTCGATCATCGAGTCGCCTTGCACCTCCAGCGCGAAATGCTCGCCTGAGCGCAGCATGTCCGGCGGCACCGGCACGTTGGCGGAATGATCCTGGATGGCGGAAATCGGCACGCCGGCGGCGATGCGGCCCATCATCGGCACCTCGATGGAGGCGCCGGCCGACGCCGCAGGCGGCGTTGCTTGCGTTTCGGTGCGGCCGCGTGAGCCTTCGATCACCGAGGGGTTGAAGCCCTTCGACCGGGCCGGAGCAGGCGCGCCCGGGCCGGCGGCCGCTTCCGGCAGCTTCAGCACCTCGAGCGCGCGGGCCCGGTGCGGCAGGCGGCGGATGAAGCCACGCTCTTCCAGCGCCGTGATCAGCCGGTGGATGCCCGACTTCGAGCGCAGGTCCAGCGCCTCCTTCATTTCCTCGAACGAGGGCGGCACGCCGGTTTCCTTCAACCGGTCGTGAATGAGCATCAGCAGTTCATGTTGCTTGCGCGTGAGCATCACTAAAAATCCTTCTCCGTTGCTCCGGCGCCGCCAGGAGGGCGCACCGGAATCGGAACAAATGCGCAACCTTTATGGCATGTTCCGCCTATGTTCCGCAAGGTGAATCTGCGCTTTTCAGAAATCGATTGCCAGCACGTCCACCAGGTCGCCGGCCTTCGCTGGCGGCGCGTGGGGTGCGCGGATGATCAGCCCGTCCGCCTCGCGGAACACCCGCTGCATGGAGCTGTCCTGCTTCGGGAAGGCGGTGGCGACAAGCTGGCCCCTGCCGTTGCGCGTCAGGGTGGCGCGGACATAGTCCTGCCGCTGGTCATTGGCCTTGAGGGGAGCAGCAAGAATGGCCTTGAGAGGGTTGTCCGGCGTGGTGTTGCCGGTCATGGCGGCGATCAGCGGCTTGATGAACAGGCGCGTGCACACCATTGACGACACGGGGTTTCCGGGCAGTCCGATGACGCGCTGGCTGCCACGGCGGCCGAACATCAGCGGTTTGCCGGGCCGCATGGCGATCTTCCAGAACCCCAGCTTTACCCCTTGCGCCAGCATGGCATCCTGAACCAGGTCATGCTCGCCCACCGACGCGCCACCGATGGTGATGAGAATGTCGGCGCCGCCGGCGCGGGCGATGGCGTCCTCGATCTTTGGCATCCGGTCGGGCACCAGCCCCAGGTCCACTGGCTCGCCGCCGAAAGTGGTGATCATCGCCGCCAGCGCCAGCGAGTTGGACGAGATGATCTGGTCGTCGCGCGGGTTTCCGCCGGGCTCCACCAGCTCGTCGCCAGTGGCGAGGATGGCCACGGAAGGCTTGCGCACCACCTGCACCCGGTCGTGGTTCATCGCCGCCGCCAGTCCTATCTCCCTTGCGCCAAGCCGGGTGAAGCGGGGCAGCAGAGTCTCGCCCTTTCTGAAGTCGAGGCCGGCGGGCCGGACGAAGCTGCCTTCCGCCGCGCCTTCCAGTACGGTGATGAAGCCCTTCTCGTCGCCGGGCCGGGTGTTCTCCTGGATGACGATGGTGTCGGCGCCCTTTGGCACTGGCGCGCCGGTAAAGATGCGCACTGCCTGGCCCTTTTGCACGCGGCCCGTATAGCCGTGACCGGCTGGCGCCTCG
>JAZBOA010000258.1:0-2298 GCA_036350935.1 Anderseniella sp. | reverse complement strand
CGGCAGGTCTGCCTTGTTGAGGATGAGCAGGCTGGCGATGCCCTGATCTTCAGCGGCCAGCACGCAGCGCTGCACCAGTTCCATCGAGAAGCTCGGCCGGGCCGCCACCACCACGGCAAGCTGGGTGACGTTGGCAGCGATGGCCTTGGATTTGAAAGCGTCGGAGCGGTACAGCAGGCTGGCACGCGGCAGCACGGACTCGATCACCCCGGCGTCGCCATCGCGCCGGAGTTCCACGCGATCGCCGCACACCACCTGCAGATGGCGGCCTTTCACCTGGCACGGCAGGGGGCCCTCGGCGGTTTCGACGATGAAGCGCCGGCTGAAGGCTGCAATGACCCGGCCGGTCTGGATGGTCACAGAATCAGATTTCAAACAGCAGGTCGACCCTGACGGCAAAGATGAGATCGTTTTGGCTTCGGCCGGCGCCGAGCGTCTTGACGTTCGCTCCGCTGTTCACGTGAGCCTGTGCCGAAACGATTGCCCCTGCGTCAGATATCCAGAAGCGCATCGACTTTTGCTGCGCAGATGAAATCGTTTTCCGACAGCCCGTCGATTGCATGGGTCCAGAATTCGACCTTGACGGTGTTGTAGCCGACGATCAGATAGGGATGGTGGTCTTCGCGGTGCGACACCCACATGACCGCGTTGGTGAAGGCCTGGGCCTGATAGTGGTCCTTGAACTTGAATTCCTTGGCGATCTTGACGCCATCGCGCTGCCAGCCGGGCAGGCCTTTCAGCAGCGGGGTGATCTGGGCATCGGTCAGCGGGGCGACGCCGCCCTCGCAGGGCGCGCATTTTTTGCGGACGAGTTCTTCAACGATGGTAGTCATGGCGTGTCCTTATTTGAACTTGTAGTACTGCTGATTCAGATAGGCGGCAACATGCGCCTCGTCTTCCGGAAACCAGCCGGCGCCGGTGTTGGCATTGCAACCGGAAATGCGGGCCGCCAACTGCTGCGCGGTTTGGGTCTTGCGGTCGGCCCGCGTGTACATCTTGCTGCCGTCGCCGCCTAACAGGTTGACGTGGCAGCTGATGCAGGCCTTGTCATGCAGGGCTTTGCCGGCCTTGGGGTCGCCCTGGACAAAGGGGGCGGCGTGGACTGCCGTGGAAAGCACTGCTGCCGCGAACAATATCGTCAGGATTTTCATGGCCAAGCCTCCTGGATCAGAAGTCTGGATTATGGCTGCAAGCAGAACCTTCTGCTACCCCGTGCTGTTCATGGTCTATGCGAAAATGCAGCCTGTTCACTTCAGGAAATTCACATGGCGCTCAATCCCACGCATCTGCTCTGGCTCGATATGGAAATGACCGGCCTGTCGCCCGACACCGACCGCATCATCGAACTGGCCATCGTCGTCACCGATGCCGATCTCAATACCGTGGCCGAGGGCCCGGTGCTGGTCGTCCATCAGCCGGACGAGGTGATGAATGCCATGGACAGCTGGAACAAGGGCACGCACGGCAAATCCGGCCTGATCGAGCGCGTCAAGGCCTCGCAACTGAACGATGCCGAAGCCGAAGCGCAGATGCTGGAGTTCGTGAAGCAGCACGTGCCGGCGAAAACCTCGCCGATGTGCGGTAACTCGATCTGCCAGGACCGGCGCTTCATGGCACGCTACATGCCGCAGCTGGAGGCCTTCTTTCACTACCGAAACCTGGATGTCAGCACCCTGAAGGAACTGGCTAAGCGCTGGCGGCCGGGCCTTGCCGAAACGTTCAAGAAATCCAACAAGCATGAGGCGCTGGCGGATATCTACGAATCCATCGACGAAATGAAGTTTTACCGCGAGCACTTCATCCGCAGCGAATAAAAAAGCGGCCTGATGGCCGCTTGAAAAAGTGCGTGTTGGGGGATGTATGGATGTGCCCCTCGATCAGGCCGGCTGGATTGCCGGACCGGGGCGGCATCAGAGTTTGTCGAGAATGCGGGCCCGCAGCTGCTTGTATTCCTCATCGCTGATCAGACCCTTCTTGCGCAGCGCTTCGATGCGTTCCAGCCGTTCGATCGATTGATCGCCGGTCACCGCGCCGGCGGGCGTGCCGGTAGCAGGGGCAGTGGGCTGGTAATTCGGGTCGCACTTCAGCTTGGCGTGAATATCCTTGGCCAAAATGGCGTCGTTGACGTCGGTCGTCCAGGTATCGCACCCGGCTTTCTTGATCGACAACTTGCCGACGTAGCGGTAGGACAGCCCCACAAAGCCGGAACGGAAGTGGTTGCCGGGAACGATCGACAACGGCGTGGCGCCAAGTTCGGCCCCATCCGCGTGTGCGGTGGCACCGGCGGGTTCGGAGGGG
>JAZBOA010000257.1:0-20534 GCA_036350935.1 Anderseniella sp. | reverse complement strand
GTTCATCGCCGCCAATCCGGATCTTGTCGAGCGGCGGCTGAAGCAGGTGGTGGATACCGACCCTGACGTGTTCATGAACGTCTTCCGCATCTATGCCGGTGTCGAGATGGGGCCGTGGCTGCACGAAGTAACGGCGCCGTCGCTGGTGCTGACCGGCGAGAACGATGGCGGCTGCAACCCGCGCCTCAACACGCTGATCCACGAGGCGCTGCCCAGTTCGGAGCTGGTGATCCTGCCGCACGTCAAGCACTCGATCCTGGTCGAGGCGGCGGACGCGGTGTCGGAACACCTGATCCGTTTCATGAGCCGTTGAGGATGTAGCCCGACGCCTTCTCGGCGATCATCAGCGTGGCGGCATTGGTGTTGGCCGACGGCATGGTGGGCATGATCGAGGCGTCCACCACGCGCAAGGCCTCCATCCCGTGCACGCGCAGCCGGTCGTCCACCACGGCCAGCCGGTTGCCGGCAGGGCCCATGCCGCAGGTGCCCATCATGTGGAACACCGTGGTGCCGCGGGCGCGGGCGGTATCAAGCAGCTCATCGTCGGTGGTCACCTTGTCGCCGGGGAATACCTCGCCGTCGAAGTAGGGCTGCATCGGCCTGGTGCGCATCAGGCGGCGGGCCAGCTTCAGCCCGGCCAGCAACACGCGCCGGTCCGTTTCATGGCCCAGGTAATTGGCGTCTATCACCGGCTTGCCGAACGGATCGGCCGACTTCACCTTCACCGAGCCCCTGCTTTCGGGGCGTTGCTGCCAGGCGGCAACGGTCATGCCGGGCCGGTCGTCCAGCACGCCCTGGTAGCCTTCCTTGTAGCTCGCCGGCATGAAGGTGATCTGCAGGTCGTTGGTATCCAGCGCCGGGTCGGAGCGGGTAAACAGGTAGCAGATGGTGGACGGGATGCCGAGCACCGAGGGCCGCTTCAGCGCCCACTTGACCGCCTCGCCGAACAACCTGATGCCCTGGACCTTCTCGTTGAAGGTGTCGGTGTTCTTCACCCACGCGGTGAAACGAGGGGTGAAGTGGTCGCGCAGGTTTTCGCCCACACTGGGAAGTGCATGTCGCACCTCGATGCCCAGCGGTTTCAGATGATCCGGATTGCCGATGCCGGACAGTTGCAGCAGCTGCGGAGAGTTGATCACCCCGCCGGCGAGGATGACTTCCCGGCCAGCCATCAGCGTGATTTCCGGACCGCCGCGCCCACCCTTCGCATAGCGTACACCGGTGCAGCGCTTGCCCGCGAACACCAGGCCGGTGGCATGGGCGCCGGTGCGCACGTCCAGGTTGGGGCGTGACCTGACGGGAGTGAGAAAAGCCTTCGCCGCGCTCTGGCGGCGGCCATTGACGATGGTGCGCTGGGTATAGGACGAGCCTTCCTGGGTGGCGCCGTTGTAGTCGGGGTTCCGGGGGATGCCGAGCGTTTCCGCGCCGTCCATGAAAGCGTCGACCAGCGGATGGCGCCAGTCGGTCGGCGTGACGCGCAACGGGCCGTCCTTGCCGCGGTAGCCGTCCGGGTCATCGCCCGTATAGGTCTCAAGGCTACGGAAGGCCGGCAGCACGTCGGCATAGCCCCAGCCGCGATTGCCCAGCTGCGCCCAGTGGTCGAAGTCGCTCGCCGTGCCACGGTTGAAGATGCAGCCATTGATCGAGGACGAGCCGCCCAGCGTCTTGCCGCGCGGTATCGGCACACGGCGTCCGCCGGTCCACTCCGACGCCTCGGTTTCGTAAAGCCAGTTGTAGGCAGGGCTCTTCAGCAGCTTCATCCAGCCCACCGGCATGTGGATGAGCGGGTTCCAGTCGGGCGGGCCGGCCTCAAGCAGGCAAACCCGGTTTGCAGGGTTCGCCGAGAGCCGGTTTGCCAGCACGCAGCCGGCGGAGCCTGCACCCACGATGATGTAGTCGAACTGGTCACTCATGCGAATGCTGCATCCCCCCGACATGGGCCAAAGTGACTGGCAACATAGCCACCCTGGCGTGTCGAATGCAACGTGACCAGATAAGGTCCTAGTGTCAGGACCCTAGCTGCCCGGCGTCAGCTTGAGGAGGCGCCCGCCGGACCCGTCTTCGAGCACCCACAGCGCGCCATCGGGGCCCTGTTCGGTTTCACGCACGCGCTCGCCCCATTCGTAGCGGGCGGCCTCGCGGGCTTGCGTGCCGTCGATGTCGACATGTACCAGCGCCCGCGACGACAGCCCGCCGATGAGTGCGTCTCCCTTCCATGCCGGAAAGAGATCGCCCGAATAGATGGTCAGGCCGGCGGGTGATATGGCCGGCACCCACCATGCCTTGGGGTGGGCAAATTCAGGCCGGGTATCGTGGTCGGGAATGGCGGCGCCGGAATAATGATCACCATAGGACACCACGGGCCAGCCGTAGTTCTGGCCCGGCTCGACCAGGTTCAGTTCATCGCCGTGGCGCGGGCCCATCTCGTGGTTCCAAAGCCGGCCTTCGGCATCGAAAGCCAGGCCGAGCAGGTTGCGGTGGCCCATGGACCAGAAAGTCTTCGCCAGTTCGCCCTTGTCTTGCCACGGGTTGTCCGGCGGCACCGAGCCGTCGTCATTGAGGCGGATGACCTTGCCCAGCGCGCTGTCGAAGTCCTGCGCCGGTGTCAGCTTCTGCCGGTCGCCGGAACTGATGAACAACTTGCCGTCTGGCCCGAAGGCGATGCGGTGCGAGTAGTGGCCGCGGCCGGATACCTTGGGCTGCTGCTCCCAGATGCGTTCGACCGCTCGCAGGGCTGGCTTATCGCCGCTGGTGTCCAGCCTTGCGCGCACCACCACGGCGCCGTTGTTGCCGCCATCGCTCTCGGCATAGGAGATATAGACGAGGTTGTTGCTGGCAAAGCCAGGGTGCAGCACCACATCGCCAAGGCCGCCCTGGCCGCCATAGGCGACGTCCCACGTGCCCGCCACTTCGGTGGACTTGCCGTCCTGCGTGACGTGGAACACCTTGCCGGGCTTGGTGGTCACCAGCATTGTTCCATCGGGCAGGAAGGTCATCGCCCAGGGCTGGTCAAAGCTGGCAACAGCTTCTGCGTTGAGCGTCGTGCCATTGCTGCCTTCAATGGTGAAGCGCTCCTGGGCTGCCGCACCGGGCGCATTCAGGGCGGTGGCGGTGAGCAGGGCCATGGCAAGTGCGGTACGTGTCATGTGATGCGATCTCCCGAAATTCGTCATGCAACAAGGTTGTAGGATAAAGACGGCGGACACAGGGCGATGGTTCCGCACTTTGCGTCAACATGTTGTGAAACGCCTTGCTCTGGCCATCCGCGCTCAGACGCACTAAATCACCGGTCAAGTCACACCAAACGGAGAGCTCCGAGATGATCGACACGCCCGTCTATGTTCCCCCTAAAATATGGACCTGGGACAAGGAAAGTGGCGGCAAGTTCGCCAGCATCAACCGGCCGATCGCCGGGCCGACCCATGACAAGGCGCTGCCGGTTGGCAAGCATCCGTTCCAGCTCTATTCGCTGGCCACGCCCAACGGCGTCAAGGTGACGGTGATGTTCGAGGAGCTGCTGGCGGCAGGCCACGCGGACGCCGAATATGACGCCTGGCTGATCGAGATCGGCGAGGGCGACCAGTTCTCGTCCGGTTTCGTCGAGGTGAACCCGAACTCGAAGATCCCGGCGCTGATGGACCGCAGCGGGCGTGAACCGGTGAGGGTGTTCGAGTCCGCCTCGATCCTGCTGCACCTGGCGGAGAAGTTCGGCGCGTTTATTCCCAGGGATCCGGCAAAGCGGACCGAGTGCCTCAACTGGCTGTTCTGGCAGATGGGCTCGGCACCCTATCTCGGCGGCGGCTTTGGCCATTTCTATGCCTATGCCCCGGAGAAGTGGGAATACCCGATCAACCGGTTCGCCATGGAGACCAAACGCCAGCTTGACGTGCTGGACAGGCACCTTGCGGACAACCACTACATGGCGGGCGATGCGTACAGCATTGCCGACATGGCGATCTGGCCGTGGTATGGCGGGCTGGTGCTGGGCCGGCTCTACAATGCCGCCGAGTTCCTCGACGTGCAGTCCTATGCCCATGTGAACCGCTGGGCGGCTGCCATTGACGCGCGCGAGCCGGTGAAGCGCGGGCGCATGGTCAACAAGACCTGGGGTGAGCCGTCTGAACAGCTGCATGAGCGCCATGACGCGAGCGACTTCGAACTGAAAACGCAGGACAAGCAGGCTGCTGCCGAATAAGCCGATAGCGGCTCAGTCGAGGCGGGCGGCGCCGAAGTCGTCAAGGATGGTGTAGACCGCCGGCACGATGAACAGCACCAGCACCGTCGTTGCCAGCAGGCCGAAGGCAAGGCTCGTCACCAGCGGGATCAGCACCTGGGCCTGCAGCGACGTTTCCATGAGCAGCGGCATCAACCCGACGATGGTGGTCAGCGAGGTCAACAGGATCGCCCGGAAGCGCGCCCCCGACGCCAGCGGCGCGGCCTCCGCCACCGAGTTGGTGTCGCCATGGTAGTGCTTGATGAAGTTGACCAGCAGGATCGAGTCGTTGACGACGATGCCAGCCAGCGCCACGAAGCCAAGCATCGACGGCATGGTGAAGTCGATTCCGAGCAGCATGTGGCCGCCGATGGCGCCGATGAAGGCGAACGGGATGATGATCATCACGATGAACGGCTCGATGTAGCTGCGGAACTGGAACGACAGCAGCAGGTACACCCCGATTAGCCCAAGCACGAAGCCTGACAGCATGGAGCGCTGGGTGCGTCCGGCGTCGGCATTGGCGCCCTCGAAGCTGGTGGCGACTTCCGGATACCTCTCCTTCAGTTGTGGAAGGAAGCGGGCGCGCGTATCGTTCAGCACCTCGGTTGAATTGGCGAACCGCTTGTCGAGCTCGCCCTGTATGGTGACGGTGCGGCGGCCGTCGACGCGGCGGATGCGCGAGTAGCCGCGGCCTTCTTCCACCTCGGCCACGACCGACAGCGGGATCTGGCTGCCGTCGGCGGCGGTAACGGTGAAATTGTCGAGGTCGGCAAGCGAGTTGGAGCTCTCCTGGTCGAGGCGCACGTTGATCTCGTAGCTTTCGGCGCCGAGTTGCACCTCGTCCACCTTGTATCCGTAAAAGCTGGCGCGGATCTGGTCGGCGATGGTGCGTCCGTCGATGCCCAGCGTGGCTGCACCATCGCGCAAGGTGACGCGCAGCTCCGGTTTGCCGGGGCGCAGGTCGTCGCTGATGTTGTAGACGCCGCGATACTGCTTCAGCCAGTCGCCCAGCTCGCGCGCCGCCTGCGACAGCTGGTCGAGGTTGCGGCCGGTCAGGCGGATGTCGATGGCGCGCCCGCCGGGGCCAAAGATGCCCTCGGTGAAGTTGAGGGTGACGGCGTCGGCCACCTCGCCGGTTTCCTCGCGCCACAGGGTGATCACGTCGTCGATGCGGGAGGAGCGGGTTTCGCTATCGAGCAGGTCGGCGATGACGGTTGCGACGTGCGGGCCGGTCTCGCCCGCGTCGGCGTTGTAATTGAACCGGTGGGTGACGTTGCGCACCAGCGGCTGGCCACCGGGCTGATCCGGGCTGAGCCTTGCGTTGACGGCAGCCAGAGCGGCATCGATGCGGGCGACCACCTCCTCGGTCCGTTCAAGCGGCGTTCCCTGTGGCAGCATGATGCGGGCTTCCATGACGTTGCCGTCGAGATCGGGAAACGGCGAGAACTTCACCAGCCCGCCGGCAATGGCGGCAATGGCCAGCATCAGGATGCCGATGGCCCCGCCGAAGGTCAGGTAACGCCAGGCGACCGCCAGCCGGGCGGCAGGCACCACCACCCGGTCGCGCGCCCAGCCGATGAACCGGTCCACCGCCTGCTGCACCCGGCCCTCGCCGGCTCCCGCCTTTTCCAGCGAATGGTAGAGGTGGTTGGGCAGGATGAGGAACGCCTCAACCAGCGATATGACCAGCACGAACAGCATGACCACCGGCACGACGCGCAGGATCTGGCCGATGTCGCCCTTCAGGAAGGCCAGCGAGCCGAAGATGCAGGCGGTGGTGGCGAACGAGGCGAACACCGACGGCAATACCTGGCCCGCGCCTTCGATGGCGGCGTCCACCGGGCTCTTGCCGGCGGCGCGTTGCGTGGCAATGTTCTCGGCGATGACGATGGCGTCGTCCATCAGCAGGCCGATGACGATCAGCAGGCCCACCATGGTCAGCATGTTGACCGAGTAGCCGACCGCCACCATCAGGAAGAAGGCCCCGGCAAAGGCCACCGGCAGGCCCGCCGCCACCCAGAAAGAGTAACGCAGACCGAAGAACAGCCACAGCACCAGGAACACCAGCGCCAGCCCCTGCAGCGCGTTGGAGATGAGCAGCCTGAGCCGGTCCTGGACGATCGACGACACGTCGTTGGTCACCGCCATTGCAATGCCGGGTGGCGCCTTGGCGCGGGCATCCTCCAGGAACGAGTTGACGCGGCTGATGACGGTCAGCGTATCCTGCTGCGACGTCTTGGTGATAGACAGCACGGCGGCCGGCTGGCCGTTGAACTCGATGCGCGCCTCGTCAAGCTTGAAGCGGTCGGTGATGCGGGCAATGTCGCCCAGCAGGATCTGGCCGCCATTGGCTGATGACACCACCACCAGGTCGCGGAAGTCCTCGACACGGCGGCGCTCGCCGGCATAGCGGATCAGGAAGTTGCGCTCGGCAGTTTTCAGTTCGCCTGACGGCAAGTCGAGCGACTGGCGCTGCACTGCCTTTGCCACGTCGGCCGAAGAGACGCCGAAACTGCGCAGCAGTTCGCGGTTGAGCTCGATGCGGATTTCATGATCGGCAAAACCAAGCACCTCGACCTTGGGGATACCGCCCCACAGGCCCATGCGGTCCTTGATCTGTTCGGCATAGGCCTTGAGCTGCACCCGGTCCTCAGGACCGGTGATGGCCACGGATGCGACGAAGTCGGTGCGGCCAAGCTGGGTGACGATGGGCTTCTCGACGTTCTCGGGAAAATCGGTGACCCCGTCGACGGCGTTGGTCACGTCGGCGGTGAAGCGGTCGAGCGTGACGCCGGTTTCGGTCTTCTCGACAGTCACGGTAGCGACGCCTTCCAGCGCCTGGCAGATGACCTCCTCGACATTGTTCACCGTGTCGATGGCATCCTCGATGCGCTGGCAGATGGCTTGCTCCACCTCTTCGGGGCGGCTGCCGGGCCAGGCCACGGTGACCTGCACCTTGCTGGGCGCGATCTGCGGGAAGGTCTCGCGCCTCAGTTCGGGAAACGAGAAGATGCCGATCACCAGCAGGGCCAGCATCAGCAGATTGGCAGCAGTGGGATGGCGGGCGAAATAGGCGATCATCTTGCCGGTTCCGGCGCAAGCCTTGCGGCAATGTCCGCCGACAGCGCCTCATCGATGGTCAGGCGCAGCTTCATGTCCGGAATGGCCGGCAACAGGTCGGTGACGACAACGCGTTCGCCAGGCTCAAGCCCTTCGTCGATCACCACGAGGCCCGCCTGCGACAGGCCGGTGCGCACCGGGCGGATCTCCAGCCGGTCATCCTTTCCGGCCACGTAGATCTTGCCGTCATGCACCGCGGCCCGGGGCACGACGATCTGTCCGGACAACGGGTTGGCGCGGATTTCAACCTCGACGAACAGTCCCTTCGACAACGGCGGCCGCTCGCCCGGAACGGCGGCGGCCCAGGACCCTTCCGAGGTGACGATGATGCCGACCGAGCGGGTTTTCAGATCGATTGTATCGGACACCCGAGCGAAACGGGCTGGCCAGCTGATGGTGCGTCCGCCGGTGTTGAGCCGGATGGTGGCGATAAAGCCCAGCTTGTCGATGATGCGGTTGACGGTTTCGGGGGACACACCGGCGGCAATGTCGCCGCCTGCGCCGGCGGCGGCGCGCGCCAGCGCCGAGAACTGGGCCAACGGCACCTGCGCTTCCACCTCTGCAATCTCGATGCCGTCGGCGGTGGCCAGCGTCGAACCGGCCTGGGCATATTGCGCCACTTCAGCCGACACTTCGGCAATTCGGGCGTCGAACGGCAACGTGATGCGGGTCCGCTCCAGGTTCAGCCGGGCCTGGGCGAGTTCAAGTTCATTCAGCTTCTTCTGCTGCTCCAGCGCCGCCCGCTGCGACGGCACGAGCTTCAGGCTGTTTTCCAGGTCGAGCACCTTCTTGCGCTGGGCAAGGGTGTCGCGGGTATCCTGATCCAGAGCCGTTGGCGAGGAGGTACCGCTTGCCTGCAGCTTTCGGCGGCGTTCCAGCTCGCGCTCGCGGATCTCAAGCACCTCACGTTCAAGTTCCAGCGTGGCGGCGAGGTTCTGGCCGGACACTTCCAGTTCAGCCAGCTGCGCCTGCGTGCGCTCGATATTGGCCTGTGCCTGGGCCAGCGCCAGCTCATAGTCGCGCGGGGATATCCGTACGATCCCGGTGCCCGCCGGCAGGATGGCGCCACGCTTCAGGTCGGGGTGAACATACTCGATCTCGCCGGCGGCCTGCACTACCGCCTTCCAGGTCTTGCCGGGCTGCACGGTGCCGAAGCCGGAGACGGTGGGCACAAGGTCACGGGCGGTTGCCTCGATGATGCGAACGTTGCGCACCTCCTCCGCAGGCGGCAACGTCTGCGGCAGCTGGCGCTGGCTGACGAACCACCACACAACGAAGATACCGGCGATCACCGGCGGCAGAATAAGCAGTCGACGCCACATGAATCAGGCCCCCTGGGTTGCCTCTGGTCCAAGCCTACAGATGTTTGACGAGGCTCTCCATCCATTCCCGGCGCGGCGAATGGTGGCGGATTGCGCCGCATGCTGCTTTCTGAGGGACACTCTCACCAAGCGGAATGCCGGCAGGCAACCGTTGATTCCTGCAATGCATACCTCTAGCTTACTGACTTCGCACTAAAACACAAGAATAGACATTAAATGCAGGATTTTGCAGAATCGTTTCGACTGGCCTTCCAGCTGGTCTGGCAGATGGATGGCGAACTGGCCGCCATTATCGGGCTGTCGTTGCGCGTCAGCCTGACGGCGGTGGCCATTTCGGCTGTCATTGGCCTGCCGCTGGGCGCCGCACTGGCGACCATGCGGTTTCGCGGACGCGGCGCGGTGCTGGTGCTGGTCAACGCCCTGATGGGCCTGCCGCCGGTGGTTGTCGGCCTGCTGGTCTACATGATGCTGTCCAATGCAGGACCGCTCGGCTTCCTGCAGTTCCTCTACACGCCCACGGCAATGATCATTGCCCAGGCGATCCTGATCACCCCCATCGTCACGGCGCTCAGCCGGCAGGTGCTGGAAGACCTCAACACCGAATATGCCGAGCAGTTCGCCTCACTGTCGGTACCATGGCCGGCCCGCATCCAGGCTCTGGTGGTGGATGGACGGTATGGTTTGCTGACCGTGCTGCTGGCGGGGTTCGGCCGGGCGGTGGCGGAGGTTGGCGCGGTGATCATCGTCGGCGGCAACATTGCCCACCTGACCCGGGTGATGACCACGGCGATTGCGCTGGAGACTTCCAAGGGCGACCTGGCGCTGGCGCTGGCGCTGGGCATCGTGCTGCTGGCGATCGCGCTGGCAGTGAACGCGGCGGTGATGAGCCTGCGGCTGACCGCGGAACGTACCGCCCATGCCTGATATCCTTTCTGCAACGGCTGCCAGTCAACAGGCGGACACACGGGCGGCAACAAGCCTGCTGCCGCTTGCCGTCACTGGCCTCGCCTGGAGCGCAGGCGGCCAGCGGCTTGTCGATGGCGTGGACCTGATGCTGAGCGACGGCGGCGTCACCGTCATCATGGGGCCGAACGGGGCGGGCAAGAGCCTGCTGATCCGGCTGCTGCACGGCCTGCTGGAGCCCCAGGCCGGGCAGATCACGTGGAATGGACAACAGGCCGGGGAAGCCACCCGGGCGCGGCAGGCCATGGTGTTCCAGAAGCCTGTCCTGCTGCGCCGGTCCGTGGCGGCAAATGTCGACTTCGTGCTCAGGCTAAAGGGCCGCACGGATGCCGGCATGCGTGACGGCTTGCTTGACAGGGCCGGCCTGCTGGTCAAGGCCCGGCAGCCGGCGCGGGCGCTGTCGGGCGGCGAGCAGCAGCGGCTTGCGATGGTGCGGGCTCTGGCCTGCCAGCCGGAGGTGCTGTTCCTGGATGAACCCACGGCCAGCCTCGACCCCGCCTCGACGCAGGCCATCGAAGAGATGGTGCGCGAGGCCCGCAAGGACGGCGTCAAGATCCTGCTGGTCACCCATGATGTCGGCCAGGCCCGGCGGCTCGCCCATGACGTCGTGTTCATCCATCGCGGCCGGGTGGCCGAACATTCACCCGCTGCCAGCTTTTTCGACACCCCTGCATCCGCGCCGGCCCGGGACTACCTGGCCGGCAAGATCGTTCTCTAGAAGGAAGGAACTGACTGATGAAAAACACAATCAAGCTGCTGGCAACCGCCCTCTCGCTTGGCGTGGCGCTGGCCACCACCGCGCCCGCGCAGGCAGAAGACAAGTCCATCATTGTCCAATCGACGACCTCGACCCAGAACTCAGGCCTGTTCGACCACATCCTGCCGATGTTCGAGAAGACCACGGGCGTCAAGGTCAACGTGGTTGCGGTGGGCACCGGACAGGCCATCAAGAACGCCCAGAACTGCGACGGCGACGTGCTGTTCGTGCATGCCAAGTCGGCCGAGGAAAAGTTCGTGGCCGAGGGCTACGGCGTGCAGCGCCATGACGTGATGTACAACGACTTCGTTATCGTCGGACCGCCGGCAGATGCCGCCGGTGTTGCCGGCAGCAACGACGCGGCAGGCTCGCTGAAGAAGATCGCGGACGCCAAGGCGGTGTTCGCCTCGCGCGGCGACGACTCCGGCACTCACAAGAAGGAAGCCAGCCTGTGGAAGGCTGCCGGCGTGGACGTCAAGGCCGCCTCGGGCAGCTGGTACCGGGAAACCGGATCCGGCATGGGCGCGACGCTCAATGCCGGCGTCGGCATGGGCGCCTATGTGCTGACCGACCGCGCAACCTGGATCTCGTTCAAGAACAAGGGCGACTTCAAGATCGCCGTCGAGGGCGACAAGGCGCTGTTCAACCAGTACGGCATCATGCAGGTGAATCCGGAAAAGTGCCCGAACGTGAAGGCGGCTGAAGCGAAGTCGTTCGTGGACTGGATGCTGAGCGCCGAAGGCCAGAACGCCATCGCCACCTACAAGATCGACGGCCAGCAGCTGTTCTTCCCGAATGCTGCAAAGCCGGGCGCATCCTGAGCGGACAGTGTCCTGTTACTGGTTGTGTTGCACCTTGAACTGGCCGGTTACATCGTAGCCAGCCATTTCCGTTGCGCGGGCGCGGAAGACGGCTGACTGGCAGAACCCCAGCAATGCCTGGAACGGGGCGTCGAACCAGGCCTTGCGGTCGACCAGCAGGTCGTAGCGCTCGCTTGCCAACGGCACGAAGCCGAGCCGGAACTGGGCGGCGATGCAGGCGAGCCCGAAGCAGGCATCGGCCTTGCCTTCCTGCACCATCAGCACGGCGTCGGTTTCGCTGCGGGCCGCCGGGGCGAGCTTCAGCGAAGCGGGATCAAGGCCAGCCTCACTGGCCAACCGGGTGAACAGGATCTGGCTTCCAGCCTCGGGCTGGCGCGGCGCAAACCGCATGCCAGCCAGACCGGAGATGGCGTTGATGGCTGAGCCCGGCGCAACCACAAGGCCGCGTTCACGCCTTGCCCACTCGACCAGAACCGCATTGGCGCCGCTTGCCCGCGCCCTGACATCACCGACGTTCCACTCACCGCCAGATTGACCGGGCAAATGCAGACCGGCGGCAATGCATTCGCCACCGGCAAATCGCAGCAAACCATCCAGCGAGCTGTCGAATGCGGTGGCTAGCCCACAGCGGCTTTCGCGCACCGCCCAGTCCAGCAGCGGATCATGACTGCCCATCACCACCGGCGGACGCGCCGCCGCGGCCTTCGCCCTGGGTCCCGACGCGCTGGCCGCCAGCCAGGCTTCAACCTCGGCGCGCGGGAACAGCAGCTTGCCCATGGCGCGCGAGCACGGCACCTCGCCGGCAGCCGCCATGTCATAGACCTTGCGCTCCTTGATGCGCAGCAGGTCTGCCAGTTCCCTGGTGGTGAGATAAACGGGTGCCTCGCCGGACATGGCCTGCCTCTTGTGTGTACTCTTGCAGAAACCTGCAATCATTTCTGCCGCTCTGCAAGCAGGCGGACGCACAGGGCCTTGAAGTGCGACGCTGCCGCAAGGGCCACGCGTTCACCCGTGATTAACCATAACAGACGGAACCGTGGCATTTCATTTTGAATCAAGTGCGCATTTACCCGTTGGCAAAGGATTAACCGCACTGTTGACGCACATGAGTTCAAGCTGTTGCCGAGGCGTACCGGGATCCCCGCTAGCCCGGTGGGGAGACAAGACAGCATGTCAGTTGTTGCGTATCAGGGTTGCCGGGCAGACCGGGCAACCGGGGCAGGTGCCGCATGAGCGCCAAGGCCGCCGAGATCTTCGACGAAGAATGGGAATTTCCACCCGAGATGAAGCGCAACCCAAGGGCCGAGGCCAGGGTAAAGGCGCTGCTGCGCAACAGTGATGAGTTGCCGCCCGAGCCGCAGTCCCCGGTCAAGCAAGGCAAGCAGGCCAGGTCCCTCAAGCCGTTCAAGCCGGCCTCGCCGTCAAGCCGCATCGACATGGAGGTCATCTTCGTGGGGGGCGCCCTGTCGGAAGCCAACAAGGCGATCGACGAGCATCGCGCCCCGGTGCGGGCGCGCCACCTGCGCTCGATCGACGACCTTCTGGCGCATGTCGAGAACCATGACGTCGACTGCGCCGTGGTGGACCAGTCGCGGCCGACCGAAAGCCGCGGACTGAAACTGGCGCTGCTGGCTGCGGCCAATCGGGTGAAGCACCTGGTGGTGCTGGCGGAACCGAAGAGCTGCGCCGAGATCGAGGCGATACACGGCGTCCACCAGGTGCTGCGGGCGCCGGTCTCCCAGGCCGAACTCATTGACGTGGTGGTGACGCATGTATCCGCCGTTACGGCGCCAAAAGTGCCGGCGCAGGTCAGGCGGCTGGCAGAACGCAACGCCCGCAACGTGGCGGCCCAGATGCCAGGCAGCACAGAGACGGCAAGCCGGGCTGGCAGGTTTTCCTCGCTGAGACAAATGGCCGGCGCTGCCGCTTCGCGTGTGACGGCATCCGCAGCAGGCAGGGTGAAGCTGCACAAGCTGCCGCCGCTATCAGTTCCACGGCAGAACCGGTGGCTGGCCCTGGGTCTTGCCCCGCTGCTGGCGGCCTGCATCTGTTTTGCGGCACTGGTAGCGTTCTTCCTGTTCTCCGGCAACTGGTCGATGCCGGTGGTGCTTAGCCAGCAGCACGAACTGGTGAAAGCCACGGCTGCCCGGCTTGATGAACTTGATGCGCGCCAGCGCAACATCGAGGCATCGCTGGAGGCCGCCAGCGCGGCAATGGCGGCTGCCACGGCCAGCAAGCAGTCGGCACAACAGCAGATTACGTTCACCCGGCAGACTATCGATTCCGAACTGCTGCAGCAACGCAAGTTGCTGCGCGAAACGCGCGCCCACATTGCCCGGCTGGACAACATTCTGACCGGCGCCGGCAGCGGCAGGCAGCAGCCGGACAGTCTTGTCACCATGGCCGCCCTGCAATCGATGCACCAGCTTGCGATGGTGACCAATGAACAGGCCGTCAAGCAGATCGAGGCAGACCGGCTGCGCGCGCGGATCTCCTATCTCGAATCGCTGCGGACCGGACCTGCGCAGGCTGTCATGAATACGGCGCCGTCAGCAGGCGCGGAGCTTGCCTATCTTGCGCAGGAAATCGCCTCCGGCCAGGCGCGCCTCAGCGAATCCGGACGTATCATCGCCAGCAAGGCAGCCGAGGCGGCAGAGCTGCGAGCCACCCTTTCAGCCGTTGCAGGAGAAGCGGCTGGACTGCGCGCCAGCCCCGCAGGCCGCGCCGCGAGCGGTGCCGTCACGGTGCTGTTTGTGCCGGACGCCAATGCCGGTTCTTTCAACAGCGGCTCGAACCTGTACAGCTGCGCCTTGCTGATTGTCCTGTGCCGCCAGACAGGGACGGCGGGCACAGCATTCGGCGGACAGGTCCAGGTCGCACATCCGCTGTTCGGCCAGCCGGTTGCCGGGCAATACGTTGAGCTTGCCGATGATGGCGCGGCCATGAAGGCAGGCAGCCTCGTTCACGCCGGCCGGCCGCCGCTGATGTTCTGAGCCGCGTCCGCTGCCCAGCCCGGACGCGCCTGCATTCATCAAGATTTTTCCACCAGTGTTAAACGGCGACGTAACCAAGCCGGACAATTGGGCCACCGCCTTGGCTGCCGTTAACTTTTCGAGCAGGAGTGCCCGGTAAGGTTGACCGCACGAAACAAGTCCAGTTGCTGCGGGACGGCGAACTCCTCTTTCACAAGAGGTTTAGAGCCCGCAGAGCGTCTTGCCCTTTCTGCTACACGGCAAGATGATCTCGAAGAGGCGGTACCGGTGCAAGGGTGCCGCCTCTTCACTTTGACAGGGTTATCTCAGGAGCGGGAGAAGGCTGTCCGCGTCAGCTGCGCGTGCAGCTGTTGCCGGGGCGGGTGCGGCGTGGCGAGATCACGGCCTCGCTGCCGTGACAGGTGATGACAACCTCGCCGTTGGCCGCACAGATGCGCGACTGGAACATCACCGGCTGGTCAGCCATGATCCGGGTGCTGGCCGGGGAAACGTGGAATGCCTGCACTATCGTATCATGCTGTTCGCGGCAAGCCTTGCGGCCGATCGGGTCGCGCCGGGTGGCGAAGCCGGTGATCTGCAGCGACCCGGACGTTTCGTCGAAGGAAAGCCAGTCTGAGAACGCCGCCCGTTGGGCCTCGGCCTCGAGCGGGTCGACGGATCCTTCCTCGAGACTGGCGGCAGAACCGTCATCCTGCTCCGGTCCTATGGCGGCCAGTTCGATCAGTTCGACAACCGTCTCCGGCTGACCGCGCGGAGCGATGACGCCGGGCTCCAGCGGGACGGCTACGGGCGATACCACCCTGTCAGCCTTGGCATGGCTCCAGGTGATGCCCTGCTTGCCAATAATGGTGGATTGTCCGGGCAAAGCTGCGGGCTGCACTGCCAGATGGACGGCAGGTGCAGCTTCGGCGGGGCGTTGCGCCTCGCCCGCCTGCCAGCCGAGCGCCGGCAGCAGCGCCGTGGCGCCGACCGCAAGTGCAGTGCGCAGGCAGGCACTGCCAGCCTCGTTGCCAAACAGCTCACGAAACATGGTGATGGCCCTCAAGCCTTCTGGCGGACAATGCGCTTGCCGCTTTCGTTCAGCAGCTCGAGATTGTTGCGGATGAACGGATTGTCCGGCTCCGCCTCGTGGGCGGCCAGGAAATACTGGCGCGCCTTGCGCAGGTCGCCACGCAACATCTGCGAATAGCCAAGGTTGTTCAACATCAGCGGCGTCTTGCCAACCAGCTTGACGGCCTGCTCATAGGCCCGGTCGGCCAGATCGAAACGGCGCAGCCGGTCATAGGACGCCGCCAGTCCTATCCAGGCTTCCGCATCGCGCGGCGAAACTTCGACGGCCTTGCGGTAGCTTTCCTGGGCAAGTCCGAAACGGCCTTCCCGGAAGTGCTCCTTCGCTGTCACCAGCAGGTTGTCGGAAGCGTGGAACGGCGCCTGTCCGGCGTGATGCCGGGTGCCGGTCTCGCCCTGCTGATGGTCCGACGTGGCCGCGGCAAACGCCGCCGGCCGGGCCTGCGGCTGGGCGGTGATGCTGGCGCCTGCATCCGACAGGCCGGACGCGGGACCTTGCGAACATCCGGCAAGACCGAGGCCAGCGAGCATGAAGATGGATAATGCAAATCGGGTCATTGTGCGCCCTCCCTGACACAACATTGAGGGCATCCTACGCCTCATGCGTAAAACAAGACTAATCCTGAGCAAGCAAATTTTAAACAAAGACCATTCGATAAAATTTTAATCAATATCAGAAAACTCAATATTTAATTCATATGAGTCTATTTACCAGAACGAATACTTAACCGTCATGCAAGAGCTTCCTCCTAAATCCCCATAAACTCAGGTATTTTGCACCCTGGACATTTTTGGCGATGGGGAAAAAGCAGAATGTCAGAGAACACGGCACGCCGCCAATGGCGCGAGAAGCACAGGACGCGGAACAACAGCTTTCGTGAGGGTCTCGGCCCGCTGCGTCTGGACTCGGCTCGCAGCCGGGGACTGGCGCTGGCCGCCATTGCGCTGACATCGGCCGTCCTCGGGGCGACCGTGACAGGCCAGGTGTTCGCCTTCAAGATCAGCAAGATGGAGACTGCCTCACTGGCAGCCCTTCCCGTCCAGCCTGAAAAACCGGCCATCGAGATGAGCACGGTCGTGGTCGCCACGCAGCCGCTGCGCTTCGGCGACAAGCTGGACAGTTCAAACGTGCGCGAGATGAAGTGGATTGCCGGTTCCGAACCGCAAGGTTCGTTCCGCAGCATCGCCGAGCTGACCACCGAAGGCGAAAGCCGCAACGTGCTGGGTGCGATAGAGCCGGATGAACCGATCCTCGCCGCCAAGATTACAGGCCCGGGAGAGCGCGCCACGCTGGCCGCCGTGGTCACCGATGAGATGCGCGCGATCACCGTTTCCGTCGACGAGATCCTGGGGGTGGCAGGGTTCGTGCTTCCGGGTGACCGGGTGGACGTGGTGCTGACCCGGAATTCCAAGGCAGGTGACCCGATGTCCGCCCGCACGGACATCCTCTTGCAGAACATCAAGGTGCTGGCGATCGACCAGTCTGCCGATGATCGGCAGGACAAGCCGGCGGTATCGCGGGCGGTAACGCTGGAGGTTGATCCGGCAATGGCGCAGAAGCTGGTCCTCGGCCAGAGCATCGGACGGTTGTCGATGCTGCTGCGCCCGGCCGGCTCTGCCCACCAGGCCAAGGGAGCGCCCGTGATGGTGGGCGACCTGGCCGGCGCCACGCGCAACAGCGCTCCGGTCATCAACATCATTCGCGGTACGTCCGCGATTGCTGCGCGCAGCGCCGTTCCGGCTGGCGTGGAGAATGACCTGGCGCCGCCGTCAGGCACCGCCATGCCGAACGCCGCGGCTGCCGCCGATGCCGCAGCCGCAGCCGCGCAATCTGCCCGGTCGGCAGGTGCGCCGAGAGAATAGAACAGGGACAGGGAAAAGGGGACCTCGAAGCGTCAAATCGGGCGGCGCCGCCAACCGGCAGCCAGGATCGCGCCAGAGGGTCAGAGGGAGAAGGTGTCATGTCAACAACAACCGTGTTCGCTGCAGCGGACCAGTGGCGGGAACAGGTCATCAGGATTGCGCTGGCTCTTGCCTGCGTGATGTGCCTGTGGGCCACGGGCAGCCAGGATGTCCGGGCCGCCCAGACTTTCAAGCCGGGGCTTGAGCGCATCATGCAGGTCAAGGTGCCGGCAGGCCAGTCGGAGACGATCCGGTCAGCCAGTCCAATCACCAACCTGGTGGTGGGTGATCCCGAGATCGCAGACGCTTCGCCTCTCGGCGCCAAGTCGTTCTACGTGCTGGGCCGCAAGATCGGCCGTACCAATCTGTCGCTGTACAATGCCGATGACGAACTGATGGGCGTCATCAGCATCGAGGTGACCTACGACACGTCCGGCCTGTCGGACGCCTTGCGCGCGGTGCTGCCTCACGAGACCATCAAGGTGCGCTCGATCAATGGCCGTATCCTGTTGCAGGGCACGGTGCACAGCGCCACAGCCGTTGCACGGGCGATGCAACTGGCCAAGGATTTTGCCGGCGACAACGTCACCAATGCATTGTCCGTTGGTTCCAGCCAGCAGGTGCAGCTGGAAGTGCGCTTCATCGAGGCCAGCCGCAATGCCAGCCGCGACCTCGGCGTCAACTACCGGGTAAGCGCTGGCGGCATTACCTTCCAGCCGTTCGGACCGAACGTTGCCTCGAACGCCGATGCCTCGCCATTCGGCCGGCTGATTGCCGACATGCTGACGGGCGGCGCCTCTGCCGACATCATCATCCAGGCACTGGAGAAGAAGGGTGCGGCGCGCAGGCTTGCCGAGCCCAATCTCACCGCGCTGTCGGGCGAGACCGCCAGCTTCCTGGCGGGCGGCGAGTTCCCGATCCCGGTGGCGCAGGACAATGGCCGGATCTCCGTGGAGTTCAAGAAGTTTGGCGTCAGCCTGTCGTTCACGCCCACCGTGCTGGATAATGGCCTGATCAACCTGACCATCGAACCCGAGGTCAGCGAGGCTGATTATTCGCGCACCATCTCGACGGGCGCCATCGTCATTCCCAGCCTGGTGGTGCGCCGCACCAAGACCACGGTGGAGCTGCGCAACGGTCAGAGCATCTCGATTGCAGGCCTGTTGCAGAGCTTCAACTCGCGCAATGCCGATCAGCTGCCGTGGCTTGGCGACGTCCCGGTGCTGGGCAGCCTGTTCCGTTCGACCGGCTTCCAGAAGCAGGAGACCGACCTGCTGGTGATCATCACGCCGCGGCTGGCGCAGCCGGTCGATCCGTCGATGCGCATTCCGACGCCGCTCGACCAGACCGCCAGCTCCACCGACGCCGAGCTGTTTCTCGACGGCAAGGTGGAGGTGAGCCGCAACTACCAGTCGTTCGTCGAGAACGGCGGTCACGTCCAGGGCCCCTATGGCCACATCATCGAACTGCCGGGAGGATCAAATGCAGCCGTTTACAAGTAACCGTAGCAAAGCGGTTCGCAGCGGGCTTGCGGCAGGGCTCTGCCTGTTGCTGGCAGGGTGCAACAGCTACAGCCACATGACCCGCGAAGACAAGGTCTCGCCGGCCGCCGGTGATGCGGTACGCGCCGCCATGGCCATGCAGACTGTCGACCCATGGCCGGAATACGTACTCGACAAGGACCTCGTCATGGATGGCGAACTGGCCCAGAAGCGGCTCAACGACTACCAGGCTGGCAACACCAAGCCGCTCGACGGAGCCCGCTCGGCAGGCGGCAGCACGGCAATGCCGTAGGCAGCACAGGCGAGACAGGGCTTTGAGGTTTTGCCTCGTCTGGCCTAGAGCATCATCCGATCAGATTGAATTATCTGATCGGATAAAGATGCTCGATTCCAAAGTGCTAGAGCAACTTTAGCCGTTCAAGTTGAACGGCTGTTGCTCTAGAAGATGATGGTGTCCGGCACCACTGCGAGGCGGCGCCGGCACATCAGCTTTCTCAAGGGCAGGGACCGATGCAACCTTCTGCTTGCTGGACAGAGATGGCGCAGAGCGTCGTCGAGACAGCAGATACAAGCGACTGGATCGCGGTTCTGCCGGTAGCGGCAACCGAGCAGCATGGCCCTCACCTGCCAGCATCAACAGACGCCGACATCGCCCGCGCCATGGTCGCGGCGTGCATCCTTCAGTTGCCGCCGGAGCTTCCGGCGACGTTCCTGCCGGTGGAAGAGATCGGGTGGTCAGCGGAGCATGGAGACACGCCGGGTACGGTTTCGGCAGAGCCGGGCGAGCTGGTGGAGAAATGGCTCTCCACTGCCGAGGGCCTGAAACAACAAGGCCTGCGCAAGCTGGTGATCGTCAGTTCCCACGGCGGCAACACGCCGGTGGTTGACACGGTGATCATGCGGGCCCGCGCCGAGCTCGGGATGCTGTGCGTGGCCACCGCCTGGTCGCGGTTCGGCACCCCGCCTGGCCTGTTCAGCGAGGACGAGGTTCGCCTCGGCATTCATGGCGGCGACATCGAGACCTCGATCATGCTGGCCCACTGCCCCGCCTCGGTGAAGATGGACAAGGCGCTGGACTTCAGCTCCCTGCAACAGCAACTCGCCGGCAGCATGAAGCACCTGCGCGCCTACGGTCCACACCGGTTTGGCTGGATGATGCACGACCTCAACCGCCATGGCGTTACCGGCAACGCAGCTGCCGCCACCGCCGACAAGGGGCGGGCCGTGATTGCCCATCAGTCAGCCGGGTTCATCGAACTGCTGGAAGACGTACACCGGTTCAAGCCCGGATGGACAACCTGTTGAAAGCCCACATCTAGACGCTCAGATACTGGTCGCGGATTTCCGGCTGGCTCTCCAGTTCGGCAAACGAGCCGTCGAATACCGCCGTACCGCTTTCGATGATGACGGCCCGGTCCGCCACGATGCGGGCGAAATGCAGGTTCTGCTCTGACAGCAGCACGGTCAACCCCTTGGCCTTGATCTCCAGCAGCGTCTCGGCCATCTGCTCGACGATGACCGGCGCGATGCCTTCCGATGGTTCATCCAGCAGGAGCAGCTTCGGGTTGCCCATCAGCGTCCGGGCGATGGTCAGCATCTGCTGTTCGCCGCCCGACAGCTGCTTGCCACGGTTGTTGCGGCGTTCCGCCAGGTTGGGGAACAGTTCGAACAGGTGCTCCACGGACCAGTCCGGATAGCCTGCGCGGTGCGGCTGTCGGCCCACCTCGAGATTTTCCATGACCGTAAGGTCGGCGAAGATGCGGCGTTCCTCGGGTACGTAGCCGATGCCGGCGCGGGCCACCTTGTGGGTCGGCCAGCGGGTGATGTCCGCCCCCTCAAAGCTCACCGTGCCAGAGGTTGGGCGCACCAG
>JAZBOA010000256.1:0-3008 GCA_036350935.1 Anderseniella sp. | reverse complement strand
TAAAAGGCCGGTCGTCCGAACTCGGCGCTGGCTCGACCCGACCAGGACGGAACAGGTTCAGATCCGCGCAGGTGGTGACGTGCTCGAGATGCGGCATGCGCCCCTGCAGATAGGCGAAGGTACGCATTTCATCGAGGGCCGCCTGCGTAAGCGAGACCACACAATCCGCGTTCAACAGAAGCCTTCGCTCGAACCATTTGGCCATCCGAAACAGGTGCCCGCCAGCCGGCCACAATCCTCCGTCGACGCGCTCATCCGCCCAGAAGCCTCGCATGTCGAAGATGTGCTTCACGCCAAACAGCTTTTTGAGCGCAAGAGCGATCACCGCAGGAACATAGCTGCGAGCGTGGACGATGTGAACACGATGGCGCATCACCATCCACGTGCCCCAGACAAGACCCTGTCCGACATCGAAGGCTGTTGCGAGCGCGCTTGGCCGCTTGTGATAGCGTAGGGGTATCCATTCGATGCCTGCCACACGTATCTGGTCGCGCAAAGCCTCGCGTCGCGCGAGCTGTTGCCAGTCATGTGGCTTTTCGAAGCTCAGAAGGACGATCTTATGGTCCGTCACCAGACGCTCGAGGTACCGCAGCACCTGCGACTGGCCGAGCGGCTCCATGATGCCCTCGTAGGACATGTAGAGCACGGCGCAACTCATTGTCGACCCGCTCCGCGCCATCCTGGGAACATGACTTCGAGGTACTCGTCGGCGATCCGGTCCGCACAGAAATCGCGCGATCTGGCCTTCAGCGCTTCGCGCCTCGGCGTCTCGGACAGTCCAGCACGCATCGCCTCGGCCAAGGCATCGGCATCCCCAACCGGTACCAGGCGACCGTATTTCCCATCGCATAAGATTTCACGCGGCCCAGTCGGGCAGTCCGTGCTGACCACGGGCACGCCATGTTCCAATGCCTCGACCAGCACATTACCGAAACCTTCATGCCGGGAAGACAGGACGAAAAGATCGGCCCTAGCATACCAGGGCCCCGTCTCCACCCGGAAACCGGGTAATAGAACGCGCCCTTGCAGGCCACGTCGAATCACAAGTCTCTCCAGCTCAACCCTAAGGGGCCCCTCCCCAAGTATGCAGAGAGTGACATCAAGGTATGGCGCCAACCGGGAAAAGGCATCGATCAAGAGCGGGTGGTCCTTCACGGCCTTGAGCGTACCAACCGACAGAATCAACTGGCCACGAACCTCGGCCAACTCGGTCGGGATAGCCAAACGACCAACAGATGACACACATTTCGCAGCCGGATTGAAGATCACCCGAAATCGATCTGGACGGATACCTGACAAAGCGGATGCGTCGGCAGCAACGCCTACCGATACAGCAACAAGAGCATCAGCCCATCGATAGCCGAAAGCCATGCTCAAACGCAATAGCGCCCGATGCAACATGCCCTTGTGCTGATAGTCCCGGGACAAGATGGAATGATCACTTAGCACCGCACGCACCGATTTTCCAGACGACCGGGTCGCCATAACAGTGACGACGGTTAATGGCCACATCGCCGCCAACAGGACTGACGGCTCCTGCTGTCTCGCATAAGCTCGCAGCGGCAGCACGGCATCGCGGAAGCGCTCAACGCCCAAGTCGATAACAGATGCCCCGTGAGGAACCAGTTGCAACAGTTCGCCCTCTGGTCTCAGTAGGACGAAATCGACATCAAAACCACGTACCAGCCATTCGCGCGCAAGATCGATAAGAATCCGCTCAGCGCCACCTCCGCGGAGGTCGGGCAAGACGATAGCGATCTTCATGGATGTCAACCTTCTTGATCCTGTCGCCGAGACCCGGATCTCACAGCCAGCCAGTTATTGCCATCAATGCGGCGAAGGGTGAAGCCGACTTCGCGAAGACACAGATCAAGCGAGTTGCTTTCTTTCCAGGACCTGCCCCAGTTTTCGTAAATCAGATAATCGGTTTTTCTCAGCAGCACCTTGGCACCCTGCAGGGCCAAGGCTTCCGCGCCTTCCAAATCCATTTTGACGAAGCGCACATGTCTCAAGCCCGTCGAGACCTCATCCAACGTGGTGGTCTTGACCTCGCTACGGATTGCCGTCGGGTCGGCTTTTACCGGACTGATCGTCGCTTGGCCATATTTGCCGGGTTGGACTTCTGCTGTGATGAATTGGTCAATCCTGTTGCTCAGTGCCGCACGGCAAACTGTCGCATTGGAAATCCCGTTCAGCGCTAGATTGTGCTCCAGATGCTCCACCGTGTCAGGCATCATCTCGACTGAAAAAACTTTACCATGTGGCCCAACAAGTCGCGCTGCCAGCACCGAATAGACACCGATATTGGCGCCTGCGTCGATGAATGTGTCACCCAAGCGCAGCTTATCATGCAAAAGCCTGAATGTGGCGCGTTCCCGCCATGGAAGCACATGCCAGAGCTCATCGGAGTGCGCCCGAATCATGAACCTCCCCACACCTCTGACATCGACCTGAGCATTGGCCAGCAGTATTGGATCTTGCCATTCCAGAGGCTCTTCAATCGATAGGAATGGTGCAGCGAGTGCAGAGCGCAACAGAACCCATTGATCCTGGCGAGTGGTCCCGCGAACCTGCCATAGTATGATTGGCCATCTGCCAACTCGCTGGACATAGTGTAGAAAAGCGCGCAGCGCACGTCTCATGGGTGTCGGCAGTGCCGCCTTCAGGATATTGCCCACACTGATATCAGACATCACTGATCGCCCTCTTCAGGAAGGGCATGAAGGACGTGTCTAGCCCAAGCAAACGCAATGCGTCACGCCACATCAGAAAGTTCCAGGTCAGCGTCGAGAGGGCGGTTGCGATACCAGCGCCGACTACTCCTTGCATCACGATGAAAGGCGGGGCGACGAGTCCAAGCAGGACAAGAGACAATACCGAAGCGCGCGTCACTCGCGCCTGGTGCCCGGTCATATTCAGGAGTGTGGCGTTAGCGCCAAAAAAACCGCTGATCACAATGCTTCCGCACAACACCAACAATGGGGCATTTGAAGCGGCAAACTCTTCGC
>JAZBOA010000255.1:0-3129 GCA_036350935.1 Anderseniella sp. | reverse complement strand
GCAGCCGATCTTCCAGCCGGTTTGCCGCCAGCCGGTCAGTTTCGCCGCCTCGCATTGCAGCGCGAATGCTGCCTCGCTGTCTGCCGGTGCCGGGCCGGGATAATCGGCAAGCTTCAGGCCGCGCGTACGCGCATCGGCAAGCACCCGTGCAAGCTCTTTGCTCATGCGTGCAACCCCCGCACCGTCAACTTGCCATCGGCAAAGTCGTAGATTTCACCGTTGCTCGTGGTCTCGGCTTCGAACAGGCGCAGTGCGGCATCAGCCAGCTCGCCGGGTGCAGGCAGCGTGGCCTGGTCCTCGCCCGGCATGGCCTGGCGGCGCATCCGGGTGGCGATCGGGCCGGGATTGAGCAGGTTGACCCGCACTGGCGTGGTGGCCATTTCCGCTGCCCAGGTGCGCGCCAGCATTTCAACAGCGGCCTTCGACACCGCATAGGCGCCCCAATAGGCGCGCGCCTTGTGTGCGGCGCCGGAGGTGACAAACACCGCCCGCGGCTGGTCGGAAGCCCGCAGCAGCGGCTCCAGCGACCGGATCAGCCGGTAGTTCGCCGTCACGTTGACGGCCATCACGTCCTCGAACGTGTTCGGCTTGAGGTTCACCAGCGGCGTCAGCGCGCCCAGCATGCCGGCATTGCCGAACAGCATGTCGAGCTTGCCCCATCGCTCCAGGATCGGTTCGCCCAACCGGTCGATGCCAGCGAAGTCCTTCAGGTCGAGCGGCACCAGCGTGGCAGAGCCGCCATGCGTCTTGATCTCGTCGTCCAGCTCTTCCAGCGCACCAACAGTGCGCGCCACCGCGATGATATGCGCCCCTTCCGACGCCAGCCGCAGCGCCATCGCCCGGCCAATGCCGCGCGAGGCCCCGGTTACCAGCGCAACGCGCCCGTCCAGTCTGTGTGTCATGCAGTCGTTTCCGGAGCCTGTTTGTCGGCGTTGTTGTCGCGGCTAACCTTTAGCCTGCTTCCGCCAGCAGGGAAAGCTGGTGCGGGTTGCCGCCTTCGTTGTAGTCGGTCAGCGGCGTCGGGTAATCGCCGGTAAAGCAGTGGTCGGTGAACTGCGGCCGGTTGGCATCGCGGCCTTCAAAGCCCGCTGCCCGGTAAATGCCGTCCACCGACAGGAACGTGAGAGACTTCACGCCGATATACTCGCGCATCTCGTCCAGCGTGTGGGTGGCGGCCAGCAGCGCCTTCTGCTCCGGCGTGTCGATGCCGTAGAAATCGGGGTGGGTGATCGGCGGCGAGGCGATCGCCATATGCACTTCCTTGGCGCCTGCTTCGTACATCATCTGCACGATTTTCACCGAGGTGGTGCCGCGCACGATGGAATCGTCCACCAGCATGATCCGCTTGTCTTTGATGACGGCGCGGTTGGCATTGTGCTTCAGCTTGACGCCAAGCGCGCGGATCTGTTGCGTCGGCTCGATGAAGGTGCGGCCCACATAGTGGTTGCGGATGATGCCGAGTTCAAACGGCACGCCGGCTTCCTGCGCAAAGCCGAGCGCGGCAGGCACGCCCGAGTCGGGCACCGGAATGACCACGTCAACGTCCGCCCCTGCCTCGCGGGCGAGTTCGCGGCCCATTTCCTTGCGCACCTGGTAGACGGAGCGGCCGCCGATGATGCTGTCGGGACGCGAGAAGTAGATGTACTCGAAGATGCAGGGCCGGGCTGTCTGCGGCGGAAACGGCTTGATCGACTGGACGCCCTGGTCGGTGATCACCACGACTTCACCATTCTCGACCTCGCGCACGAACTCCGCGCCGATGATGTCCAGTGCGCAGGTTTCGCTAGACAGGATGTAGGCGCCGTTCAGCTTGCCCAGCACCAGCGGCCGGATGCCCAGCGGGTCACGTGCGCCGATCATCTTCTTGGCGGTCAGGCAGACCAGCGAATAGGCGCCTTCCAGCGCCTTGATGGCGTCGATGAAGCGGTCGACCAGCTGGCGCTGCCGTGACCGTGCCACCAGGTGCAGCACCGCTTCGGTGTCGGAGGTGGACTGGCAGATTGCGCCCTCGGCCACCAGTTGCCGGCGCAGCGCAAGACCGTTGGTGATGTTGCCGTTGTGCGCCACGGCAAAGCCGCCGGTGGACAGCTCGGCGAACATCGGCTGGACGTTGCGGATCATTTGCTCGCCGGTGGTCGAATAGCGGGTGTGGCCGACGGCAGACCGGCCCCTCAGCCGTTCCATGGTCGAGGCCTTGGAGAAGGCGTCGCCGACCAGTCCGATGCGGCGCTCCGACTGGAACCGCTTGCCGTCGAACGACACGATGCCACAGGCTTCCTGGCCGCGATGCTGCAACGCGTGCAGGCCAAGCGCGGTCAATGCTGCTGCGTCTTCATGGCCATAAACGCCAAACACGCCGCACTCTTCGCGCAGCGTGTCTCCGTCAAGATCCAGCTCCCAGTCCCAGGTTTCGTTCGTGTGGTTCATCCGGACCCGTCCATGTTGGCGCCACGCTCTTGCGTGGCTTCTATCTATTGCGTTCCCTGCGTGCTTTCAATGATCTGGTTCAGTGTGTCTGTCTGATTGGAACGGTATCCGGTCTCTGCCTCGGCCGGCGACTGCGCCCCGCCTGAAGGCGCTTCGGCGTCGCCGCGTGTGCTGAGCGTTTCGGGATTGCCGATCTTGGCTTGCAGGTCATCCGCCAGGTCTGGCCCCATCAGTCCGACGGTCAACAGTGTGTCGACGGCAAAGCTGGACACCGACGTCATAACCGGCAAGGCCATGGCATCGCGCACGGCGCTGTCGATCTTGTCGCGCGGAACCAGCCACACATAGAAGATGAACACCGCCATCATCAGCACCAGCCCGCGCGCAAGTCCGTAGAAGAATCCAAGCGTGCGATCGACAGGCCCGGCACCGGTTTCCAGCAACGCATCGGAGATCTTGGCGCCGATGATCGACAGCACGATCAGCACCACCAGGAAAACGGCGCCTGCCACCGCAATGGTGACCACGACGTCGTTGTCGCCGATATAGGGCCGCAACAGGTCCGTGGCCGGCTTGCGGACCGCTTCGGAAAAGATCGCGTAGAACGCCGCCACGGCTGCAGCGCCCCATGCAACCAGCGATAGCACCTCGCGCGAGAAACCGCGCATGATTGCCATAAGTCCGGAAATCACCATCACGGCG
>JAZBOA010000254.1:0-3257 GCA_036350935.1 Anderseniella sp. | reverse complement strand
GGGCGCAATGCGGTTGCAGGCGGAGTCGATCTGCTGGGCGAGTTCCGGCGTCACAGGATTGGTATCCGCCGGCTGCAATGGTGCGTAACCCTCGGCGGTCGCGTCCCGTGGTGGCTGCCCGAGGGTCTGATCATCCATACGCAGGTCTTTGGGGTGCATGGTATTCACTCCGATCACTCGATTTTGGTATCCGGTTAGGCGGTTGAGCGAGGCGATGGTCAGGCGCTTGGGACTGCAAGGGCGGGTTTGGCGATTGCCGGTCTGGACTTCGGCACGGGCCAGAGCCGCACGATGAGACGGGTCACCAGCACATCCACATAGAGGCCGTTGTAGAGATGCACCTGGATCGCCTGGCGCAGCGGAGCGCTGATCCTTGTAAAGAGATGTTGCACCAGGATCAGGCCGACGAACACGGCGACGATCGCGAGACTAAGCCAGAGGCCGAAGGCGCCTTCGTTGGCCGGCACTGGCCGCACGCTCCCGATCAACGCGTGCTCGAACAGCGCGTGCAGGCCAAAGTAGGCGAAGCAGACGAAGGCGCCGAGGCCGGTGGCGCGCACCAGGAGCCGAGCGTTGTCTTCGAGCACCAGTGCCTGCAGCAGCAGCTGCGCGGTGGCGATCGCGACGATGGCCCCGGTGACGATCAGCGCCGGCTGCTCGGCAGGGTTCACGCCGAACGCAAAGCCCGCCAACAAGGCCATCAGGATCGCGCCCTGGAAGGCGACCAGCCAATGCCATGCCTGGGGTGCTCCGCCGTTGAACTGAAGCGCCGGGGCGCGGAAACCGTCCACGCTGCTGCCGGAGGCGAGGAAGGCGTGCGCCTTGTACAGCGAGTGGGCCACCAGGTGCAGCAAGGCCAGGCTGTAGAGCCCCAGGCCGGCCTCGAGCAGCATGAACCCCATCTGCGCCGATGTGGACCAGGCCAGCGATACCTTGATACTGGTCTGCGTCAGCATGACCAACGAGGCCACCGCAAGGGTCATTAAACCCACCACGGCGAGTGCGTCGAGGGCCGCGCCGGACGCCGACATCACCGGGCTCATACGGATGACCAGGAAGGCGCCAGCATTGACGATGCCCGCATGCAACAGCGCGGACACGGGTGTCGGGGCTTCCATCACCTGGATCAGCCAGCCGTGGAACGGGAACTGGGCGCACTTGAGCACGGCGGCAAGCGCGATTAGCCAGGCGGCGGTCTGCAGCGCCGCCGGCAGCGGCCCGTCCATTGCCGCCATTGCCGCGAAGAGGGTCTCGAAGTCCAGGGTGTGCACCGAGGCGCCGATCAGCAACACGGCGATGAACAGGCTGGCATCGCCGATACGGCTGAACACGAACTTCTTGTGCGCGGCCAGTTGCGCCGCCCGGCGATCCGAATAGAACAACAGCAGCCGATGCAGGTTCAGGCTGGTGGCCATCCAGGCCAGCGCGAACATCAGCAGATTGCTGGAGACGATCAAGGTCAGGATCGCCGCCAGCGTCAGCAAAAGCCACTTATGGAAGTGACCTTCACCACCGTCGCCGGCCATGTAGGTCCGCGCATAGGTGGTGACGATGGCACCCACCAGCGACACCAACGCGAGCATGATCACGGTGACGGCATTGACGTAGACGCCGATGGCGAAGTCGCCGATGCCGAATGGCATCGGGATCGCAAACAGGTTGACTGTCTGGCTGGAGCCGAAGCCGGACCCGAACGCGTAGCTTGCAAAGGCAACCAGGGCCAATGCGAAGGCGCTCCAGGTCACTCCGGTGGCGAGTCTTGCCATGCCGGAGGCATGACGGTCCGCGTTCTCACGCGGCACGGCACCGGCGATCCAGAGGATCACGGGCGCCGCCAGTGCGGACGCGGTGGTTGCGGTCAAGGCGGTAACGGACATGGGCTTCCTCCTCGGTTGATCCCCGAAACTCGGGGTACGGGGTGAAACATAGTCATCGCCGTCACTTCGGAAAAATCTAAGTTTCCGATCTTTCACATCGGGGTTTATCTATGAATGGTCGTCACGTCCCGTTCGACTCCAGCAAGGGCGCGGATGGCTGGTCTACGACGGCCCTGGAGCGTGAAGTGAATTTTCGCATGGTGAAATCGTTTGATGATGGTGGTAGGTCGCGACCAGGATGAACAGCGCCATCGGCAAGGCCGCGACGGACTCATCAGGGCTGGCAGTGCGTAGGAAGGCAAAGGCTATCGATCAGCCACAAGGCCTGGGGCGGCGTCCATTGTCGACCCGGGCCTTCCGTCGATCACCACTGTCCACGGTGACGGTTCACGGCAATATCAGAGGCTATGGGCGAACAACACCTCAATCTCGTCGAGGTAGATGATGCCCGAGAAATTGTCGAAGTATTTGTCAGCGACCTGCTTCGCGATCGCCCGGGCGACGTCATCGTTTGCGGTGATGACCTCGATCTTGATGTTCGAGAAGGTGTCCGAGACGGTGGGTTGACCGGACGAGCGGGTATTGCGGCTACCGACGCCACCGGCGGCCACCACGGTGTAGCCGGTCGCTCCGGCCGCTTGGATGATCTTGGTTACCTTGTTGAGCAGCACCTTCTCGGTAATGATCACGAGTTTCGTGGCCGTTTTTGTCATGACTTGATACCTCTTTGTGTGGATCGACGGGGCCTGGTGCGTCCTTGCAGCGGACATGCAGGGCCCGATGCTTCAGGTGTTCGATACTGGCTGACGCGTCCTGAGACAGCCGGGGCTTCATACCTGTTGTCTCTCCCGGCGCTGGAGCAAGGCGTCCCTGCCGTCGACGAGTCGGAAAACGATGCCGGTTTGCTCAAGATTAGGTTCGGCAGGCTTTCGCCCCTTCCGGGCGCCGCGTCAGGCTCCGAACACCACCTGAGCCAGACCGATATAGAGCGGGATGCCGATGGCGATCGCGACCGGGGTGCCGATACTCGTCGATGCGCCGATGTAGGACGACGGGTTGGCCGTCGGTATGCCGGCGCGCAATGTCGGTGGCCCGGAGATGTCGGAGCTCGAACCCGCGATGATAGCCAGCAGCACGACGCCGCCCGGGCTGAAGCCGACCAGGACATGGGCGATGTAGCCAAGCCCGAACGCGATCAGGCCGTGCACGATCGGCATGATCGCGGCGTAGACGGCGAACCAGTGGGCCACGCGCCGGAGCTCGTTCAATCGGGCGTATGCCTCGATGCCCATGATCAGCATCAACACCGAAAGCAGGCCACGGAACAGCGGCTCGTAGAAAGAATCGACGACCTTTTCGGGGTTCGTAAACAAACCGAGG
>JAZBOA010000253.1:0-4955 GCA_036350935.1 Anderseniella sp. | reverse complement strand
TGCGGACAATCCGACCATTGAGAAAATAGCGCGCCATCCAAAGGTTCGACGGCCCGGAACCGATGCTGGGCTTGCGGCAATGGCGGACTCGCCTCAGTATCAAGGTTCTGGAATTTTTGGGGAGACGGGCGCAATGCGAGTACTGATTGGCGCTTTGATCGCAGTTCTCTTGGGCACCTTTTCAGCATTTGCAGCTTCGCCTGAGGCCCAGGAGTTGATCGACCGCGCAGCCGCAGACTGCCGTACGTTGAACAACGGTGAATTTGATGCGGGCGATGCGGTGGCCGAGATAGAACTTCGCTCGCAATTTGGAACAGTGGTCGCCGAGCTTGTTGATGAAAGCAAGTATGCCTGCTCTTCCGCTGCATCGCTCTACTGCGGCACCGGCGGCTGCATGCTGAATCTGATAGTGGACGATACGGTCAGATCGTGGCAGGCCACGGGCTGGAGGCTCATCGAATGGGGTCCCGATCGGATTCTCTTGATCGGTCGCGATGGTGGTTGGTGTGGCGGCGCAGGCGCCGAGGTCTGCTATGAAGCGCTGGTTTGGAGCAACGGCAAGATACTCACTGTGGGACCCGCTCCAGAAAGTCGGTGAACGAAGAGGCGCTTCAAAAGTCCCAAATAATCCCTTTGGCCTCCCTGCTGTCGTTCGTTGCGCCGCACCGGGATGTCCGAATGGGTCAACTCCGGAAGCTTTCGGTTCCCACTCTGAATGTCTACCGTGGATCCGATAACGGACTATCTATCAGAGCGCCCTAGCCGGTGGCTTCGTGCCACTTGCAGACGGGTATGGCCCGCGCAGCAAGCGTCAGCGATACACATCTGGCGGACGATCCAGGCCAATTGCCAAGCTGCCTACTTTGCACCATTGGCCGCCAACAGGTAAGGTGGGCGGGATCTCAAATCGAAGCCTGATGCAGTCTCTGCAATGCTTCATGGAAAACTTTTTGCGCGAAGCAACGACCATGGGCAAAGCAAGCACCTCCTTGAGTTTTCTGATACCTGTCGTATTTTCCGATCTGGACGGAACATTGCTGGATCACGAGGATTATAGCTTTTCCGCAGCAGAACCGGCGCTGTTGGCGCTACATAAGCGCCACGTCTGCCTGATCCTCGCCAGTAGCAAGACGCGAGCGGAGATGACGGCAATCGCCGGGGAGACAGGCGCCGGCGGCCTCATTTTCGAGAATGGCGGGGGCATCGTGTGGCCCGGTGGCTTTGCCCCTGTATCGTCGTCAGGCACTCCCGGACCGGACTACCTCTGCATTCGCCACTTCATTTCTTCTCTGCCAGGCGAATTGCGCAAGTGTCTGACCGGGTTCGGCGATATGAGCGTTGCCGATGTGGCTGCGCAAACCGGGCTTTCACTTGAACAGGCGCGGCTTGCCCGCCAGCGCGAGTTCTCCGAACCATTCGTCTGGACCTGCACGCCGCAAGAACTGGACGAGGTCGCGCAGAAGGCGTCTGACCGGGGCTTGCGCGTGATACGTGGCGGTCGTTTCAACACCCTCACCGGACAACAGGACAAGGCATCGCGTCTTCTGGAAATGCGCGAGGGTCTTTCCAGCGCTTGCCCGCCGGACCAGCAGATATGGACAATAGCGCTGGGTGACGCGCCGAACGATGCAGCCATGCTGGAGGCTGCAGATCGTGGCTTCATCATCGCCAACCCACATGGTGCAACAATCCCTGAACTGGAGGGCGAACGCGACGGGCGGATCACGCGCTCCACTGCATCGGGTCCATCCGGATGGAACGAATCCGTTATGCTGGCGCTGAAAGAGGTGGACATGATCAATTCCCGGAAACCCGCCCATGGCTGATTTTCATCAAACCGGCGCCGTCGCCACGCTTCACCGGCTTGTGGGCTACGACTACGCAGAGGTGGAGCGCCGACTGATCCACTTCAGTTCGACCCGGCGGATCACGCTGATCCTGCCATCGTTGTTTTCGGAACTGGAAACGCCGGCGCTGGCGAGCATCCTCGATCACCTGAGCGAAGTGCCGTATCTGGACCAGATCGTTATCGGGCTGGACCGCGCCGATGCCGACCAGTTCAGATTTGCACGTGAGTATTTCGGCAGACTACCGCAGGACCACGTGGTCATCTGGAACGACGGGCCAGCGATGGGCGAAGTGCAGCGGCGCATCGCCGATGCCAGGCTGACCGCAGGCGAGCCGGGCAAGGGCCGCAATGTCTGGTTCTGCCTCGGGTACGTCCTGGCAGCACAGCGGGCCGACGTCATCGCCCTGCATGACTGCGATATCGTAACGTACAATCGCGAGCTGTTGGGGCGGCTCGTCTACCCCGTGGTGGATCCCTCGTTCAGCTACCTGTTCTGCAAGGGCTACTATCCGCGCATTGCCGACGGCAAGCTGAATGGCCGGGTTACGCGGCTACTCGTGACGCCGCTGCTGAACGCACTTTCCCGCACCATAGGGTCCAGCGAGTACGTCGACTACCTGAAGGGCTTCCGCTACCCGCTTGCCGGCGAATTTGCAATGCGCACGTCCATCGTGCCCGACATTCGCATCCCGTCCGACTGGGGTCTGGAAATCGGCATTCTTTCCGAGGTGCGCCGCAACACCAACGTCCGGGCGATATGCCAGGTCGACATCTCTGACGCTTACGATCACAAGCACCAGCCCCTGTCGGAAGACAACCCCGAGGCGGGTCTGTCGAAGATGTCGACCGACATCACCAAGGCGGTCATCCGCAAGCTTGCGACCGATGGCGTGGTATTCTCGGCAGAGACGTTCCGGACGCTCAAGGCCACCTACTACCGCTGCGCGCTGGACGTGCTGGAGATGTATCATGCCGATGCACGGATGAACGGCCTTTACGTCGACAGACACAAGGAGGAACAGGCCATCGAGCTGTTCGCCGGCAACCTCATCGAGGCCGGCCAGGTGTTCCTCGAAAACCCCATGGAAACGCCATTCGTACCCGCATGGTCGCGCGTGGCTGCAGCTGACCCGGACATCATGCATCACATTCTGAGAGCCGTTGCCGAAGACAATGCCTGACGCGGCCTAAGGCGAGGCCAGCCACAGGCACTGATAGGGTTGCAGCTCGATATCGACTGGCCTGTCGTCCAGCACGATGCCGCCCAGCAGGTCGTGCCAACGGGAGCCCGGCGGCAAATCCAGCGATACCGTGTTCAGTATCGCTGTCCTGTCGGTGAAGTTGGCGATGGCAAGAACGGTCTGGCTCTGGTCGAGCGCAATCCGCTCCACGCCGAATAGGCTGTCGCCCAGCTGCAGCACCGATTGCAAGGCATTGGGGTGAAACGCGTGTTGGCGCGCCCTGAGTGTGATCACTTCCTTGAGCCGGATGAATACCCTATGGCGCTTGCTGGCAGGATCGGCGAGTTCGCTTTCAAGCTCGCCATAGTCGAGCTGCGCCCGGTTGATGCTGCGGTTGTGGCGGGTGCGCTCTACGCCTTGCGTGTCATTGGGCGTGGCAAGCAGGCTGTGAATGTAGAATGCCGGTATGCCCTGCAGCGACATCATGACCAGCTGCGAGCAGATGAACCGCTCCAGCTGGAATTGGTCGGGACCGTCAAGCGTGCCCTTCATGGCATCGAACAGGGCAATGTTGATCTCGTAAGGATGATCCTCGCCGTTGCCCATCTTGCGCATGCTCAGCAGTCCGCCAAAGCCGGTTACGGCCTCGATCATCTGCAGCTTTTCTTCTTCGCTGAGCAGGCCTTCCAGCGGGCGAAGGCCAATGCCGTCATGGGAAGCCGTGAAATTGAGGTAGGCGCAGCCGAGTTGGGCAGGCGGCATCGTCATCAGCCACCGGTTCAGCGCCTCGCTGGACTGTGACAGAAGCGCGTATAGCAGCAGCGGAGGCAGGGAGAAGTTGTAGATCGCATGGGCCTCGTTGCGGTTACCGAAATAGGTGAGGTTTTCCTGGTTGGGAACGTTGGTCTCGGTGATCAAGGTTATGTCATGCTCGCAATGATCGCACAGCGTGCGGATGAGCCGGACGATCTCGTGGGCCTGCGGCAGATGAATGCAGCTAGTGCCCGGCTCCTTCCAGATGAAGGCCACCGCATCCAGGCGCACGATGCGCACGCCTTGGCCAATCAGAAAGCGGAGAATGCGGACATACTCCACCAGCAGATCAGGATTAGAAAAATCGACGTCCACTTGGTCGTGGGAAAAGGTGCACCAGACGTGCTGCTCGCCGCTGGCCGTTTCGATCGAGGCAAGCAAGGGATGCGAACGCGGCCGCACGACCTTCGATAGGTCGTCTTCAAGACTTGCGGTACGGATGTAGCAGGCGCCTGGGCTCTTGCCCTGGCGGAATTGCACCATCCATTCATGAGAGCTGGAGACATGGTTGAGCACGAGATCAGCCATCAGCCGGTAGCGATCGGCGATGTGGCCAACGTGGTGCCAGTCGCCGAGCGCGCTGTTGACCCGGTAGTAGTCGACCACTGCGAAACCGTCATCGGAGGTATAGGGAAAGAACGGCAGAATGTGCACCGCACCCAGCGCGTCGCCCAGATGGCGCTCGAGAAAGTCCTTGAGCAACACAAGCGGCGGGTTGCGGCCATCGACAATGGTGTTGCCGTAAGTGATTACGACCGCATCGCCCGGCGACAGGGTTGACTGGTCTGCGGCGCGCGGGGCCCGGGGCGATGTGTCGTCCGGCCAGAATGCTTCAAGCAGCTTGCTGATCAGTTCTCTGGCACCGGCATCCGGATAGATGGCGGCGATATGGGCGCGCAGCCGTTGCACAAGCAATTCTACGATCTGGTCCTGAGCCGTCACTGATACGCCAATTCTCCCCAATGCTAGTTTAATCGGATTGCCGCCTGTCTCAAGTCCGGTCAATCTACAGTTCTTCAGGACCTTCTGGAGGAAGCGCCTATATGTCCGCAGTGGGTCAAAAGCGGCCGGTTTTGGGTCTCTCGGCGATTGTCTGCTGTGCCTCCGGAAGC
>JAZBOA010000252.1:0-5165 GCA_036350935.1 Anderseniella sp. | reverse complement strand
CCCAACTGTCGAAATACCCCCACCTTTTCCACATCACCCTCAAACAGACCGCTACCTTGATGGGTAAAGTAGATGCCCAGCTTGTTCTCTGCCACCGCTTTATCGATCAGGCCGAGACAGGCGTCGACAGAAGGTAGGTTCGTTGTGCTCCACGATCGTGAGGTAAACGAAAGCAGGCGCATGGCAAAAACTGCACCATGCGCCTGCGGCCGTACGCGCGGCGATACGTTTAGTTGTCGCTGCCAGAGACGGCCACACCAGCCTCACCCGCAACCACATCGCCGGCGGGATCCGAGGCCGCGCCCGCAACGTAGGACGCAATTTGGCCGGACAGCTCATCGCCCACGGTGAGGGTGATTACGTTGGCGCTGTAGCCTGCCATGCTCTTGACGACTTTCTCACTGTCCTTGTCTTCCAGCAGCACCAGCAGCGCTGACGTGTCGGGTGACAGCGCCTCGCCGATTTCCTTGACGTCGCCCTTGGAAATGGCGCGCCCCATGTAGTGGCCGGCCGTGCCGCCGATGACGCCGCCTGCCAACGTCCACGCCAACAGCCCGGCAGGACCGCCGATCAGACCAAGCAGCGCGCCCGAGCCGGCGCCGACGGCCGTGCCCACGCCACCACGCCCGGTCTCGTGCATGTGCACCTTGCCCTTGGCATTCTGATTCACGATGCACTCGGCGGCAATCTTGTAGCCGTCCAATGCGCCGGACTTCTTGATCTCCTTCATGGCGTCATGTGCACCTTTTTCGCCGTCAAAACGAAACGCCAGAATGTTGTAGATGGCCGAACTGTCTTGCTTCTTACTCATCTCTTTGCTCCTTGTGAATGTTACAAAACGTACAATCTATTGATTATCTGATCGCCGAGCCGCAGAGTCGCAGCTCTGTCGATCAGTCCAACACTGGGTAGGCCCCGCACTCATGCGCGGCTATGCCAATTCAGCGACCGACCTATCCTCTACCCGTCGTACCTGCGTCAGCGTATAGCGACGATCATAGAGGGCATTCAGCACACCGTTAAGCGCAGCCTGGTCCGGCAGTCGGCCAGTCAACACCGTCACGATCATATCCGAATCGTCAGATGGTCCACAGTGAACACTCGTCATTCCAGCCAGATATTCGAACATGCTGACGTCTACATCGCCGACCACATGAATCTCGTAAAGACCGGCACGATCAAAGGGGTAGCGGGCGTCTTGAAACGGTTCCATCATTGACCTCACGTGCACATCGGATATAGCCGCGACCATTCCGCACTACAATCGACCGCTGGCGAACGGACCAATACAGAAGCTTACAGCGGATGGAGTCGGATTTCATCCCCAACAGTTGGGGAAGTATTGGGGAAATGGTTAGGGATGTCGTTAGGCGGGACTGGGGATGGTTGGGGTTCGAGCTTCAAGGCAGCTAGACAATGTTCAACTCACGGCTACGGCGAATCGCTTCGTTTCGGTTATGCACGCCAAGCTTGCGGTAGATGCTCTTGATCTGCGAGCGGACGGTCGACACCGACACAACATGGCGTGCAGCAATCTCCTTCGGCGCGAGATGGGTCGTCAACAGTTGCATGATTTGCACTTCGCGTGCGGTCAGCGGTTCGAGCGGCTGAGTCGCCACGGACGCTGTTTGAACCCCATGCCCGGGCGTCAACGCCTGCTCTGCCTGAGCCGGCGCCGAGGCCGGAAATGCGGACAGGATCCGCTCGACGAATGCATCCATTGTCTCAGCGTTTGCATCGCTGCGATCGCGTTGCCGCTGCAGCAGAACGGCCATTGGCGGCCCCAAGTCGACAAACGGACGCACAAGCGCGGCGCTCTGGGCCAGGAGCAGCGCTTGGGTCAAGTTGGCGTCAGCACAATCGCTGTCGCCCTGCGCATCGCACACCAGGGCAAGCAGCGCAAGCCCATCCATACGCGCTAGATTGCGGTTCATCCTGCGCATCCGCTCTTCAAATTCGTTGAGAGCGGCGCGGGCCACGCCAAGCGCTTCCGGCGTTCCTTCCGCCAGCAATAGTTTGATGGGCGTCAACTGAGGAAGGTAGAAGTACCAGATGGGTAGTCTACTGTCGAAGTCGATGCCGATCCGTTTGCGCCGTGCTGCGCCCAAGTTTCCCCGGCGCAAAGCCAGTTCCACTGTGAAAGCCTCGACCATTTCCGACGCAAAGGCGTTGCCGGCAGCCTGTAAGTAGGCGCCGAGCCGCTCAATGACGGCGTCTGCTCGCTTGGAATCGCCCAAACTGTCGTAGAACAGGGCCAGCGCAAAGGCGCCCATGCTCATGTGCGACTGCCCCGCCCCCACATAGTTTTCGACCAGGGCGGCCAGGTATGGTTCCGCAGCACCAAACTCATCGCGCAAGTAGTGAACTACACCCAGAAAGTGCCTGGCGATGCACAAAGGTTCAGCCAGATGGAGCCTTTCAGCGATCCGTGCGACTCGTTCCGCCCAGGCCTGAGTCGTCATCAGATCGCCCTGCATGAACGATATCAAGCAAAGGTAGACCATGATCTGGGTCTGAATTCTGGATGTCCACTGGGGTTCGTCCATGGTTTCTTCGAGCAACCGGCAACCATCCGCAAAGCGGCCGCGCATCTGTAAACCTGCGGCGACCGCCCCATAGACAAGGGAGCGCACCAAAAGCGCATCTGCCGGCAATAACTGCAGCGCACGCTGCGTCGAGACGTCGAGCGTTGCGGGGTCGCCGACACCAATCGCAAGTAGTGCCTTCAGAGTCAACACCTCACCCATCAAGGCGTTGTATTCACCCGGTTTTGGCCCTTGTCCGGCCAGCAACTGTTCGGCATGAAGACACGCGGGATTGACCTTCTGGGGCTGACCTACATGCATACAAATGAACGCGACCGTGTTCGTGAGCATAGCGCTGGACGTCACCACGTTGTCCGGGAATTGGTGCAGCCAGCGTTCGAGCCTGATCCATTCTTCGGAATTCATCAAGGCGTAGCGATGATGCAGCACAACCTTCTCGGCCTCCGCAATATCGCCGGCCAAAACCAGGTATCGAATCGCTTCGTCAGGCAGATCCTGTCGGGCAAACCAGACGCCGGCACGACGGTGCAACGCCGCGATCTCATCGTCATTCCCGCGTTTCCGCCCCCAGGTCTGCAGCAGCTCGCGGAAAAGATCATGCAGCCGAAACCAATGGTTCTCGCTGTCCAGCGGAATGACAAAGAGATTGTCATCCTGGAGCCGCTGAATAAACGCTTCACCTGTCAGGTCAGCCGGAGCCGCGGCAGAGTCTGGTTGGCAGACCGCTGTACAGAGTTCAGGACAGAAACGATCCAGCCAGGCAATGGCCAACAGCCATTCCCTCAAGATTGGATCTAGACGGTTCATCACTTCCGCCAGCAGATATTCCTGCAGGTGTCGGCTATCGACAGGCCCATCATCAGGGTGCTGGTCGTCTTGATCGCGCTGACGCAGCGCAATTGCCGCAAGGTTCAGTGCCGTCACCCACCCTTCGGTGCGTTCCGTCCATGCGGCGGCAGTTGCGCTATCGATTTCACGATTGAGCAATTTGGTCAAGAGGCCGGCCGTGTCCGCGCTTGAGAAACGCAGATCCCGGGTTCGGATCTCGGTGATCTGGTTATGTGCACGCAGAGACGGAAGCGGTAGCGGTGGATCACGCCGACTGATCAGCACCAGGTGTAACGTCGGTGACGGATGGCGGAGCAATTCGGCTAGGATATCGTAGACAGCCTGTGAGCGAATGACGTGCAAATCATCCAATGCGAGCAGTAGCCGGCGGGGAAGCTGGGCCAGATCGTTGAGCAACGTGCGGGCGACGGTCGAAGGTGGGGGGAAGACTGACGCCTCCAGGAAAGTCTGCACATGCAGCGGGATATCAGGGAAGGCGGACTGAATCGCAGCCACCACGTAGGCAAGAAAGGTGCGGGGATCGTCATCCTCTTCATCCAGCGAGATCCAGCACCCATGGGCCTCACTGGCGTCGAGCCACATGCTGACCAGCGTGCTCTTGCCATACCCGGTCGGCGCGGTGATTAACGTCAGCGCCCGGCGGCGATGGCGTTCAAGGCGTGCCACCAGTTCGGTACGTGGCTCCAAATCCGCTGAAACAGGAGGCCGATAGAACTTAGTGGTCAGAATCGCAGGCGAAATGGCCTGGGAAGCACTAATCTGGTCGGTTCGGTCTGTCATGGGTGTCTCGCACTACTGCCTTGTATAGCCTGGCAAAGTTACGCGGCAAATCCAATTTCATCCAGTCAATCACTGACATGAATGGATGAGAGGTAATTTTCAGACTCTCTCATCATACACAGATTTTCCAGGTGAGTCTAGTTGCTGTTGAGGCCACTCTCGGGCTGCAATTCGGTTGCGCTGACCCATCGGAACGTACATAAACCGATCCGACCCCTCAAGTTTCCAGATGTTGATTCTGCCATGTGACCTAATGGTACGCATGTTGGGTGAGCCTTGAGGGAGTCTTGTAGATCTTGGAAAAGCTATGCTGCAATTCTTGGCTGGAGTCAGTTTCCACCGGGAATTCGCCGTCGACCCGCTGAAATGACAAATCTGCGATCCACTATATGAATCATCCGGAGTGTCATGACTGTACTTCAGGAATCTGTGCTTGACAGAGCGAAGAATGCTGATCACTGCTGGTATACGATGACCGACACGCGCTGGGATCACGGGTTCATCACCGATGAACAGAAGTTCCTGGAACAGCGCATCAAGCTTCAGCAGGAACTCGAGCAGCTGACGCCAGTTGATAGCAACGATCTTGAGCGAGCAGTTGATCTGTTGAAAAACTTCTCCACCCACTAGGCCGCGTGCGGAGACGACATCGAGGCCCAGAGTGAATTCATCAACCAAATTGTGGAACGGGTCTACGTGCAGGACAAGCAAGTGGTGGCGATGACGCTGAGGTCAAACTGTCATCTGGTTCTGGGGCATAAAATAAACGAGCCGACCGAATACACGGTTGACCCATTCATCTCTGGAATCAGCACTGATTCAGAATTGTTCACGTGCGGAGACGACGGGATTTGAACCCGCGACCTTCGGCTTGACAGGCCGATATGCTAACCGCTACACCACGCCTCCACACTCAATTGCTTGAGCTAGAACATCCTAACATCAAGCCTGTTTCCTGTCAAATCAGCTGGCGCAGATTTTGCGCCCTTT
>JAZBOA010000251.1:0-2719 GCA_036350935.1 Anderseniella sp. | reverse complement strand
CTCCCGCGTCTCAACCCAGGTGAAACCGTTGTCGCCGTCGGTAAGCGGCGAGATTTCCAGCCCGACTTCGGTTTCGAACGCTGTGGCAAGCGAGCTGGAATGGCCGGGCACGGTAACGGTCTGGCCGCTGGCGTCGTTGCCGTCACGCGATACCGGGCCGATCACATTCACCTGCAGCGCGATTTCCCTGGCGGCTTCCTCCATGGTAGCGCCGCCGGCGCGGGCGTCCTCGAACTTGTCATGCAGGTCGAGAAGCCGGTCGCGGGCCTTGCGGGTGCGCACATCAGCGGCAACCTCGTCGCGGACCTCGTCGAGGGTTTTCGTGGCGCCGGGCTGAACCACGGTGGCCTTCAGCAAAACGGTGGACAAACGGCCGTTGACCACGTCCGACACAGCGCCGTCGGCCAGCGCGAAGGCTGCATCGGCAATTGCAGGATCAGGGATCGCGGATTTCTCGACGGTGCCCAGCGTGATGTCGCTGTCGCTCAAGCTTCGCTCCCTGGCGATGTCCTCGAAGCTGGTTCCGGCCTTGATCTTGGCAGCTGCCGCCTGCGCCTCTGCCTCCGAGGGGAAGGGGATCTGCAGCACGGTGCGGGTTTCCGGCGTGGAGTAGGCGTCCTTCGTCGCCTCGTACTGCTGGGTCAGTTCTGCGTCGCTCACCTCGATGGACGAGGCGATGGCCTCCGGCACCAGCGCCACCACCGCAAAAGTGCGCCGCTCCGGCACCCGGAAAACCTCCGGGTTCTCGTCGTAAAGCGACTTGAGCTCGGCATCGGACGGCTGTTTGCCGAGCGAGGGCAGGGAGATTTCAAACCAGCTTGCGTCGCGCTCCTCGGTGCGGTGGCGCCAGATCAGCTCGACCAGCGTTTCCGGAACAACCGCCTCGGCGATGAGGGGTTGGGAAATGACCTGGCGGGTCATGTTGCGGGTTTCCAGCGCAAAAAACTGTTCTTCGGTGATGCCGTTGGAGCGCAAAAGCTGGCGGAAACGGTCGGCGTTGAAGGACCCGTCGGCGGACTGGAAGCGCGGGGAGTCGGCCACCGACTGGGCCACGGCGCGCGCCGGCATCTCGATGCCGAGCGCCTGGGCCTGGCTGTCGAGCGCGGCATCGCGCATCAGGTCACCCAAAATCTGCCGGTCCAGACCCAGCTCGCGGGCGCGGTCGGGCGTCACGGTCTGGTTGAGGCGGCGGGAGTATTCGGCGAGCTGCCGGTTGAAGGTCTCGCGGTACTCGGTGATGCCGATTTCGCGGTCGCCGACGGTGGCCAGCCGGTCGGGCACGCTGCCGCGCAGCATGTCCTCGATGCCCCATACGGCAAAGCTGGCCGCGAGGAGACCGATGAAAATCTTGGCGATCCAGCCGCCGGACTTGCTGCGCAGGGTAGTGAGCATGATGGGGTCCGTTGTTGACTTGACTGGCCCCTATATAAAAATGTGGACCATGAGCCGCAAGCAGTATGGACAGACCTTACCGGTTTGTTATGACCGTTGGAACAGCAGATAAGGGAAACGCACGACATGAGGCCACTGGCAGCAGGCAACTGGAAGATGAACGGCGTTACCGCGTCGCTGGGCGAGGTGGAGGCGCTGAAGCAGCACCTGAAAGCGCACCCCGCCAACTGCGACGTGATGATCTGCCCGCCGGCGACGCTGGTGATGGCGCTGGCCGAGGCCGCCGCCGGCAGCCCCATCATGGTGGGCGGGCAGGACTGCCACGCCAAACCATCAGGCGCCCACACCGGCGACATCTCGGCGCAGATGCTGGCGGACGCCGGCGCCACGGCCGTCATCGTCGGCCACTCGGAACGCCGCGCCGACCACGGCGAAACCTCGGAACAGGTGCGCGCCAAGGCCGAAGCCGCCCACGCGGCGGGCCTCACCGCCATCATCTGCCTGGGCGAGACGCTCAAGCAGCGCGAGGCCGGCGAGACGCTGGCCATCGTGCACGAGCAGCTGCAGCACTCGCTGCCAACGGGCGCGACCGGCGCCAACACGGTCATCGCCTACGAGCCCGTGTGGGCCATCGGCACCGGGCTGACCCCGGCGCCTGGACAGGTGGGCGAGGTGCACCAGGCGCTGCGCGGCGCGCTGTCGGGCCTCATCGGCGTGGAGCAGGCGGCCGCCATCCGCATCCTCTATGGCGGCTCGGTGAAGCCGGACAACGCGGCCGAACTGATGGCCGTGGGCGACGTGGACGGGGCGCTGGTGGGCGGCGCCAGCCTGAAGGCGGAGGACTTCGCCAGGATCATCGCGGCGATCTGACCGTTTACATTGGCGGCCACAAGGCTTATGTGAGCGCCATCAACCGAACCGATTTGCCGCCCACGAGGCCCGAACGCCCATGATCGCCGTCATCACCGTCATCCATCTCCTGATCGTCCTCGCGCTCATCGGCGTGGTGCTGATGCAGCGCTCCGAAGGCGGCGCGCTGGGCATCGGCGGGGGCGGCGGCGGCGGTGGCGGCATGTTCACCGCGCGCGGCGCCGGCAACGCGCTGACGCGGACCACGGCGTTCCTGGCGATTGCCTTCTTCGTCACCTCGCTGACGCTGGCCTACCTGTCGCGCGGCGGCTCCGGCGGCGGCTCGGTGCTCGACCAGGTGGCCCCGTCCGCACCCACGCAGGGCCAGAGCGAAGGCAGCGGCTCTGTGCTGCCGCAGCTGCCGACAGGGCCGACGGTTCCGACGCAGTAATCAGCTTTCGCAGGCGCCTCCGCGCCT
>JAZBOA010000250.1:0-4966 GCA_036350935.1 Anderseniella sp. | reverse complement strand
TTCATCGGCGACGAGAAGGTCGAGCTGGAATGGTCGGTGCCGCGCGAGATCCGTCCGAAGAGCGAGGTCAAGCTGATGCTCAACATGCTGATGCTGGCGATCTCGTCGATTCCTCGCGGCGGCAAGATCGTGATGGGCGTGGCGGACGGAGGCGGGCTGACCGCGACTGCGACCGGCAAGAACGCCAAGGTGCCGGAGAAGACGGCGGCAATGCTGGCGGGCGACATGCAGGAAGGCGAAATGGATGCCCGGCTGGCGCAGGTCTATTACACGCTCAGGCTGGCAAGCGAGTGCAAACTCGACCTGACCGCAGCCGTTACCGGTGAGGATGCCGTTACCTACACCGCAGTGCGTGCAGGCTGACGGCACCGCATCGGGGCCGGCTCAGACCGGGCCGGGCAGTGCGACCCGGCGCATCAGTGCGATGCGCAGGATGATGCTCAAGGAAGACGCAAGGGCCGCGCCGGTGATGCCAAGCATCAAGGTGAGGGCAACGCTGGCCAGCACATTGAATACCAGGCACACCGCAATGATGGAGGCGATTTCCTTCTGCTGGCCCATGACCATCATGCGCTCCTGCAGCGGGCCGGCTGCGGCCTGGATGAGGATGCCGCCCGACAGGATCACCACGATCGGCACAGCGGCCGGAAACTCGGGGCCGAACACGGCCAGGATGAACGGGCTGAGAATGCAGATCATCGAAGCGCCCAGCATGGTGGGCCACAACATCATCCGGCGGCCACGCTCGAAGTGAGTGGTGAACGCGGCCCGGTCTGCGCTCTGGCATGCTTCGGACAGGCGCCGGGCAATGGCGGCGCCCACCGCCATCTGCACGAACGAGACGCAGGTGACGATCTTGGCGGCGGCGAAGTAGATGCCCACCTGATCGGCGTCCACCATGGCGGAGAGTACGAACACGTCGAGGCTGGTAGCCAGCAGGAAGAATCCTTGCGCAAACAGCAGCGGCAGCGAGGCCGTCATCCATTCGCGGACTTCGGTGGTGGCGTTGCCCCTGCCCAGTTGCTCACGCACCGGGCGGCTCAGCAGCGCAGATTGCAGGACCAGTGTTGCCAGCGACGCGATCAGCAGGGCCCCGAGTGCCGTATCTGCGGACGGGCCGGACAGGCTGAAGCTGACCATCACCCAGACCGCGATCATCAGGAGCAGGGGGCGCACGATGTAGGTCGGCGTGAGCCCGCGCAGCGGCAGCGAGCGGCTGATGGCAAGGCTTTCCTTCAGGTGGGTGATGCACAGTAGCGGCGCGCAGGTCAGCGCCAGCACCGTGGGCAGGAAATAGGCTGGCGGAATGAGGTCGCGCGCCAGCACCATCAGGGCAATGCTGGCGAGGCAGACGATCGCGGCCACCGTGAACACCAGAAAGCCTGAAAACTGTACGAAGCCGCGTGCCCGGGCCAGGTCGCCGGAAACGATGTAGGCCGGCAGGAAACGGTTGGTGGTTTCATTGAAACCGCAGCAGCAGAACTGGCCGATGCAGGTTGCCAGCACCCAGGCGAAGGCGAAGATGCCGAATTCCTCCGCGCCAATCAGCTTGGCGACCACGACCTGCAGCACAAAGGCGGCGGCCACGCCGCCCAGCCGCATGGAGTAAACGCCGAATGCGGCCTGGGAGATTTCCCGGTCGCCGACCCGGCTGTTGATCATGGCGAGCAGCTTGCTGACCGGTCCCATGGCCGCGAGAGCGGAGGTGTTCCATTCTGACATGATATCGTTCCAGGCGAAGACAGTGCGCGACCGGCTGCTTGTATCGAACAGGCATACATGCGGACCGGTTCGCGAATTACGTGCATCAGACGTGCCATTTGCCACCTGGCACGATGGCGGCGTGGGGCAGTTCAGGTGCGATGGTTACGGATTGATTAAGAAAAACCCCCGGCAAGGCCTCGCCGGGGGTCTTTTGGCCCAATGGGCGCCCGGAGGCGCTTCAGGTCCGCACAGCAGATGATTGCGCTGCCTCAGGCAGCGGCTTCGTCGGTTTCGCGCAGTACATAACCGCGGCCCCACACCGTTTCAATGAAGTTCTGTCCACCGGCGGCAGCGGCGAGCTTCTTGCGCAGCTTGCAGATGAACACGTCGATGATCTTCAGTTCCGGCTCGTCCATGCCGCCGTACAGGTGGTTGAGGAACATTTCCTTGGTCAGCGTGGTGCCCTTGCGAAGCGAGAGCAGCTCGAGCATCTGGTACTCCTTGCCGGTCAGGTGAACGCGCTGGCCGCCCACTTCGACGGTCTTGGTGTCGAGGTTGACCTGCAATTCCCCGGTGGTGATGACCGACTGGGAATGTCCCTTGGAGCGGCGCACCACGGCGTGGATGCGGGCGACAAGTTCGTCCTTGTGGAAGGGCTTGGTCATGTAGTCGTCGGCGCCGAAGCCGAGGCCGCGAACCTTGTCCTCGATGCCGGCCATGCCGGAGAGGATGAGGATCGGGGTGTTGATCTTGGCCACCCGCAGGGTCTTGAGCACGTCGTAACCGCTCATGTCCGGCAGGTTCAGGTCAAGAAGAATAATGTCGTAGTCATAAAGCTTGCCCAGGTCGACCCCTTCTTCGCCCAGGTCGGTCGTGTAGCAGTTGAAGCCGTCCGACTTGAGCATCAGCTCAATGCTCTGCGCGGTGGCAGAATCGTCTTCGATCAGCAGAACTCTCATCCGAAACCCCTTAGTATTCGTGTCCGCACCGGCCCCAGCCCGTGGAACTCATGCCGCCATTTTCGCAAGGCCCCACCGGACCAGCTTGCTACGCGTGGTTAACTCACCGGTCACATTACGCGCCAAATGGTTAACAAAACCTAATTCGCCGTTGAAATTCACAAACTTCCGGCGAGTGGTTGAAGTATCGGGTTGAACGCTGACACGGCCCGTTCCCTCAAATGACGCCAGGCGGCCCGGTACGCGGGCCGGATGCCGGTACCACTCCGGCAGGAAGGCGGGACCACTGCCACAGGTCCCGTTTTCCGGAATCAGGATAGAGGCGCGGCCTCCATGTCTGTTTACCGCACCTTAAGCCTGATCATTCATCTTACGCAGGATGACTTGAATCCACGACGCTAGTTGATTCGACTGACTCTGCCTAGTCGCGCGTCAGGAGAATGTTGCGGGTTCCGGTTCTTGCGTTAGTGAGTTTTAGAGTGAGGCAAACCCATGCGGTCAAAAGACACGCTTCTGCGCCTGCATCGTTTCCGCTGTGACGAGAAACATCGCCAGGTTGCTGACATAGAGATGATGATGGCGGACTTCCGCCGCAAGCAGGACGACCTTGACCAGCAGATTGCTTATGAAGAGCAGAAGACTGGGGTGAGCGACCCGTCGCATTTCAACTATTCCATGACGGCCAAGTCGATCCGCAAGCGCCGGGAGAACCTGCTGGCGACGGTGGACGACCTGCAGGCCCAGCTCGACCGCGCCAGGGCCGAACTGGCTGAAGAGGAAAGCGAACTGCGCAAGGTCGAACTGCTGGTTGAAAAGGACGCCTCGCATCGCGGCGGCGACCTGAGCGCCATCGGCAAGGCGGTCAGCGCCAGCGCCATGCGCACCACCGGCCACTGACCACGGCATTGGCACCCGGCCACGCACCGCCTCAGGCCCTGAGGCGGTGCCTGGCCAGGGCCTCATACAGCGGCTGCGCCTCGGCGGCGATCTTGCGCAGGCGCGCCTCCAGCCGCGGGTAGCTGGTCTTCGGATCGCCGAACCCGGTGGACTTCCACACGGCGTTGTACCAGTGCGCCGCCCACACCCCGTCATAGGGCTTCGGCCCGGCCGGCCACGACAGCATGGCCGCATCGAAGCTGACGCCGCAGGCCTGGCACAGCTTCTCCAGCATCCCATGCGGATTGGCGAGGATGTCCTCGCAATCAACCACGGGCGGCGCCTTCCCGAAGTGATCCGACACCAGCTTGAACAGGTCCAGCTGGCGCTCGAAGCCGATGTCGGCGAGCGACACCTCCTCGCGCTTGGCGGCGTAGCTGGCCAGCACGCGCTCCGGCGCGCGGATCAGGAAGGCGTTGGTGGCCTTCAGGCACCAGCGCCAGTCCTGGCCGGGCAGCATGTGGTGGGTCATGTGCTTCTGGTAGAACAGGTCGGCGCCGGCGGGCAGGGGCGCAAGACACTTCGCCACCACCGCGTCATAGGCGGTGTCGCCCGCCGCGATAACCTCCGCGCCCATCGGGTGGGTGATGCCGGTTTCCGCCAGGTAGTGGGCGTAGAACGGCTCGTCCCAGACCAGGGTGCGCGGCCGGCTGGCGAAGCAGTACATCATGGCGGTGGAGATGTTGCGTGGTCCCGACCACATGGCGATGACGGTCATGCAGGCGTTTCCTGGTGGCTGGTCGTGAACGGGGATGTCTTGCCGGTGATCATGGGCTCGGCCGGTCCTGGCGTTGGCGGGTGGCGGGCAAGCTAATGGCCGGGCCTGCGCGGTGCAAGGGGACGGGCGCGGGTCGCGAATGGCGAATAGCGAATAGCGAGTTGGGAGTAGCGAGCAGGGAGCAGGGTGCTTGCGCCTGCTTGCTCCCTCACCCGCTTGCGGTGCAAGGGGACGGGCGCGGGGGCAAGCAGGTTCGCCATCACGCCATGGCTGGCTGATGTTGAGGGAGAAGGAGCACGGAGCTTGGGCGGGGCGCAGGCGAACCGCTGTCTCTTGATATGAATGGTACGGCCCGACAGGCCCCGCACCGGCGGCTTTTTCCGGCAGTGCCTGATGGCGCTGCCTCCGGCTGGCTCGCATCGCTGCCCGGACGGACGGCCCGGCATGCCCGGCCCGCCACGTTGGCCAGCCCTTGCGGGCAGGCATAGTCCGGCAGTGACCTCTCCGCTTGCGGGCAAACCGCGTGCGTGTAGCGCTACCGGCAGAACGAATTACCGCAGCCGGCAGGGGGATTGGCCACCAAGCCATCCGCGCGTGCACGCCCGCCAGCGCCGGGGCCAGCCAACATGCGGCGCGAACCGCCACCCCC
>JAZBOA010000249.1:0-2706 GCA_036350935.1 Anderseniella sp. | reverse complement strand
CGGCGACGAAGAACAGCGTGTCGTAGGGTTGTGCATCGGGCCAGAGGGGATTGATCAACTGAAAGTGGAACAGCGCCGGGAGCAGGATGCTGCCTCGCGTGGCGTTGAACATCGCCGCCAGGATCACGCTGATCGCGACCGATCCGACGAAAAACGGCGTGAACGACCAGGCGCTTTGCGGCGTCCCGCTCAACAGGAATGCCGGGAAGTGCCAGAGGCCCCAGATGACACCAAGGATGAGCCCGGCCCAGATGGGTGCGAACTTCCTTTGCAGCAGCGGCAGTGCGAGTCCGCGCCAGCCGAACTCCTCGATCGGACCCTTGACGGCCATCAACAGCATGGCCACGACAAGCGCTTGAACCGAGGCAAACGGCAAAGGCTCGGCGAAGAGATTGCCCTTCACCGCGGAGCCGGCAAAGAAAAGCAGCGGAATGCCGACCAGCAACAAGGCATACCAGCCGGGAGAGCCGCGCCACAGGAACAGGCGGGACACAAAACGCCGCAGGCCGCCAGCGCCGCCCTGGTACGCGACGACGATGAACGCCGCGATCGCTGGCGCATACACCGCGAGATAGAAAAGCGGATGCTGGCCGCTCAGTTCGCCAAACATCCCGGCCATCTGTTCGGGAAGCAGGATGAACAGCGCCAGAATCCCCCAAGCCAGGCCGAAAGCGATGAGCAAAAAGGGCACCAGGGTGGAACTGGGAAGCTGCGGTGAAGCGGTCGAGCGTGACTCCAAATTCATCAAAGCTCCTCGAGATACGGCAAAGGCTGCGGAGAGGTGGGGAATCCAGGCCAGGCCGTTCCGCGCGGAAGGCCCGGCCAATCCCGAAATCAGCCGGCAGTCCAATTAGCCGATCAGGATAAGGCTTAAACTGTATTCGAGGTTTTGCCTGCGAATCTGCAGGGTTCTTCCTGGCCGATGTCGGGATTTCGCCCGGTCGGGAGGATGCAGGGAAATCCGCCAACGGACCGGTTTGAAGTTTATCGGGTGTAGGGAGTCTGCAAGAGCACTCGACAGCGAAACCGCTTACCCACCCATCTCGCGATCAGCAAGGGAGTGACGACATGACGACTAAATTCACGCAGACCACCCGTTTGGCGCTGCCGATCCTGCTTCTGGGCATGGCGGCAGGCTGCGCTACCACCGCCGACCTCGAAGGTCTGCAGAAACAAGTGGCTGAGCTCAAGGCCGCTGCCAGCCAGGCCGGCAAGACCGCCGACGAAGCCAGGACAGTCGCAGGAGAAGCCAAGGCGATCGCCGGCGAGGCTCAGGCCACGTCCATGGCCGCCCTGACGTCCAGCGACAAGGCCAAGTCTGCCGCCGCCGAAGCCGCCTCGAACCCCCAGACCGCCAGCCAGTCTGCCGAGCATGCTGCCGCAGAGGCAACCAACGCCGCCAAGCAATCCGCCGATGCGACGAAGAAGGCGGCCGAGGCGCTGGCAAACAGCCAGATGGCGGCTTCCGATGCGATCCACGCAAAGCTCATGTCCTACGAGGCGGCGTCCCGAGCTGCCAATGCCAATGCAGCGGTCTACGGCCTGAAAACCCATCTGACCGAGGAAGGCGTGCTGCCTCCCACGACGCAAGAGGAGTGTGAAGACGGGGAGTCGGCTACCGAAGACACCAAAACGGACCAAGCCGGCGCGCAGCCGCAGGCGGAAAAACAGGAATAACGCATGGCAGGGCTCGGCCGGCGAGCTTCCCTCCGGCCGAATGCATCGTGATGGAATCAGCTGACGTGGATCCGGCCGTGGGCCGAATCCACTGCGGGCTTATTCATCGACGACGTTCACCACCACGTACTGCGAGCCCGAAGGCTGGTAATAGGTGCCGCCGCACTGCTGCAGCGTCGTGCCTTCGATGATGACCGTCGTGCACGCGGGCGGTAGCGTGGCAACGTAGACGCCCGTTGCGTAAACCATGCGCCGCGTGGTGCGGCGTGCGACCCCGGCCACGCTTACGGGCGTCAGCGGCCGACCGACGCGGGCCTGGGCGTCATTGATGACGATACCGGGCCGGGCGAAATCCCCGGGAACGAAATCCAGGCCGATCAAGGGAACGGCCAGCGCCAGCATCAGCAATGTCGATTTTTTCATCATTTGCCCTCCTCAGGGACGACGATCTCACCGGTCCGATCGACCGGGAGCGCGTCTATTTTCAATGAGCCTGCGGGCGGTATGAACTTGAAGCGCTCGGGACCGAACTCCGGCTGGGTGTTCCAGTTCCGCAACTCCACGCTGTATTGCGGCGCGCCGGTGGTCCACTTGGTGGTAATCACATACTTCCTCGGCAAGGGGTGCTCGCCGGCTTCGACCCAGACCTGGAAATCGATCTTGGGAGTGCGGAACGCTAAATGGTGGCACTCGACGCCGTCGATCCAGTCCGTCCCGTAGTAACCGCTGCTGGTCACTTCGCCGGTGAGGGCTGCGTACGAATTGAGCAGCAGCAGGTCGACGCCGGGAAGGGGCAGGCCGGTGCTGCGTTCGAACTCACGCAGCGCATCGTCGATGGTTCCCGCGAGAGGCTTCTGGATGTGGGCATTGAGTTCCTTGCCGTACAAGCTCATCTCCGCCCCGTCGTAGCTGAGGGCGACGTCGGCGAACCTGCCCTTGCGCTTGATCCTGAAATGCGACGGCCGCTCGAGCTCGACGGTGGCGTGGCTGTTGAACTGCAGCTTCTGCCCCTCGACTGTGATTACCTCG
>JAZBOA010000248.1:0-6401 GCA_036350935.1 Anderseniella sp. | reverse complement strand
TCCTCGACGAGATCGGAAATGCTCTCCACCGAGCCAACCGCGGCAAGCCCCATGGCGCGCGCAACGATGGCCACGTGGCTGGTCGAGCCGGCACTTTCCAGCACCAGCCCGCGCAGCGAGCCCGACGGGTAGTCCAGCAATTCCGCCGGTCCCATGGTGCGCGCCACCACGATGGCGTCCTTCGGCAGTTCGCTTTGCGATGCCCGCTCCTGCGCGCCCGTCAGGATGCGCAGCAGGCGGTTGGCCAGGTCGTCGAGGTCATGCAGGCGCTCGCGCAGGTAGGGGTCGGCCTGCCTCGCCAGCCGCGCCCGGGTGTCGGACTGCACCCGTTCCACCGCGGCTTCAGCGGTGAGGCCCGTCGCCACCGCCTCGCGCAACCGCCTGAGCCAGCCCCGGTCGCGGGCAAACATTCGCACCGTTTCCAGGATATCCTCGAAGTCGGATCCACCCAGGCCGGGCGAGCGTTGCGCCAATTCGTCAACGTGCGCCTGCAGCTTGTCGATGGCCGCGTCAAGCCGCTCACGCTCCGCATCGACATCCTCGGCAATGAAGCTGGTGACGATCACCCGCGGCTCGTGCAGCACCACGTGTCCGAGCGCCACGCCATCCACCAGCGCCTCGCCCGTCAGGTGCAGCGAACCGGTCAGTGCCGCCGCTGAACCGGCCGGCATCAGCACTTCCTGAACGTCCGGCGTGGCGATGACCTCGGCCAGCACCATGGCAACGGTCAGCAGCGCCTCTTCCTCTTCCTCGGTGTAGGTGCGCTGCACGCGGTTCTGCACCACCAGCACCCCGCCCACCACGCCATGGCGCAGGATCGGCACGCCAAGAAACGACGAGTAGATCTCTTCACCCGTTTCAGGCAGGTACTTGAAGGCCGGGTGCGACTGGGCGTCAGACAGGGAAAGCGGCTCGGCTTCGTGGGCAATCACGCCCACCAGGCCTTCACCGACCTTCAGCGTCGACTTGTGCACGGCTTCGGGCTTGAGCCCTTCCGAGGCAAACAGCTCCAGCACGCCGCCGTTTGGCCGCACGACATAGATCGAGCACACCTCGGCCACCATGTTGGCCGCGATCAGCGATACGATCCTGTCGAGTTTTGCCTGTGCTGCTTCTGGCCGGGCCATGGCCTCGCGCATGCGTCTGAGCAAAACTCGCGGGCCCTGGCCGGTAACTACCATCAGCTCGCTGCCTCACCCTGAATGTTTTCGGAACTGCCGTTCCATGTTGCCGCGCTGCTTCATAACGTCATGCCTTGTCCAGATCGTAGGCCGAATGCAGCGCACGCACGGCAAGTTCGGTATAGGCTTCGTCGATCAGCACGGAAATCTTGATCTCGGACGTGGTGATAGCCTGGATGTTGATGCCCTTGTCCGCAAGCGTCCGGAACATCAGCGAGGCGACGCCCGCATGGCTGCGCATGCCAATGCCGATCACCGAAATCTTGGCTACGCCCGGCGCCGCCTCGATCTCGGCAAAGCCGATATCCTTCCTCGCCTCTTCAAGCGCCGCGATTGCCCGGTCGATGTCCTTGGTGGCCACCGTGAAGGTGATGTTCGCGGTTTCGCCATCGGCGGACACGTTCTGCACGATCATGTCGACGCTGATGTTGGCCGCCGCAAGCGGGCCGAAGATGGCCGCTGACACGCCCGGCTTGTCCTTTACCCGCCGCACCGAGATCTTGGCCTCGTCGCGAGAGTAGGCAATGCCGCTGACAACCTGCTGTTCCACGATGTTCTCCTCGTCACAAACCAGGGTTCCGGGTCCGGTGCCGTCGTCGCCGTTCTGGTAGGGCGAGTCGGGATCCTCGAAGCTTGAGCGCACCTGCAGCGGCACCTTGTATACCATGGCCAGTTCAACCGAGCGCGTCTGCAGCACCTTGGCGCCCAGCGAGGCAAGCTCCAGCATCTCCTCGTAGGAGATGCGCGATGCCTTGCGCGCCTTGGGTTCTATGCGCGGATCAGTCGTGTAGACCCCGTCCACATCCGTATAGATGTCGCATCGCGCGTTCACCGCCGCTGCCAGTGCCACGGCGCTGGTGTCGGAGCCGCCACGGCCGAGCGTCGAGATGCGCTGATCATCCGAAACGCCCTGGAAGCCCGCCATCACGGCAACTTCACCGGCCTCCAAACTGGCGATCATGCCGTCGCACTCGACCTCCAGAATGCGGGCCGAGCCATGCGCGTTGCTGGTCTTCATCGGCACCTGCCAGCCCGCCCACGACCGCGCCTTGTATCCCATCGCCTGCAGCACGATGGCCAGCAAGCCCGAGGTGACCTGCTCGCCGGACGCCACGACGGAGTCGTATTCCCGCCAGTCCAGCCTGGCCAGGCTGTTGCCGCCCGTGCTGGCCGCCTCGTTGACCCAGCCGACCAGCCGGTCCGTGGTGCCCGACATCGCCGACACCACAACCGCCACCTGGTGGCCTGCCTCCACCTCGCGCGCCACGTGACGCGCCACATTGCGGATGCGCTCCACGTCGGCCACCGAGGTGCCGCCAAATTTCATCACCAGCCGGCCCACTTCCTGCCCTGCCTTCCAAAGCAACAGCGCGCGAGCCCTGCACATGGCCGGTTCGCGCGACGCTGTTTTAGTTTATCTGCCGAAACAAATTTGATCGGAGAACGTTGTCGGGCACCTCATACAGTCAAATGCGGCAAAAACGCAATATTGACCTTGCCGCTATTTACACCGCCACACGCCTCGGATAGCCACAAAAGCCATGACCCAGACCGCAGAAGACATCGCCCGCCGCTCCTCTGTCGACCCGGCCGAGGTCGAGCGCTTTTCCGCAATGGCCGCCGAATGGTGGAACCCCAACGGCAAGTTCGGCGTACTGCACAAGTTCAACCCCGTCCGGCTTGACTATATCCGCGAGCAGGTGACGGCGCGGCTTCGCATCGACCCCAACCAGCGCGAACCGTTCAAGGGCCTGCGCTTCCTCGACATCGGCTGCGGCGGCGGCCTGCTGTCCGAGCCCATGGCGCGGCTTGGCGCGGACGTGGTTGCCGTCGACCCCTCGGAGAAGTACATCAAGACCGCCTCGGTTCATGCTGCCGAGCAGGGCCTCGATATCGATTACCGCGCTTCCACCGCCGAAGACCTGGCGGCCGCCGGCGAGACGTTCGATGTCATCCTGAACATGGAGGTGATCGAGCACGTGGCGGACCCGGCGCAGTTCGCCGCCACCTGTGCGGGCATGCTCAAGCCCGGCGGGCTGATGTTCGTCGCTACCCTGAACCGCACGCTCAAGGCTTTCGGCCTCGCCATCATCGGGGCGGAATACGTGCTTGGCTGGCTGCCCAAGGGCACCCACCAGTGGGAGAAATTCATCACCCCGGATGAATTGAAGTCCTGGCTCGCGGCGGCGGACTGCCCGGTGGTGGAGCTCTCCGGCGTGACCTACTCGCCGCTGTCGAACACCTGGCGCAAGGCGGCCGACACGGACGTGAACTACATGGTGGTGTGTCAGAAAGCGAAGGCCTGAGGCCAATCCGCAGTCAGTTCGCCTCGTCGGGCAATTTCGGCAGCGGCAGCACGTCGATGCCTTCCTCATGCAATTCCACCGCGTCCTGAAGGGTGGCCTCGCCGTAGATGCCGCGCGGATCCTCCTCGCCATAGTGAATGCGGCGCGCCTCTTCGGCAAACCGGTCGCCCACATAATCGGCGTTGGCCTCCACCTGTTCACGCAACTTGCGCACCATCTGCATCATTGCCTGCAGCTTCGGGTCCGCGGGTGCATGGAGCGCCTTGACCGGTTCTGCATCGTTCTTGCGGTTTGACTTCGCCGGCACGCCTGGGGTCATCAGCGCTTTGCTCACCTTGATGGAACCACACATCGGGCACTCCACAAGGCCTCGCTTCACCTGCTTGTCGAAGTCGTCCGACGAGCCGAACCAGCCATCGAACCCGTGCTCCTTGTCGCATATGAGCGAATAGCGGATCATTCGGCAGCATCCCTCGCCCCGGCGCCGGCCAGCGTGACATCCCGGTCATGGGTCAGCGACGGCACCTGGCCGCGCGCATCGGCCACGCGCCTGGTATCGATCTGGGCCATCACGATGGCTTCCGGTTCCTCGCCCGCATCGGCCAGCACCTCGCCCCACGGCGCAACGATCAGCGAATGGCCATAGGTCTTGCGGCCATCGTCGTGAGTGCCGCACTGGGCCGGCGCGAAGATGAAACAACCGGTCTCGATGGCGCGGGCGCGCAGCAGCACGTGCCAGTGGGCCCGGCCCGTCGGCACCGTGAACGCGGCCGGCACCGAAATGAAGCTGCAACCGGCCTTCGCCAGCATCCGGTAAAGATAGGCAAAGCGCATGTCGTAGCAGATGGTCAGCCCCATCCGGCCCCAAGGCAGGTCCGCCGTCACCGCTTCGTGTCCTGCCTCGAAGGTGCCCGACTCGCGGTAGCGCTCGCCGTTCGGCAGGTCGACGTCGAACATGTGAACCTTGTTGTAGCGCGTCATCACCTTGCCGTCCGGTCCGAACAGGATCGACCTGTTGGCCAGCTTGCCGCCGCCTGCCTGCACCCCCAGCGAACCGGCCAGCAGGTGCTTGCCGGTCTCCTTCGCCAGCGCCGCAAAGCGGGCTGCCGTGATGCAGTGCTCTTCCGGCTGCACCGCCGCCGCCACCGCCTCGCGCGGGCGGTTGATGATATTGGTCATTTCCGGCGTCATGATCAGGTCGGCGCCTTGCGCCGCCGCCTCGCGCACCAGCGCCTCGACCCGGTCCGCGTTGGTGGCCGGCTCCTTGCGCGCGCTCATCTGGATGCACGCAGCCTTGAAGACGGAATGCTCGCTCATCATGAACTCCATTCTCTCTTGCGGCCGGTCAACCGTCTGCCAACAGCGGGTCAAGCTTGCCCGCCCGGTCCAGCGCATGCAGGTCATCGCAGCCGCCGACGTGAGTCTCGCCAATGAAGATCTGCGGCACCGTGCGCTGCCCGCCTGCCCGCGCCGTCATCTCGGCGCGCTTGCCCGGCGCATACGTGACGTCGATCTCGTCATACTTGACGCCCTTGCGGGACAGCAGCGCCTTTGCCGCATGACAATAGGGGCAAAGCCCGGTCGTATAGATGGTCACTGGCTTCATCGCCGTTCAGGCTCCCGGAAAACTGGCCGAATTCAACAGATATATGATCTCAAGCCCCGCCGCTGACAAGCGCGAACACGACAACGTCAACCCGCGCCGCGCCTGCCCGGGCAAGCGCCCGGGCGCATTCTCCCGCCGTGGCGCCGGAGGTCATCACATCATCCACCAGCAACACCCGGCGGCCCGGCACCAGCCCGGCATGGGCCGTCGAAAGGGAAAACGCATCCTTGACGTTGCGGTTCCGATCGCTCTGGCCAAGCCCCACCTGCGAGCGGGTATTGCGCACCCTCGTCACCAGGTCAGGCACCAATGGAATACCGGTCAGTTTCGCCACTTCCGCCGCCAGCAGAGCCGACTGGTTGTAGCGCCGCGTCCACAACCGCCAACGATGCAACGGCACCGGCGCCACCAGGTCGGCGTCGGCCAGCAGGTCACGGCCCGCATGAACCATCATCCGGGCCATGGTGCCCGCGACCTCATGGCGGTCACGGTACTTGAGCGCATGCACCAGTGCTTGCGAGGCTCGGTTGAAGACAGCCGCACCGCGCGCCCGGTCCCAGCCTGGGGGATGCTCGACCGCCCGTGGCGACACCGCGCCAGGGCCAGCATCATGCGCCATCGGCGTGCCGTAGACGTCGCACACCGGGCTTGCCACAAGATCAAGTCGCGCCCAGCAGGCCGGACACATGCCGCCGGGCGCGCCAACCGGCGTACCGCAGCCATGGCAGGTCAACGGCACCAGCAGATCGGCAAGCCCGCCGCCGATCCGCCGCCCTGCTGCGACGCCCGCCGCAACAATTGTATGCAGTGCTCCCGTCATCCGGTTGGCGCCCTGTCCGGCATTGAACCCCAAGGAGCCGTGAGCATCGCGCCGCGACAGCCCACTTGCAAGCTGCAACCGCCTGCCCCTAATTGAGACCCATGACAGACACCGTCCCAGCCCTGTTCGACCAGCCTGCACTCGCGCGCAACCTCGCCCGCGCCAATGCGCAAGGCTGCCTGCCGCCATTCTGGGAAACCATCGCCGCTGCCGAACTCGCCGATCGCCTGCAGCTCATCAAGCGACAGTTCGCGCGCATCGGGCTGATATCCTTTTCCCCTGCCGAACTGGAGGCCGCCATCCGGCCAGCCTTGCACGCCGGGGCGGAGGTCATCTCCCTGCCTGTCCTCGACAGGGAAGGCCTGACCCTTGAGCACCCCCGGCTGGAGCCTGAAAGCCTTGACTGCCTGCTGGTGACCGCGGGCCTTGAATGGGTGAACGACCTGCCCGGCACCCTGAGCCTGCTGCGCCGGGCCCTCAAGCCCGAC
>JAZBOA010000247.1:0-3925 GCA_036350935.1 Anderseniella sp. | reverse complement strand
CGCCATCAGGGGCCGGTTCATACATCAACAGCACCGGGTGCATTTCTTCCACCACCCAGTAACCGCCGGGCTTCAACAGCCCCGCAACCACCTCGAAGAAGACCCTGATGTCCGGCATCCATCCGATGACGCCGATAGTGGTCATGGCGATGTCGAACCGGCCGGCGAGCCCGTCAGGAAGTTCGTAGACATTCGCCTCGAGGAACGTCACATCCTCGTAACCTGCCGCCACCGCCAGTTCGCGCGCCTGCTCAAGAAAGGCCGGAGCCTGGTCGATGCCGAGGCATTCCCCCGCCCCCATGGCCCTGGCGGACAACAGGTCGATGCCGTTGTTGCAGCACACCTGCACCACGCTCTTGCCGCTCACCCCGGCCCGTTCCAGCATGGCGATATACTCGTCGGCCAGGTGATTGTATCGACCTTCCGCAAACAACGCCTTCAACCGCGCCTGATTGTGTGCCGCATGGCGCGGCGCCGCCTCATTCCAGGCTTCCCGGTTGGCCGCCACAAAGTCGGCAGGTTGTGTCATGGCAGCATCTCCATCGGCACGTCACCCGATCCCGCGATCATTTCCAGCCCGTCCTCGCCAAGGTGCCAGGTGCCGCCCATGATGACGCCAAGTCCCTCCTCCAGCAACTGCAGGTAGCCATGCAGCACGAACACCATGCCCGGCTCCATCACCTGATCGGATCCGCGCGCGATCTGCAGCGGTTCGAGCCAGATCGGCGGATAGGCCACCCCGATGCCATAGCCGAAGCGCATCACCGCGGCATGTTCGAGCCCCGCCCGGCGCACCGGCACCAGCGAAGCTTCCTCAATGTCAGCCACTGCTACCCCCGGACGGACCGCCGCGATGCCGGCGGCGAGCGACTGCCGGCACACTTCATATACCTGCCGGGCCCTTTCGGAAGGAACGCCGCACGCCATCGTGTGCACCGCCGTCGCATGGTATCGCCGCGCCACTCCGGCAAACTCCAGATGCACCAGGTCGCCTGGCGCGATGACCCGTTCGCGCGGCGTCGCATGGCCGCCCGGCGTGCGCTCGCCTGATGACAGTTCGGTCGGGATCGACCAGTAATCGCTGCCGGATGCGCGCATGGCGTGTTCGACGGCCGCTGCAAGTTCGATTTCGGTCATGCCCGGCTTCAGCGCCGCGCGCGCAGCCTGCAGGCCGGCTTGCGCATGACGCCCCGCTTCGCGCAGGTAATCCAGTTCCGCAGGCGACTTGATCAATCGCGGCTGACCCATGACGCCGGTCACATCGACGATCTGCGCCGGGGAAATGGCGCGGGCAATAGCCTCGCCCAGCGCATGAGGCACTGCATAGGACTGCGTCTCGATCCCCACCTTGCCGCCCGCAAGACCCTTCTCCCTGGCAAGCCTGGCAATCAGCGCCGGCACGTCATCCGCCATCAGCCGGTAGACACGCAGGTCCTTCACCCAGCTGGATTCCTGCGCCAGCAGCACGTCGGTATCGCGCAGCACGATCGAGGGCTCACCGCCTGCAACGGCGAACACCAGCGCTTGCGGGCTGTTGACGCTCACCCACGAGTCGTAGCCGCCATAGTAGAAAAGACTCTCCGGCGCCATCGAGATGCATACGTCAATCCCGGCCGCCCCGAGCAGGTCACGGGCACGATCAAGCCTGTCGCGATGTTCACTCTCGCAGAAGCTGGCATAGGGAACCACAGACGAGACGGACATTCATTTACCCCCGATGCCGCTGGCAGCGGCCGGAAATGGACTGTAAGGTTTGCAGCCAAATGATACCTGCAGACCTCACCCTTGCCCACGCCCTTGCCATCGGCCTGCTGTTCGCGGCCTGGTGGCTCTATTCGCCGCTGCTGAACCTGTTCGGCCGCGGTACGCTGAATGCCCAGCTTGGCGTGGTGCGGCTGCGCTGGATGAGCCTGTCGACCACCCGTCAGAACCGCACCTTCGACGCACTTCTGCTGAACCAGGTCATCAATTCCGTCTCGTTTTTCGGCTCCGCCACCCTCATTGTCGTCGCCGGCCTGATCGGCACCTTCGCCAACGTCAAGGCGGTGCACGAGGTCATCACCGGGCTGCATTTCTTCGAGCCGATGAGCGTCGAGTTGCTCGCCGTCAATCTGGCCACCGTTACCCTCGTCCTCGGCATCAGCTTTTTCTCGTTCACCTACGCCCTTCGCAAGCTGATCTATACCGTTGCGCTGACCGGCGGGTTACCCGAACTGGCGGAACAGACGCCAGAGATCAGGGCCCAGGTTGCGGCCACTGCCATCGTCCTGTCGGAGGCCATCCGCAGCTTCAACAACGGCATCAGGGGATACTACTACGCCGTTGCCGCGCTGTTCCTGCTGGCCGGTCCCGTGCCCTGCATCATCGCCACCTGCCTGGTCATGGCGATGCTGTTCTGGCGCCAGACCATGACACCCACCGCCCGGGCCATCGGCGCCTACGTGGACGCCGTAGAAAAAAGTGCTTCCGGAGGCGGCACATGAGCGTCGAAACCGCCTTTGCAATCGCCAATACCGGAATCCTGCCCGCATGGCTCCTGCTGGCGCTGGCCCCGCGCTGGCGCGTCACCGAAACGCTCGTGCATGGAGGCTGGTACATTGCCGGCTATTGCCTCCTCTACACCGGCTTCCTGGTCTATGCGCTGGGCTTCACCCCGCCGATGGAAGGCGCCAGCTTCAACTCGCTGGCCGGAGTGATGGTGCTGTTTTCCTCGCCGCTTGGCGTACTCATCGGATGGGTGCACTACCTGGCTTTCGACCTGTTCGCGGGCGCCTGGCTTGCCCGAGACGCGCGGCGCCGCGGCATCGCCCACTGGCTGGTTCTGCCATGCCTGTTCTTCACCTTGATGTTCGGACCATTCGGCCTGCTGCTCTACCTGGCCATCCGGGCGTACAAGACACGCAGCGGTCCGGCGCTTCAGGAAACCGCGGCGAGCCCCGCCGCCGTCAGACCGTAGACGCCACGCGCCACCCGTTCGAACCAGCCATAGTGATTGTCGGCCATGATGGTGCGCGCCCGCTCGACCTGCGCCAGCTGTGCCACCCCGGATGCCTTCATCGGGCCGGCATCGCGCAGCAACCTCGCGCATCTTATGGCGTCCTGCCGGTAGGCGGTCATGATTGTGCTGCGCGTCTGCCCGCCAGTGTTCGGATCGCCGTCCCGCCTGGCAAACTCCTTCAGCAAGGCATCGCGCTTGCGGGCCTGCCGGCGCTGCGCGTAAGGGCCTGGGTCGGCATGCACCTCCGCCAGCCCATCCTTCAACCTGACCGTGATCAGCCCGAGACCCAGCCGCCGGCACAGCGAAAGGTTGTTGTTCAGCGATTTCCAGAAGGTGCGTCCGGTACCTCCGGGCACCGCCACATAGACAGTATCGCACAGCTTCAGCCGCTCGATGGCCTGGTGGAACAGCGCGAGCGAGAAACCTGTCTTAAGCTCAACGATCACCGGCGGCTCATCACCCCGGCAGGCGACCACATCGGCCGCGCCGATCTCGGCTTTCACCGTGTAACCCTGTCCCTCAAGCAGCCGCTTGACGGGGTCGTACAGATCGGTTTCTCGGACGGGCGTGACAGGCATGGCTGCCTGCATAACCAACTCCCTTTGAGTCTGGAAGTTGCCGGAAGATCAGGCTGCAGCCTTCGCGGCCGCCGCCTCGTTCTCCTGCACCAGCACGATCTCGACTATGGCCTGCTTGGCCACCAGAGCCATGCGCCCGTCCGCGTGCAGGAACTCGATCACCGCATTGTCGCCGTTCAGCGCCCGGCGAACCTCGCTGGTGATCGGCAGCAGCAGCGTGCCCGTCACGGTTCGCCCGTCGCTGAGCACCAGTTGAACCCGTTCCTCTTTTCGCTGGCTCTGGCTGTTGAACATGGATCCGCCGTCTCCTCAGGTTTGCATTGCAGCATACCAATGCCGCAAAACCCTT
>JAZBOA010000246.1:0-7427 GCA_036350935.1 Anderseniella sp. | reverse complement strand
TTGGCGTGCAGGATGAAGCCTGCGCGGTTGACGGCGTAATCGCCCTCGATGACGGTGCCTTCGTGATCGACGAGGATCAGGTTGGACATCTTCACGTTGGCGAAGTGAACGCACATCGGGTTGGTCCAGTAGAGTTCCGGCCGCTCCGGATCGCGCACCGTCAAGTGGCCCGCAAAGCCGTAGTCGAACCCCTGCAAGGCGAAGGCGCGGCAGGCGGCGACGAGGCGTTCCTTGCGGTGGCGGCGTTCCTGTTCAACGTCATTGAACTGTGGAAGGTCAGGAAAGACCAGACCTTCCTGCTCGGGCTGATAGATCGAAACACGGTTGCCGAGGTTCAGCATCTGATGTCCCTTGCCTGGGTTGCATGACGGCCGGCGCGGATTGGGCGCTGCCTGCCGCTGACAGTGCAAGGCAAAGGCGGGCCGGTCAACACCTGTGGTAAGAAACTCACCGGCCAAAAATGCTTCAGGATGGGAGTTCGCAGGCTCAATCGTCGTCGAGAATGCGCTCTGCCGCTCCGTCCAGGTCATCATACTGGCCGTTGCGCAGGCTCCAGATGAAAGCCACAAGTCCAAGTGCGCCAAGGCCCAGGGCAATCGGGATCAGGAAGACGAGGTGACTCACTTGACGGCCTCCAGCCGGGGATTGCCTGCATCGGACGAAGCCTTGGGAGATGATGGCTGCGTTTTATCGCCGGTGGTTGAGTCGCGCGGAGCCTGGCCGGCCGGCATGATCGCCTGATGCCTGGCGACGAGATTCAGTCGCAGGCTGTTGGCGACCACCAGGATGGAAGATGAGGACATGGCAAGGGCGGCGATCAGCGGTGTTACATACCCCAGCACAGCCAGTGGCACCGCGAACATGTTGTAGCCGATGGCCAGCGCGAAGTTCTGCCGGACCGTTTTGCCGGTGGCGCGCGCCACCTCTATGGCGACAGGAATGGCGGCAAGTCCCTTGCCGGTGAACACGAGGCCCGCCGAAGCGCGGCCGATATCGGAACCGGAAGCGGGGGCCATGGAAACGTTGGCTGCGGCAAGGGCAGGGGCATCGTTGAGGCCGTCGCCCACATAAAGCACGTTGCGGCCGGAAGCGCGCAGTTCTTCCACCCTTGCTGTCTTGCCCTCGGGCGTCAGGCTGCTGGCGGCGCTTTCGATGCCGACCTGCGCAGCCGCGGCTTCAACGGGTCCAGCGGCATCGCCAGACAGGATGGCCGTGGCGAAGCCCATGTTGCGAAGTTTCCCAACAACGGTCGCCGCATCGGTGCGCAGCGTATCGGACAGCTGGAAGCTGACGATGTCACCTCCCGCCACCGCGAAGCAGACTTCGCTTGTCGCCATGGTCTTCGGCGCAGGCGCCGCGGTGCTGCGGGCAATGTCCGATACCCATGACCGGCGGCCAAGCCGAACCTTGCGCCCCTTCCAGTTGGCTTCGAGGCCGAGGCCTGCCAGCTCCTGCACGTCAGACACCAGGACACCCTGGGTGGCGGACTGGGCGGAGGCGGCGGCGCGGGCGGCCGGGTGGGTGGACAGCCGGGCCAGCATGGCTGCAACGGCATGTTCCTCGTCGCTGCCGCCGTGGATGGAGGCTATGCGCGGTTCGCCAAGCGTCAGGGTGCCGGTCTTGTCGAACACCACGGTATCGGCCTCGGCGAGCCGTTCCAGTGCCGCACCGTCCTTGACCATGACGCCGGAGCGGAAGAGACGGTTCGCCGCCACGACCTGTGCGATCGGCACGGCCAGGGCCAGCGCACACGGGCAGGTAATGATCAGCACCGCAATCGCCACGTTGAGCGAGGTGTACCAGTCACCGCCGGTCCACACCATCCATCCGATGAAGCTTGCCGCCGATACGATGTGAACCACCGGTGCATAGAGGGCGGCGGTACGGTCGGCAATGCGCACGTGATGGGAGTTGGACTGGGACGCCGCTTCCATGAGGGTGATGACGTTTGCCACGAACGAGCGGTCAGCGGGCCGGAGCACTTCAAGCGTCAGCGGGCCGGTGAGGTTCAGAACGCCTGCTTCAACCTCAAGGCCGGGCCGCGCCTGCACGGCGGCGCTTTCGCCATTGACCAGTGAGCGGTCAAGGTCGCTCAGGCCGGAGGCAATGCGCGCATCCACCGGCACACGCTCGCCGGCGGCCACGAGGATGCTGTCGCCGGCCTGCAGTTCGGCCAGCGGCACGTAGGACGCATCACCGGAGGCCGAAAGCTTCGATGCACCCGACGGCATCAGCCGGGAAAGTTGCAGAATGGCGCTGCGGGCGCGCTCGCGCATCATGTGGTCGAGATAACGCCCGATCAGCAGGAAGAACAGCAAGGTGACCGAGGCCTCGAACCACGTCTCGTGGGTGCCATAAAGCGCTTCGTAGATACTGACGCCCAGCGCCAGCAGCACGGCGAGCGAAATCGGCACGTCCATATTGAGGCGGCGGTTGCGCAGCGCCGCCAGGGCCGACCGGTAGAAGGGCTGACCGGCGAACACCGAGGCAGGAACTGCAATCAGACCGGAAATGAGCTGGAACAACCGTTGCGTCTCGGCATCGGCACCGGCCCAGACCGAAACCGACAGCAGCATGACGTTGGCAGCGGCAAAACCCGCCACAGCGAGGCAGATCAGGAGCCTGCGGCCAGTCTCATCGGCCTGCGATGCAAGGTTTGCATGGTCGTAGAGCGATGCCTCGAAGCCCAGACCGGCCAGCGCCGAGACAAAGTCGGCATCAGCGGCAGCCTCTGGCCGCCAGCGCACCGACACCCGGCGGGTGGACAGGTTGGCTCGCGCGTCCTCGACGCCGGGCAGGGCGCCCATGCCGGTTTCGATTGTCCTGATGCACGCCACGCAATGCATGGCCGGCACGATCAGGTCGGTTTGCAGCAGGCCGTTGCCGAGATCATGCGCTGCTGCGAGCGTGCGCTCGTGGTCAAGCCGTCGCTTGAGCGCTTGCTGATTGGGCACCGGGGACGAGCTGCAGCAGGTCATGTCACTGGCCGTCCTTGACCATGATGCGCTTCTCCAGCCGGTAGGGACCTTCCGGGCTCTGGCCCGTGATGGTGATTGCCCACGGTCCTTTGGCGAGGACGCCGGCGGCTTCGTAGCGGCCGCTGCCGGTGTAGTTGAGCTGGAGCGAGTGATCGTCCTTGTTGAAGGCCGGCCGTCCTACCTGCGCGCTGACCTGGTCAAGAACCACCGGCTTGCCGTCCTTGCCGGTTAGCGTGAAGGAAACCATGCCGGCACCATAGCTGATGTCTCCGGTCCAGCCACGCGCAGCCTGGGCGCGCCATTCTTCCTGCAGGTGGTTGAAGTCCTGCGAGGCGACGTAGCCGTTCTTCACGATCAGTCCGGTCCAGGTGCTGGTGGCCTTGTAGGCCATGAAGCCATTGACGGTGACAATGGTGCCGAAGAAGGCCACCATGATCATCAGCATGTGGCGTCCGGTAAAGCGGAACCCGCCGTTGGCCGGGGCAGTGGTTTCAGTGCCTGTGTTCATCTTAAGGAGCCTCGAATGTTGCGCCTTCGCCGGACGATCTGCCGCCATCGAGCGGTGTGACCACGAAGGTGAAGTCCTGCCGCCCGCTGCTTGCCAGTTCTGCGGGAAGCGTCACGAAAGTGCGCACATTGCGCAACTGGTTTGCATCTACCGTAACATTGCCAAGCCTGCCTTGATCGAGGTCACTGCCGTCCAGCCGGATGTTGGCGCCGGGAAGACCTCGCAGCGTCACCAGAAACTCGCGCGGATTGGCGGTCTTGTTGAGGATTTTCAACTGGTAGCCGTTGCGGATCGAACCATCGGACAGCTTGACGAACTGCGGATTGCGGTCTGCCAGCACATTGACGTCCAGATCGGTGCGCATGGCCAGCGCCGCCAGCAGGCCCAGACCGAGCAGGGCATAGATTGCCGTGTAGATCATGGTGCGCGGACGGATGACGTCGCTGAGGTGGAAGCGCGAGACCTTCGAAACGATGCCGCCACCCGGCGTGTGGACCCTTGAAGGATCGATTGCCGCATCGGGCACGCCGCCAGTCGCCAGCGCCATGTTGCGGTTGTAGTTGGCCAGCGTGGTGTAGGAGATCAGCCCCTTTTCCCGGTCGAGCTTTTCCATGACGCTATCACAGGCGTCGATGCACAAGGCGCAGGTAATGCATTCGAGCTGCTGGCCGTCGCGGATGTCGATACCCATGGGGCAGACAGCAACGCAGGCATTGCAGTCGACGCAGTCACCTACCGTCTCGCCGGCAGCGGCAGCCTTCTTGGCATGCTTTGAGCGGGGCTCGCCGCGCCAGTCGTTGTAGGTGACGACGAGCGAATGTTCGTCGAGCATGGCAGCCTGAACGCGCGGCCACGGACACATGTAGGTGCAGACCTGCTCGCGCATCAGCCCGCCGAAAATGTAGGTGGTGGCGGTCAGCACGGCCACGGTCGTGTAGGCGACAGAGTGGGCCTGACCGGTCAGGAATTGCCTGGCCAGGGTAGGCGCATCCGCGAAATAGAAAATCCAGGCGCCGCCCGTCGACACCGCGATCAGCAGCCAGACTGCGTGCTTGGAGACCCGTTTCCAGATCTTGTCAAAGGTCCACGGCGCTGCATCGAGCTTGATGCGGGCGTTGCGGTCGCCCTCGAAGAAGCGCTCCACGACGAGGAACAGGTCAACCCAGACGGTTTGCGGGCAGGTATAGCCGCACCAGGCGCGGCCAACGGTCGAGGTGACCAGGAACAGCCCGATCCCCGCCATCACCAGCAAGCCAGCGACGAAGAAGAATTCGTGCGGCCATATCTCGATGAAAAAGAAGTAGAACCGGCGATTGGCCATGTCGAGCAGCACAGCCTGGTCCGGTGCGTGGGCGCCACGATCCCAGCGCAGCCACGGCGTCAGGTAATAGATGCCCAGCGTGATGGCCATGATCCACCACTTGAGCGAGCGGAACCAGCCACTTGCCCGCTTGGGGTGGATTTTCTTCCGGGCAGCGTACAGCGTGCGCTTGTGCTTGGCGTTGACCGCCTCGGCGTCGAATGTCTCGAAGGTGGTGTCTTCGTTGGCCATCGTATGCTCGCAGTTCAGTTCAGTGCTTGTGTTCTTGGCGGGCCGGACGGATCCGGCCCGCGTGTATTGCGGTTCACTTACTGGGTGGCAGGCGATTGCTCGCCACCGCCGAGGCTGTGAACATAGACGGTGAGCTTCTTTACTTCCGCCTCATCCAGCTTCGGGCCCCAGGCCGGCATGACGCCATGCTTCGGCTTGCTGATCTGGGTGGCTACCTGGTCCACCGTGCCACCGTACAGCCACAGCTGGTCGGCCAGGTTGGGGGCGCCAAAGTCACGCCCGCCCTTGCCATCCTCGCCGTGGCAGGCGGCGCAGTTCTCGGCATAGAGTTCCTTGCCGGTCGATGCCGAAGCTGCATCATGCTCCTGGCCGGACAACTGCATGACGTAGTTGGCGACCTGGACGATCTGCGGTGCTTCCAGGATGCCTTCACCGTACGCCGGCATCAGGCTGTCGCGGGCATCGGCAGTGCCATTGCGCACGCCATGCTTGATGGTGGTGTATATGGCGTCGAGGTCGCCACCCCACAACCAGTCGTCGTCATTGAGGTTGGGATAGCCGGGGGCGCCCTGCGCACCTGACCCATGACACTGCGAGCAGTTCACCTTGTACAGGGACTGGCCGCCGGCCACCGCGAACCGGAACAGTTCGTCGTTGGTGCGGATGTCCTGCAACGATGAGGTCTCGATCCGGCTGACCAGTCCGGCGTTGGCCTCGCTGGCTGCCTTGAGCTCCTGCTGCAGCACCGAGCGGTTGGTCTGACCCGATATGCCCATGGTCGAGCCCTCGATCAGCGGAATGGCAGGGTAGTAGGCCATGTAGCCGACAGAGAAGACGATGGTGGCGTAGAAGGTCCACAGCCACCAGCGCGGCAGCGGATTGTTCAGCTCCTTGATACCGTCCCACTCATGGCCGGTGGTCTCGACGCCCGAGACCTTGTCGATTTCCTTGTCAGCCATTGTCGTCATCCTCTCTGAGCGGAAGCTGGGCCATGTGATCAGCTACTGATCTCGAGCCGGGGCGGAAGGTGAAAAGTACGATGCCGATGAACACCACCGTGAGGTACAAAAGACCCCAGCTATCGGCGGCATGGCGAAGAGTTTCGTAGTCCATTGATCCCTCCTTACCGCTGGTTGGCTTGTGCGTCGGCGTCGTAGGCCGAGAAGTCGACCAGGGTGCCAAGCATCTGCAGGTAGGCCACCATGGCGTCCATCTCGGTCAGCTTTGACACGTCACCGTCGAAGTTTGAGACAACCGCCTTCGGGTACCGCTCCTTCACGGCTTCGGCCCCGTCGCTGTCAGGGTTGGCCTGCGCCACCATGTCGGCTTCGGCATTCTCCAGCATTTCGTCGGTATACGGCACGCCGACCATGGTGTTGGCCTTCAGGTGGGCCTTGATCATGGAGGTGTCGAGTTTCGCCGACGCCAGGAACGCATAGCTGGGCATGATCGAGTCAGGCACCACCGATTGCGGGTCCTTCAGGTGGGCAACGTGCCAGTCATCCGAATAGCGCCCGCCGACACGCGCCAGGTCAGGCCCGGTGCGCTTGGAGCCCCACTGGAACGGATGGTCGTACATCGACTCCGCTGCCAGCGAGTAGTGGCCATAGCGTTCCACCTCGTCACGGAACGGGCGGATCATCTGCGAGTGGCAAACATAGCACCCCTCGCGGATGTAGATGTTGCGTCCCGCCAGTTCGAGGGGCGAGTAGGGGCGCATGCCCGTCACCTTCTCGATGGTGTTCTTGACGTAGAACAGCGGGACAATCTCGACGACGCCGCCGATCAGGACCACGACGAGTGTGCCTGCCATCAGCAGTGACACATTTCGCTCCAGCTTCGCGTGACCGGAAATGGTTCCCAGGGCGACAGGGTCCGCCTTGATTTCGGGCAGTGCTCCCTCGGCGGGGTGCTTGTGTGGGTCTTTCGCCATTTTCAGGTTTCCTTATTCAGCCGGCACGGCAGCGGTGGCCGAAGCGCCCATCGGCACTTCCTTGCGCACGTCGCCACGGATGGTGCGATAGACGTTGTAAGCCATGACCAGCCCACCCAGCAGGTACAGCAGGCCACCGATGGTGCGCATGACGTACTCGGGGTGGATGGCGTTGACGGTTTCGATGAACGAGTTCACGAGGAAGCCCTGGTCATCGTATTCACGCCACATCAGGCCTTGCGTGATGCCTGCGACCCACAGAACGGCGGCGTAGATAACGATGCCGATGGTGGCAAGCCACAGGTGCCAGTTCACCAGCCGCAGCGAGTACAGCCGTTCACGGTTCCACAGTTTCGGCACCAGGTAGTAGATCGCGCCGAACGAGATCATGCCAACCCAGCCCAGGGCACCGGAGTGCACGTGGCCGATGGTCCAGTCGGTGTAGTGCGACAGCGA
>JAZBOA010000245.1:0-5772 GCA_036350935.1 Anderseniella sp. | reverse complement strand
TGCCGTCCTGCGTCTCGAAGTCCCGGCGGGAGGCCGCGTTGCCATCAACACAGAACAGCGCCGTCTCGCCGCCTGCCCGCGCCGACACGATCAGCACATCAGCCTTCCCACCATGACGGACCGGAGACTTGACGCCGCTCAGCCGCCAGCCACCATTGGCCTCGCTGGCAGTGACGGAAAGCCCGTCCGCCTCGCCCGACCATTGCGCTGGTTCATGGTGGGCAAAGGCCACGATCACCTCACCCGCCGCAATCCGTTCGAGCACCGGTCCGGCCTGCTCGGCGCTGGCGGCCTTGAGGAGTTCCGGCGCGAGCACGCAGGTAACGAGGTAAGGCTCGACGGCGAGCGCCTTGCCCATTTCGGACATGACGATGAAGGTTTCTTCAGGGCCCGCCCCCAGCCCTCCATGGGCCTCGGGCACGTTGAGCGCCGTGAGCCCCATTTCCGCATAGGCCTGCCAGATGGCCGGGTCGTAGCCGCCGGGCAGTGCGCGATAGCGGTTGCGCTGTTCGAAGCCATACCGATCACCCAGCAGCCGCGACAGGCTTTCACGCAACAGGCGTTGTTCTTCGGAAAGTTCAAAATCCATCGCCGTCACAGCCCCAGGATTGTCTTGGCGATGATCGACTTCTGGATCTCGTTGGAGCCGCCGTAGATCGACACCTTCCGGGCGTTGAAATAGAGCGCGGCTGCCGCATCCGCCCAGTCGGGTATCAGCGCATCATTGGCGCCGTCGCCCGGTTTTCCCGCCCGCATCAGCGCCATTTCTCCAGCGACATCGAGATAAAGTTCGGTGGTTTTCTGCTGCAGTTCGGAGCCCTTGATCTTCAGCACCGACGAGGCCGGATCGGGCTTGCCGTCAGTGCCACGGGCGGCCTCGGCCGACAGCACCCGCATGGCGGTGATCTCAAGCGCCTTCAGTTCCACCTGCGTCTGGATGAAGCGGTCGCGGAAACGGGGATGCTCGATCAGCGGCCTGCCGTTCACCCGGCGCTCGCGCGCCAGCCGCTCGATCACCCGCATGCGCCCCTTGGAGACGCCGATGCGGGCAATGCCGACGCGCTCGTTGCCCAACAGGAACTTGGCGTAATCCCAACCCTTGTTGACCTCCCCCACCAGCGCTTCCGGCGGCAGGCGCACGTCATCGAAAAACACCTCGTTGATCTCGTGGCCGCCGTCGATGGTCTGGATAGGCCGCACGGTAATGCCGGGCGTGGACATGTCCGCCAGAAAGAACGAGATACCCTCCTGCTTCTTCGCATCCGGGTCAGTGCGGGCCAGCAGGAAGATCATGTTGGCGTGCTGGGCAAGCGTGGTCCACGTCTTCTGGCCGTTGATCACCCAGCCATCGCCATCGCGCAGCGCGCGCGTCCTCAGCGAGGCGAGGTCGGAGCCGGCGCCGGGCTCGGAGAAACCCTGGCACCACCAGTCTTCCATGGCGGCAATGCGCGGCAGCCAGCGGGCCTTCTGCTCATCGGAACCGAAAGTGTAGATCACCGGCCCCACCATGTTGACGCCGAAGCTCAGCAGGTCCGGCGCGGGCGCGGCCTGGTTTTCCTCGATGAAGATGTACTGCTGTATGGGCGTCCAGCCCGGCCCGCCAAGCTCCACCGGCCAGCGCGGGGTAGACCAGCCCTTCGCATGCAGGATCTTCGTCCACTCCACTACCATGTCGCGGGTGGGCGGGCGCAGGCGCTGCATGTGGCGGCGGGTGGCCTCGGGCAGGTTGTCGCGAATGAAGGCGCGTATCTCGTGCCGGAACGCCTCGTCCTCAGCACTGAACCGAAGCTGCATGCGGATAGCCCTTGCATGGTGGATAAAGACGTCACGCTAGAAACCGCGTCTGCGGCTGTCAACGCCGGCGCACCGCCACGCCGTCCGCCACCTGGTCGCCCGGGTGCACGATCACCGTGTCTGCGTCGCTCAATCCCCCCAGCACCTCCGCATGGGTCATCGAGAAGCGGCCCAGTTGCAGTTCTTTCAGCCGCGCTGCGCCATCTTCCACTGTGTACGCAGCCCAGTTGCCGTCGTGCCGGAACAGGGCGCCGATGGGCACCTGCAACGCGTTTTCAGCGCGGCTCCTCACGATGCGCACCAGCACCTTGAAGGCGTGACCCAGGCTGGCGCGCCGTTCGGGCGGGCCGGTGAAATCCAGTATCGCGTTCACCCGCTGCTCCTCGATGCCGAGCGCCGACACCTTGGTGAACCCGGCCGGATCGATGCGGCGGACCTTCGCTTCCAGCAAGCCTTCGCCACCCCAGTCCTCGATGCGCGCCTCCATGCCCGGCATTACTCCCACCGCGTCGGTCGACAGGAGATCGACCACAATCTCCAGATCGGCTGTGTCGCCCAGTTCAAGGATCGGCGCGCCGGCCTGCACGACCTGCTCGCTCTCGGTCACGATCCGCAGCACCGTTCCCGCCACCGGTGCGGCAACCGCCATGCAGCACTGGTCCTCGCTGACGCTGGCCGACAGCTGCAGGGGCTCCATCTCGCGCGCGCGCGCCGTGGCCAGTTCCTGCCGGCGCAATTCAAGCGCAGCCTCGGCCTGCTTGAGCTCCGCCTCCCTGACCCGGATGTTGAGCTCTGCCTGATCCATCGCCGCTTGCGAGATCACCTTGCGCTTGACCAGCTCGCTGGCCCGGTCGAACTCGGCACGGGCAAAGGTCAGTGCGGAGTTCGCCTGGCGCACCTGCGCCTCGGCAACGCCCACCGCGGCCTCAGAGGCGCGTGTGGCGGCGGCAAGCTCCAGGCGCGAACGCACGTCGCGGATCGGCGGATCAACCGGCCGGAGGCTCGCCACACGTTGCGCCTTCACCACATTGTCGCCGACGTGCAGGTTGAGCCGTTCCAGCTTGCCGGTGATCGGAGCGGAGATCGAATAGACCTCGCGGACGCGCGTTTCGCCTTCCGCCGTCACCGTCACCTCTATGGACCCACGGTTGGCCTGCGCCGTATCCACGGCGACGGGTTCGGCCGCGAACAGGTACCACGCGGCCGCAGCCGCCACGGCGAGCCCCGCAATCGTCCAGGATACCGTTCTGAGATTCATGGCCATGTTCGCCTCATTCCCTTGTTTTCAGCACGTGGACCAGGTCGAGATCATAGACCCGGCGAATGACGATCAGCCCCGACACGATGCCGGCCAGCACCACCACCACGCTGGACCAGCCGAAGGCGGAGCGCTCCAGGATGAATGGCACCCGGAACAGGTCCGACTGGAAACCCTGCACTACCAGCCACGAGAACCCCGCCCCCAGCGCCCATCCCAGCGGCTGCGCAAGCGCCACGATGGCCGCCAGTTCCACCGCCAGCACGGTTGCCACCTCGGCTTCGGTGAAGCCAAGCACCCGCAGGCTGGCCAGTTCGCGGGCGCGCTCGGACAACTGGATGCGGGCCGAATTGTAGACCACCCCGAAAGCGATGGTGATCGACAGCACCACGTAGACGGTCGTCATGATGACGATGTTCTGCCGGATGGTGTCGCGGAACAGACGCAGCGAGGTTTCCTTCAGCGCCAGCGAAGCCGCCGCCGGCATCTGCTTGATGGCCGCGTAGATGTCATCAAGGCGGTTGGCGTCAAGCCGCAGGTAGGCGCCGGAGCGGCGCGGGCCGATGGCTGACAGGGCATCCAGCGCGTCAATGTCCATGTACGCAGTGAGGCCTGTATATGTCTGGTTGACCATGGTGACCGGCACCGGCACCCGCCGCCCGCCCTCGTCCAGCAGGTCAAGCGTCACGATATCGCCCACCCTTGCGGCGAGCTTCCACGCCACCCGCTCCGACAGCACAAGGCCCGCCGGCGGCAGCGTGAGCGGTTCGAGGTCAAGATCGAGCACGCGGCTCAACTCTGTGCGTGGCGGCTTGCCGATCAGGCCAATGCGCTCGCTCAGGTGCCCATGGCGGATTTCCACCGCCATGACCCGGTAGGGTTCGACAGCCATGACACCTGGCAAATGCCGCACGTCATGCACGACGCGAGGGGCCAGCGGCGTTGAAAACGAGATGGTCGCGTCCTGGCGTTCAGTACGGAAAAACACCGTATCGATCATGTAGTTGATCGAGCCGAACGAGAACATGGCTGTGACCAGCAGCGCCACGGCGAGCGATGACCCGAGCACGGCGAGCCCGCTACGCACCGGCCAGCGCACCAGGTGGCGCAAGGCCATCACCACAAGCTGCGAGACCATCAGGCTGGCCAGCCGGCTGATTGCCCCTGTCCGGCTGTAAAGCGTGGGCGGGGCGGGCTGCATGGCGGTGGCCGGCGGCAGCGAGGCCGCACCGTTGACCGCCTTCAGGGCGCCTGCAACGGCGGCAATCACGCTGGCGGCGGCGGCGAGCGCATAGATGCCGGCAGAGCGCTCGAAGATGAAGAACGGGAAGTGGAAGAACTTCGCATAGAGCCGCGTAAGGCCATCACCCAGCCAGGTTCCCGCCACGAACCCGATGGCAATGCCAACCGCTGCGATAACCAGCACCAGCTTGACGTAATGCCAGGCCACCGTTGCGCTTGAATAGCCAAGTGCCTTGAGCAAGCCGATCTGCTCGCGCTCCAGGGCAATCAGCCGGGTCAGGATCATGTTTATCAGGAACGCCGAAACGGCGAGAAAGATTGGCGGGATGATGCGCGCCATGGCCTCTAGCTGGGTGAGCTCGGAGTCGAGAAATGCGTGGGACGTCTGGTCGGCGCGGGCATAGGCGCCGGTGCCGCCATAGGGCTTCAGCAAGCTGTCCACCGCCGCGATGACCGGTTCAGGCTGCTGGCCCTGCTGCAGCAGCAGGCTTACCGAGTTGAAGGCGCCTTCCAGGTCAAACACCGCCTCAAGCGGCGTGCGGCGCATCCATATGATTCCAAAACGGCGATCATCCGGCACCAGGTCGCCGGGGCCGATGGCATAGACATATTCCGGCGACAGCGCCAGGCCGGTGACCTCGAAGGTCAGCCGCTTGCCGTTGGCGATGCCGGAAAAACTGTCGCCCGGCTTCAGGCGGTGGGCGTTGGCGAAGGCCTCGGAGATCAGCGCCTCGCGCGGCCGGTCAGCCAGCGGCATCCGCCCCGAGCGCAGGTGCGGCACGTTGAGCCGGGGCTCCGCATGGTCAGGCAGCGACAGCAGCATGCCGGAGCCGGGCTCGATCATGTCCGGCATGGCAAGCAGCACCCGCTCGGCAATGCGCGGCTCCACCGCCAGCACGCCGTCAATCGCGGTCAGCTGCGGTTGCAGCGTCAGCGGCGCGCGGCTGGCGCTGGCGAAGACGTGGCCAAAGCCGTTGCGCTGGTAATAGGCTTCGCGGGTGCTCTCCAGCGAGTTGTGCGAACCGACCGCGAGGATCAGCGTTGCCACCCCGCACGCCAGCACCAGCGACACCGCAAGCGCCTGCGCCCACAGCCGGCGGAAGTCCCTCACGAGTTTCTTGTCGAGGGCACGCATGATGCCTCACCAGTCCAGATCGGCGGGCTTGAGACGCCGGTCGTTGATCTCGGTGCGCACGATGGCGCCGTCGGCAAAATAGAAGGTGCGATGGGCAAGCTGCCGGATCACCGCATTGTGGGTGATGATCGCCGTGGTGGTGCCCAGCGTCTCGTTGACCCGCAGAAGCGCTTCCAGCACCAGCCGGCCGGTCTTTGAGTCCAGCGCGCCGGTGGGCTCGTCGCACAGCAGCATGCGCGGGTTCTTGGCGATGGCGCGGGCAATGGCGACACGTTGCTGCTCGCCGCCAGACAGTTGCGCCGGAAAGTGATCCATCCGCCCGGAGAGCCCGACCAGGTCGAGC
>JAZBOA010000244.1:0-2782 GCA_036350935.1 Anderseniella sp. | reverse complement strand
TTCCATCGCGGCCAGTCTGTCCTGCATAGCCTGAAGTTCGACGGCTGCTTTATCAAAACCGGCAGGATCGCGCCCATAAAAGCCGGGATCGGCCATTTGCTGCTGCAGCCGGGCGATACCGGCAGTCAGCTTGTCCATTTCGCCAGGCAGCGTTTCCAGCGCGTGCTTCTCCTTGAACGACAACTTGCGCTTCTGCTTCGGCGCTTCCGAAACCTGCAGGGCGGCCTCCGGCCTAGCAGCAGGCCTAGCTGCGGCCGCCTGCTGCTTCACCTCCGCCCGGGCAGCGCCGGCCTGCCGCGCCATGTCGGAGTAACCGCCCGGATATTCGCGCCAGCGCCCGCCGCCCTCGAACACCAGCGTCGAGGTAGCTACCCGGTCGATAAAGTCGCGGTCGTGGCTGACCAGCAGCACCGTGCCCTCGTATGCCGCCAGCAGCTCCTGCAGCAGATCGAGGGTTTCGAGGTCGAGGTCGTTGGTGGGCTCGTCGAGGATCATCAGGTTGGACGGCCGTGATAGCGCCCGCGCCAGCATGATGCGGCCACGCTCACCGCCCGACAGCACACCCACCGGCGTACCGGCCTGCTCGGGGCGGAACAGGAAGTCCTTCATCCAGGCAATCACGTGGCGCGGCTCACCATTGACGATCACCTGGTCCGACCCGCCGCCGGTCAGCGCATCCTTCAGCGAGGTGTCCGGATCAAGCGAGGTGCGGTCCTGCTCAAGCGACACCACTTCCAGGTTGGTGCCAAGCTTCACCGTGCCGGCGTCCGGCTCCAGTGCGCCAGTGATCAGCCTGATCAGCGTGGTCTTGCCGGCGCCGTTGGGCCCCACGATGGCCAGCCGGTCGCCGCGCAGCACGCGAAGATCCAGGTCCTTGACGATCACCCGGTCGCCGAACGACTTCGACAGGTCCTTCACCTCGATGACGCGCTTGCCCGAGGCTTCCGCATCACCGGCGGCAAGGTTGACATTGCCCTGCGCCTTCACTGTCGTACGGCGCTTCTCGCGTAGCGCCTGCAGGTCGCCCAGCCGACGCACATTGCGCTTGCGCCGCGCCGTCACGCCGTAACGCAGCCAGTGCTCCTCGCGCACGATCTTGCGGTCGAGCTTGTGCTGCTCCTTCTCTTCCTCTTCCAGCACCTGGTCGCGCCAGGCCTCGAAGTGGGCAAAGCCCCGGTCCATCCGCCGCGCCTCACCCCGGTCGAGCCAGACGGTTGCCTGCGACAGGTTCTCCAGGAACCGCCGATCATGGCTGATAAGGACCAGGCCCGAACGCATCGACTTCAGCTCGGCCTCGAGCCACTCGATGGCCGGCAGGTCGAGGTGGTTGGTCGGCTCGTCCAGCAGCAGGATGTCGGGCTCCGGCGCCAGCACCCGGGCAAGGGCGGCGCGGCGCGCCTCACCACCTGACAATCGCGCGGTATCCTCATCGCCGCTGAGCGACAGTTCGCGCAAGAGATACTCCGCCCGGTGCGGATCATCGCCCGGCGCAAGACCTGATTCAACATATGAACGAACCGTCGAATACCCTGAAAAATCAGGCTCTTGCTGCAAGTATCGAAGGGTCGTGCCGGGCTGCAGGAAGCGGGTTCCACCATCTGGCTCAATGTCGCCGGCGGCGATTTTCAGCAGCGTCGACTTGCCTGACCCGTTGCGCCCCACCAGGCAGATGCGCTCCCCGGCGCCCGCGCTCAAGGACGCGCCTGCCAGCAAAGGCCGGCCGCCAAAAGTCAGGGTGATGTCCTGCAGCAGAAGCAGCGGCGAGGCAGACATGGTCAGGGTCCGGGGACGAGGGTTCAGTCGTTGTCGGTCAGGCCCGCCCCGGCGCCCTTCAGCCGCGAGGCTTCCGTGGCCGGCACATAGGTGCGGTGAGCGAACCGGCCAAGCGCTTCCCATATTTCACCGGCAATGTCTACAGCACCGGGCTGCGGCTTCAGCTGCGCGGCGTCACCAGTGCCGGCCGCCACGTGAACCGTCACAGGTAAACCGGCGCCGGCCGCCTTGCCGCGCACCGTCAACCCATCTGCGCGCACGTCAACCTCACACCCCGGCCAGGAGATCGTGGCGGCAACGCCGGCCTGCATCAGGAACGGCGCCAGCAGCAACGGCTCATGCATTGCATCGAACGAGACCGGCAGCCCTGCGCCTGCAAGGTCGCACAGGTGGGCGCCTTCCAGAACCGGGCAACGGCGGCGCAGGTCCGCTTCACCATCCGTCGCCTCCAGAAGCCCGAGCAGTGAACCCGCACCGGGCAAGCCCATGGCTTCGAGCCGCGCTGCGGCCATGCCTGCCTCCTGCGCCAGCCCCCACGGCCGGCCCGCGCCATTGGCCGCCTTGGTCGCCATGACCTCGACCTCGTTGAGCGAGACGTGCATGCAGGTCACGCCTTTACGTCAACTGGCGGCGCTGCCTTGCTTGCCGCCTCCAGCGGAGGCCAGGCCCAGTCGTCTTCGTCCATAGAATGGATCTCGTCGGGAAACGGCGCATCGGCATACATGGTGATGCGCACCCACCGGTCCGACTTGGGGTCGAACCGCGACGCGCCGAAGAACGCCAGCTTGCAACGCAGGATATCGATCGGCATCATCGTGGCCGACAGCACGTTGTCGTGGATTTCCGAATACGGCAGCCGCTCGGCAATCTGCACCCGCCGCGCCGCATGGCGATGCTCCGGGTGGCGCAGCAGGAACTCGGCCACCGCGCTGTCCCGGTCCTCGCCATCCAGCGCCGTGAGCATGTTGACCACCTCGCGGCCAATGCCGAGGCGCTGTTCAAGCTCGCC
>JAZBOA010000243.1:0-2659 GCA_036350935.1 Anderseniella sp. | reverse complement strand
GGAAGAAGCCCTCGACCACCCGAACTACCCGCTGCTGTTCGACCCGCAAACCGCCGGCGGTCTGCTCGCCGGCGTCCCCGAATCGGCGGCCGATTCCTGCATCGCGGCCCTGCATGAAGCGGGGTACCGCCAGGCGGCACGCATCGGCCGCGTTCTGCCGCAAGGCGATGCCCCGGAGGCAATCAGGCTGGTGACCTCACCGCCCGCTCAGGCGTGACGCTGTGGCGTAGCGGGACGCCGGCCCGATCGGTTCAGCGCGCCGCCGTGACGGCGTGCGCCTGCAACGACTTGAGATAGGCGCGAATCCGCTTGGCATTGACTCCACGGTCGATACGCCCGATGCGCGAACGGGAGCGTACGTCGACCCTGGCGCCGCCATCCGAGGGCGCAACACGCACGGTAATCTCGTCCGTGAAGCCATACAGGAAGCTGCTGTCAGTGGCCTCTATGCGGCCTTCCTGCGGCACGCTGGCGACGATCTCCCAGCCCCTGCCTTGCGCCACCGCCAGCGCATGGGCAAACGCCTTCTCCGGCGGCATTGCCAATTCAAGCGGCGCCAGACCGGGATAGGCGGCGCGTTGCAGCGCGGCCGTTTCCGCACCCGGATAGTCCGTGGGGTTGGGCATGTCCCAGAACACCGGCGCCTCTTCCATATCGGTGCTGATGTCATTGATCGGCGGGTACGTGCGGGTGGCGTATTCCCATTGGAGGCCCATCGCCACCACCGGCAGGGCAGCGGCCACCCCCAGTATGGCGAGGACGAAGCCCCGGTGCCGTGCCTGTGGACGGGCCTGGAACAAACCGACTGCCGATAGCGCGAGGGCGAAAGCCGCACCATAAACCGCCCATTCAGTGACTTGCAGGCCGACGGTGAAATGCCAGCCGCCAAGACGGTAACCAATGCCCGATATTGCCACGGCGGCAAGCGCAGTCACTCCGAAAAGCAGACCAGCCAGAGCCGATTTGGACACGGAATAGCGCGCTCGCGTCATGGCATTTCTCTTCTCAGCAGCACGCCGAACCGGCGCCCGTCTGGTTTTCGTCGAACGGCAGACCGCCGCCGCAGCCGGCGAAAATGCCGTAATGCCGTGAGAAGTCGCCGATGAAATCGAAGTGCGGTGCAAAACGGGTGTCGTGCAGCATGCGCCAGGTGTTGCCGCATACGGGGAACACACGCCCGGCTTCGATGGCGTGGTGTTTGTCCAGAATGAAGCGCTGTTCCTGGCCGGCAATGCCGCCGCGGTAGATCACCGCCTGGCCGTAGTCTTCGCACTCGGGTTCCAGGCCGTCGAGCTTGAACAGCCGGTACGTCGCCGAGTAGAAGCGGGTATTGCCGACGCGCGCGGCCAGAGAGGGATCGGTGATGGCGATGGGGCGGTCCTCCACCAGTCGCGGATCGGCGAAGCCGCAACGGCGAGCGAGATTCTGGAAGTCGTTCCAGTACAGCGCGCCGCCCAGGCATTCGCCGTACAGCACCGGGTCGTTTCGCAGTTCGGACGGCACCCGGCGATCGGCATAGACATCGGAAAAATACAGTTCGCCGCCGGGCTTCAGCAGGCGGTGAACCTGGCGCAGCACGGCTTCCTTGTCCGGTGAAAGATTGACGACGCAGTTGGACACCACCACGTCGAAACCGGCACTCTCGAATCCCAGTTCATCCAGCTTCTCGATATAGCCGAGGCGGAATTCCACGTTGTCGCGGGCGTAGCCAAAGGCCTGGCGGTGATGCTCCCGATGCGCCTCGGCCACAGTCAGTTGTTCCTCGGTCATGTCGACGCCGACCACCTGACCTGTTTCGCCAACCAACTGCGCCAGGGCGTAGACGTCACGGCCGGATCCGCAGCCCAGATCCAGCACCTTCAGGCCGTCGAGCCGGGTCGGGCAAACCAGCCCGCAGCCGTAGTAGCGCGCCATCACGTCCGGGTGGATGCGCGCCAGCAGCGGTTTCATCCAGCCTGGCATCTGGCTGGCATCGCAACAGGCGGAAGTGCGCAGGTCCGCGGTGCCTTTCAGTTGATTGCCGTAGTAATCCTTCACCAGTTCATGCATGTTCGAACCCCTTATTTCCCCACGTCCACCACCGGCCAGCCTCTTGCACGCCAGGCGGTCATGCCGCCCTGGATGACCTGGGCGTCGACGAAACCCGCCTCGGCCAACATTCGCGCGGCCTCGGCGGATCGACGATCGGTGCGACACAGCAGGCGGATGGGGCGCTGTTTGTAATCCTGTAACTCTGCCAGCCGAGCGGGCAACTCATCAAGCGGGATGTTGCGGGCAGCAGCGATATGGCCCTGCTCCCCCACGAAATCGGCGGCGGAACGTACGTCCAGCATCAGCACGTCCTCGCCGGCATCCAGTTGCTGCTTGAGCACGTCCACCGCCAGCATGGGTTTCTCGCGCAACTTGCGCACGAAGCGCGGCAGAAACGCCACGGCGGCGAGAAGTGCGAGCGCGATGAGGATGTTGCGGATCATCCCTTCGCCGCCGGTGAGGGCTTCGCGTCCGGCATAACCCAGCCAGGTGTAGGCAAACGCACCGGGCAGCATGAACACCCAGGAGGCCAGCACGTACGCGACGAAGGAAATGCGGGTGAGGCCGAGCGCATAGTTCAGCAGGTTGAAGGGAAACACCGGCACCAGCCGCACGAAGGCGACGAAGC
>JAZBOA010000242.1:0-6015 GCA_036350935.1 Anderseniella sp. | reverse complement strand
CGCCCATGAAGCGGATCTACAAGGCCTGGGTTGAGGGTGGAGGGCAGGTCGAGGCGCCTTCCTTCAGGCGGGTGAAAGCGGAATTGCTGATGTACCGCGAGCATCATGGCGGCTGGATGTGCGTACATGCCGGCGACAGGGCTGCATTGGCAACCTGGCTTGGACCGGTTTGGGGAAAGAGCCTGATCGGGGTGCAATTGACCAACGACCCCGTTTCCGGCTGGGCAGACGAGTATGTGCTGCAGGCCTATCAGCAGGCCGTTGACTCCGGCGAGTGCCGGTACGACCACCTGGCGGTTACCCTTGGCCGTGGCCCGGATGGCGAGCCGGAAGGCGTCTGTTACCAGCGTCTTTTGATGCCTTGCCGGTTACCGGATGGGTCGCCGGTGGTCGCGGTATTCTGTATTTTGACCAACAGAATTGATATTGGCCTGCTGCCGGACCAGACCCATCACAGGATGCCGGAGCACTTCGAATCTTTGCACGGCGACTGAGCCCGCACCGGCTTATTTCCAGGCAAGTTGAGCAACCCGCCCGGAATTGTGATAGGCGTGGGCCGTTCATGAGTTATTGAATGCCTGTTGCCGTCTTGCGAGGATGGCCAGTCAATCCAACCCGGCAGACAAGTTCAATGCGCTTTCCGCAATCATTCCTGGACGAGATCAGGGCGAGGGTTTCGATCTCCTCGGTCATCGGCCGGAGCGTGCAATGGGACAAGCGCAAGACCAATGCCGGCAAGGGCGACTTCTGGGCGTGCTGCCCGTTCCACGGCGAGAAGTCTGCAAGCTTTCACTGCGAGGACCGCAAGGGGCGCTATCACTGCTTCGGCTGCAAGGTGTCCGGCGACATCTTCACCTACCTGGTGGAGAAGGAAGGCGTGCCGTTTCCCGAAGCGGTGGAGCGGCTGGCGATGGAAGCGGGGCTGGAGATGCCGAAGCTTTCGCCGGAAGCCGAAGCACGCGAGGAGCGCCGCTCCAACCTTTATGATGTGATGCAGTTCGCGCAGGATTTCTTTGCGTCGCAGCTGCAGTCGGCGGCAGCGGCGAAGGCGCGCGGCTACCTGTCGGACCGGGGCCTGAGCGCGGGCGTGCAGCAGGACTTCGCCATTGGCTATGCACCCAATGACCGGCATGCACTGAGCAAGGAACTGGCCCGACACAAGGTGACGCCCGAGCAGATGGTTGAGGCGGGACTGGTGATCAAGCCGGATGACGGCAAGCCCTCCTATGACCGGTTCCGCGACCGGATCATGTTTCCCATACGCGACCCGAGGGGACGGGTGATCGCCTTCGGCGGGCGCGCCATGAGCGCCGATGCCATGGCCAAGTATCTCAACTCGCCCGACACGCCGCTGTTTCACAAGGGCACCGTGCTCTACAATCAGGACAAGGCGCGCAAGGCGGCCCATGACACCGGCCAGCTGATTGCCTGCGAAGGCTACATGGACGTGATTGCCTTCACGCGGGCCGGGCTGCCGAATGCGGTGGCGCCGCTCGGCACTGCGCTGACCGAAGACCAGCTCGGACTGATGTGGCGGATGGTGCCGGAGCCGGTCCTGTGTTTCGACGGCGACGAGGCGGGCCTGAAGGCTGCGTGGCGGGCGCTCGACCTGGCGCTGGAGCGGTTGACGCCGGGCAATTCACTGAGGTTTGTGCTGCTGCCGGGAGGACAGGACCCGGACGACCTGCTGGGCTCGGGCGGGCCGGAGGCGGTGCGCCAGGCAATCGAGGCGGCCGAGCCGATGGCCGACATGCTGTGGCGCCGGGCGCTTTCCGCCAACGACCGTTCAACACCGGAGCGCAAGGCGCGGTTCGAGGCCGACCTGATGCAGCTCGTCAACCAGATCGGTGATCCGACGGTGCGCAAGTACTACCAGGATGACATGCGCGAACGGGTCAGGGCGCTGTTCGGGCGGGCCGGCGCAACGCGTACCGGCATGCGCCGCATGCCGGCCGGGCAACAGGGCGGCAGGCGCGGGCGATTTCAGCAACTGCAGCCCTGGGAGATGAAGCTGCCAGCCTCGCCGCAGCTCAAGGCGCTGGCGTCCAGGCCGGCCGGCGAGGCGGCGACGGAGCGGCGGACGGGATTTATCCTGCTGACCCTGGTGAACCATCCGGTGCTGGCGGAAGACATGATCGAGGACCTCGCTGCGCTGGAGGGGTTAAGCCCCACGCTTGACTCTTTGCGCCGGCGAATCATAGATACCATCGCTTCTGGGGCTGACCTTGAAACATCTGGCTTGCGCGACCACTTAATCCACACCGGGATGGGCGCAGTCATTGATGCGCTGGACTCCCAGGCCCGGCACCACGATTGCTGGTTTGCCGGTGCGGACGCTGCCGACAGGGACGCCCGTACCGGACTGAAGCAGTTGCTGGCGCTGAACCGGAAACTGGTGACTCTGGAGAAGGAACTGAGACGGGCCGAACTGCGCCTTGCTGAACATCCGAGTGAAGAGAATCTCAATCTTCTCAACGAGGTGAGGGAGCAGTTGCAGTCGATGACGGGGGCGGAAGCCAGCGTCGACGGCTATGGCGAAGCATCGGGACGGATATCCAACCCGGCCAGTTGACAGGCGTTCTGAACCGGTCCGGGCGGCAGGCAAGACCATGCCGCGGGCAGCTGATATCAGGATCACCAGGTCCGGGCGAACATGATTAAGACACGGTTAACGGCAGCGGGGTGATAACCGGTTGCCCCCGACCACTGAAACGAATCAGGGAAAACGCTGGCCGCAGGTGCTTAAAGCAGCGCCTCTGCCGGCCCCAGAAAACAAGCGAGCGCAAGACGAATGGCGAGAGCACAGGCACGCGACAATTCTCCGGCAACCAAGAAGGCGGCGGCGGTCGTCGAAGACCCCAACGCCGAAGACACCGAAACGCCGGAGGTGGGCAGCGATGGCCCGGTGCTGGACCTGAGCGATGCCGGCGTCAAGCGGATGATCAAGCTCGCCAAGCAGCGCGGCTTCGTGACCTATGACGAACTGAACGAGGTGCTGCCGTCGGACGAGGTGTCGTCGGAGCAGATCGAGGACATCATGGCGATGCTCACCGACATGGGCATCAACGTGGTGGAGACCGAGGAAGAGACCGAGGACGCCACCGAGGTGGCGGAAAGCGCCCAGACCGGCGTGGTGAAGACCGAGGGTAATGCCCCGGCCTCAGCCGACCGCACCGATGATCCAGTGCGCATGTACCTGCGCGAGATGGGGTCGGTGGAGCTGCTGTCGCGTGAGGGCGAGATCGCCATCGCCAAGCGCATCGAGGCGGGCCGCGAGGCGATGATCTCGGGCCTGTGCGAAAGCCCGCTGACCTTCCAGGCCATCATCATCTGGCGCGACGAACTCAACGAAGGCAAGATCCTGCTGCGCGACATCATCGACCTCGAGGCCACTTATGCCGGCCCCGATGCCAAGAAGGTCGAGGCGCCGACGCCGGAAGAGCGCGAAGCCAAGGAAAAGGAAGCCCGCCGGGCCGAAGCCGAGAAGCGCGAAAAGGCTGCCGCCGAAATGCGCAGGTCGCGCCCGCGCCGGCCATCGCTGGATGACGACGTGCTGTCGGCGGACGACTTCGAGCCGGCTTCGGCGCCGGAAGAGGACGACGAGGACGACGACGAGGAGGCCAACGTGTCGCTGGCCGCCATGGAAGCGGAACTGAAGCCGCACGTGCTGGAAACCTTCGACCGCATCGCCAAGACCTACAAGTCGTTGCGCAAGCTGCAGGACCAGGAAGTGGCCGAGAAGACGGCGCTGTCTTCCTCGCAGGCGCGCCGCTATCGCAAGCTGCGTGAAGAGATCATCGAGGACGTCAAGTCGCTGTCGCTCAACGCCGCGCGCATCGAGGCGCTGGTGGAGCAGCTGTACGACATCAACCGCCGGCTGATCTCGCTGGAAGGCCGGCTGATGCGGCTGGCGGAAAGCCACAAGGTGCCGCGCACGGTGTTCCTGGAGGAGTACCAGGGCGAGGAGCTTGACGCCAACTGGGTGCGCCGGGTGTCCCGGCTGGCCAAGCACGGCTGGAAGGACTTCGTCACCAAGGAAAAGGACACGATCAAGGAGATCCGCGAGGAGATCCATTCGCTGGCGTCCGATACGGGCCTGCAGATCCCCGAGTTCCGCCGCATCGTGCACGCGGTGCAGAAGGGCGAGCGCGAGGCGCGCATCGCCAAGAAGGAAATGGTCGAGGCCAACCTGCGGCTCGTCATCTCCATCGCCAAGAAATACACCAACCGCGGCCTGCAGTTCCTCGACCTGATCCAGGAAGGCAACATCGGCCTGATGAAGGCGGTCGACAAGTTCGAGTACCGGCGCGGCTACAAGTTCTCCACCTACGCCACGTGGTGGATCCGGCAGGCGATCACCCGCTCGATCGCCGACCAGGCGCGCACCATCCGCATCCCCGTGCACATGATCGAGACGATCAACAAGATCGTGCGCACCTCGCGCCAGATGATGCACGAGATCGGCCGCGAGCCGACGCCGGAAGAGCTGGCCGAGAAGCTGTCCATGCCGCTTGAGAAAGTGCGCAAGGTGATGAAGATCGCCAAGGAGCCGATCTCCCTCGAAACGCCGGTGGGCGACGAGGAAGACTCACACCTCGGCGATTTCATCGAGGACAAGAACGCCATCCTGCCGATCGATGCGGCGATTCAGGCCAACCTGCGCGAGACGACCACGCGGGTGCTGGCCTCGCTGACCCCGCGCGAGGAACGCGTGCTGCGCATGCGCTTCGGTATCGGCATGAACACCGACCACACGCTGGAGGAAGTCGGCCAGCAGTTCTCGGTGACGCGCGAACGCATCCGCCAGATCGAAGCCAAGGCGCTGCGCAAGCTGAAGCACCCGAGCCGGTCGCGGAGGCTGAGGAGCTTCCTCGATAACTGAGTCAATACAATCGCGTGCGGCATCTTCATGGCGCGACGAGTTAGGGGCCGGGACGCAAGTTCCGGCCTTTTCTGTTTCCCTGCCGGAGCTGCCGCTGCTCCACCTCAGGTGAGGATCACCTCGCCGAACCACTCGGCAAGGCGGCGGCGGGCGGCGCGGCCGGCAGCAAGGTCGAACGTGTTGACGATGGCTACGCGGAAGCCGCCGGGCGGCATGGTGTGGGCTTCAGGCGCGCGATCCTCGTGGAAGGTGATCTGCACGCTGGTGATGGCGGGGTGCGCCAGCACTTCGCGCACAAGCCCCGCCGGTGGATGGCGCGGCGTGAGGCCCGTGTGCGGCACGAACAGCGCGAGGCTGTAGCCGTCGCGGCGCTGTCCGCGGGGCAGTGACCAGCCTTCGCCCGAGTAGAGCCCGACGAGGGCGCGCACCCAGTCATTGCCGCCATAGAGGTCGGGCCACTGGTCAGCGAAGCGCAGGTGCGCCTCGATGATGCGGCCGCCGATGGTCTCGAGATTGACCATGCCGGTGTAGCCTGCAAGCTGGCGGGCGATCCAGCGGGCGGCGTGCGCCTCCAGTGTGGTCAGCGCGCCTGCGTGGATGGTCCAGTAGTCGAACATGCCGCCGCCGATGGGCCTGCCGGTGGCGTGGCGCCACCAGCGCACCTCGCCGTTCACCACGGCGGCGTCGGTGCTGACGTGATCGCCTTCGAGCAGTTCGGCCCACATGTGGCCTGGCGTCTCGGCCTGCGCGTAGTCTGCGGCGGTGTCGATGCGGCGGCTGTCGCGGCCCATGCCCTTGAGGTTGATGACGGGCTTGGAGAACACCGGCCAGTGCGGCGGCATGACGCCGTGGGGCGCAGCCGCCAGGCCCTGGCTCAGCGCCACGTGCAGCTTGTCGTAGACGTGCCGGTGGGCGGGGTTCCACTCCCAGGCATCGGCGTCCTCGGTGGGAATGCGCACGTGTTCGGGGCAGGGAACCTGCTCGAAGAACTGGAAACGCCACGGATCGACTTCGCAGACGGGCATCTTGATTGGGTGCTGTGACCATCGCGCCGGGCTGGCATTAGCGCCGGCCGGGCGGACGCGACTGTACTGCATCCGTGCGGTTGCGCAATGTAGTTCGGCAAGGGCCGG
>JAZBOA010000241.1:0-7561 GCA_036350935.1 Anderseniella sp. | reverse complement strand
TTCATCTATTCGCGTCTTGACGCCAAGGGCCTGTCGTCCACCGTCAAGCAGGCCAAAAAGCTGGTCGAGAAGGAAAAGCCGGAAGTCTGGGACATCCTGGATGAGGTTATCCGCGAGCATCCGGTGCTGCTCAACCGCGCGCCGACACTGCACCGCCTTGGCATCCAGGCGTTCGAGCCGGTCCTCATCGAGGGCAAGGCCATCCAGTTGCACCCGCTGGTTTGCGCCGCCTTCAATGCCGACTTCGACGGCGACCAGATGGCCGTTCACGTGCCGCTGTCGCTGGAAGCCCAGCTTGAAGCCCGCGTGCTGATGATGTCGACAAACAACGTGCTGCACCCCGCCAACGGCCAGCCGATCATCGTGCCGTCGCAGGACATCGTGCTTGGCCTGTACTACGTCTCCCAGATGAAGGAAGGCGAGCCGGGCGAGGGCATGCTGTTCGGCGACATGGCCGAAGTGGAGCACGCGCTCAATGCCGGCGTCGTTACCCTGCACACCAGGATCAAGGGCCGCTTCAAGTTCATCGATGAAGAGGGCAACGCGGTTTCGCGTGTGTATGAAACCACGCCGGGCCGCCTGAAGATCGGCGAATTGCTGCCGAAGCAGCCGGGCATGTCGCTTGAGCTGTGCAACAAGCTGCTCACCAAGCGCGAGATCTCCAAGATGATCGACGCGGTGTACCGCTCCTGCGGTCAGAAGGAGAGCGTCATCTTCTGTGACCGCATCATGGGTCTGGGCTTCTACAACGCCTACAAGGCCGGCATTTCCTTCGGCAAGGATGACATGGTCATCCCGGACACCAAGGAAAAGCTGGTCAACGAGACCCGCGAACTGGCGCTGGAGTATGAGCAGCAGTACATCGACGGCCTGATCACCCAGGGCGAGAAGTACAACAAGGTCGTCGACGCCTGGGCCAAGTGCACCGACAAGGTTGCAGACGAGATGATGGCGCGCAATTCCGCCGTCCAGGTGGACAAGGAGACGGGCCGCGAGAAGCCGGTGAACTCCATCTACATGATGGCCCATTCCGGTGCGCGTGGTTCGCCGGCGCAGATGAAGCAGCTGGGCGGCATGCGCGGCCTTATGGCCAAGCCATCGGGCGAGATCATCGAGACCCCGATCATCTCGAACTTCAAGGAAGGCCTCACCGTGCTGGAGTACTTCAACTCCACCCACGGCGCCCGCAAGGGTCTGGCCGACACCGCGCTGAAGACTGCGAACTCCGGTTACCTGACCAGACGTCTCGTCGACGTGGCCCAGGACGCCATCATCGCGGAAGAGGATTGCGGCACCGAAAACTCGATCACCGCACGTCCGATCATCGATGCCGGCGAGATCATTGCCTCGCTCGGTTCCCGCGTGCTGGGCCGTACGGCGGCCGAGGATGTCCGTCATCCGCAGACCAACGAGGTCATCATCCCGAGGGGCCGCGAGATCACCGAAGACGACGTGGACCTGATCGAGGAGGCCAGCATCCAGGAACTGCGCATCCGGTCGGTGCTGACGTGCGAAACGCGCTTTGGCGTGTGCGCTCGCTGCTATGGCCGCGACCTGGCGCGTGGTACCCCGGTCAACCTCGGTGAGGCTGTCGGCGTCATCGCCGCCCAGTCCATCGGCGAGCCGGGCACCCAGCTGACCATGCGTACCTTCCACATCGGCGGCACCGCACAGGTGCTGGACGAGTCGTTCGTGGAATCCAACCATGAAGGCGTCGTGCGCCTGCGCAACTCCAACGTGGTGACCGACAGCACGGGCCGCATCATCACCCTGGGCCGCAACGTGGCGCTGGTGATCGAGGACGAGCAGGGCCATGAGCGTGCGGTGCACAAGCTCACCCAGGGCTCGCGCCTGTTCGTCAACGAAGGCGACAAGATCAAGCGCGGCATGCGCCTGGCCGAGTGGGACCCCTATACCCGCCCGGTCATGACCGAAGTCGATGGCACCATCGGGTTCGAGGATGTTGTGGAAGGCGTGTCGGTGTCGGAAGTCACCGACGAGTCGACCGGCATCACCAACCGCGTCGTGGTGGACTGGCGTTCGAGCCCGCGTGGCCAGGACCTGCGTCCGGCCATCGTCATCAAGGACAAGAAGGGTGACATCCTCAAGCTGCCGCGTGGCGGCGAGGCCCGTTACCTGCTGTCCGTGGATGCGATCCTTTCGGTGGAGCCGGGCTCCGGCGTCAAGGCGGGCGACGTGCTGGCACGTATCCCGCTTGAAAGCGCCAAGACCCGCGACATCACCGGTGGTCTGCCGCGCGTGGCGGAATTGTTCGAGGCGCGCCGTCCTAAGGATCACGCCATCATCGCGGAGATTTCTGGCCGGGTCGAGTTCGGCCGTGACTACAAGAACAAGCGCCGTATCCGCGTGGTTCCGGAAGATGCCTCGCTCGAGGCAGTTGAATACCTGATCCCCAAGGGCAAGCACCTGCCGGTACAGGAAGGCGACTACATCGAGAAGGGCGAGTACATCCTCGACGGTCACCCGGCACCCCACGACATCCTTGCAATCAAGGGCGTCGAGGAACTGGCGACCTATCTCGTCAACGAGGTGCAGGAAGTCTACCGTCTGCAGGGCGTGAGCATCAACGACAAGCACATCGAGGTGATCGTTCGCCAGATGCTGCAGAAGGTCGAGATCACTGATGCCGGCACCACGTCGCTGTTGACGGGCGAGCATATCGACCGGACTGAAATGGACGAGATCAACGCCAAGATCGAGGCCGATGGCGGCAAGCCTGCCTCCGGTGTGCCGGTGCTGCTTGGCATCACCAAGGCCAGCCTGCAGACGCGGTCGTTCATCTCTGCCGCGTCGTTCCAGGAGACCACCCGCGTTCTCACCGAAGCCGCGATTGCCGGCAAGGTCGACACGCTGGAAGGCCTCAAGGAGAACGTCATCGTTGGCCGTCTCATCCCGGCCGGTACTGGCGGCATGCTGGCGCGCTACAAGCAGGTGGCCGACAAGCGTGACACGCTCATCCTCGACGAGCAGGCGAAGATGTCGCTCGGCGAGGCTGCTGCAGAAGAGGTTGCGCCGGCGGGCGAATGATTTGCCCGGCGGTCAACGCCTTCTGACAAGACGTGATAGCCGCCGCGATCCTGGAAACGGACCGCGGCGGTTTTTCTTTTATGCGAGGGATTGCCCGGATGTTCGGCAAGAAGAAAGCAAGGCTGCCCGTGTTCATGCTGCTGGGGCAGGGCGGCCACCGCAAGGATGGCACCGAGGTTGATGACGAGCGCGCCTACATCGTGTTCGTACCTGCTGCCAGCATGGATGACGCCCGGCAGGCTGCCATTGCCGCCCTTGAAGATCGCAACTGGCATGGCGTTCACCTGCTGCGCGGCGGCGAGGTGGCGGAGCGCCCGCCGCAGGAGCCGCATGGCACCGCGTGGCTTGAGGCAAGCGAGGGCCGGCGCGGGGTGATCGTCTACACCACCGCGCAGGCCGGGGGGCCGGAAGAGCAGGGCAGTAGCAGCTAGTTCGGCGCTTGCAGGGTCTCTTCATGTTCATGGCCCTTCATGTGGACCATGAACTCGTCATCGCCGTCTTCCACGCCATCGAGGTTTGATGGTTCATGGCCGGCCAAATCGCCGTCGCCAGGCTCGATCAGGCCGATCATCGCGCCCGAGGCATCGCTGACGATGGCGATCCGCCCGATGCCCGGAATCGGCGTAACCGGCCGGATCATCTCGCCGCCGGCCTGCAGCGCGTCGTGTTCGGCCTTGTCGATGTCATCCACCTTCATGTAGGTCATCCAGTGGGCCGGAATCCCCTTGAATCGCGGTGCTGTCAGGTTGAACAGGCCTCCAACGGTGCGGCCGTCCTTGCGAGCAATCCAGTAGGGCTCGCCATCGGGCAGCGTCAGCTTCTCGAACTGCCAGCCGAGCGTGCGGCGGTAGAAGTTGCGTGATTCCAGTGCGTCCCACGTATTGAGCTCGTGCCACCAGGTTTCGATCGTCTGCTGCATGTCAGACCCCTCCGCATATGATTCCCGCCCGTTCCTGTACGCCGGGGCAGGTGAAACCGTCCGTACCCGCCACGGTGAATCACCTGCGGGGCAGTGATATGGCGTTAACGGGGCCATTTGGGGTGCCAGGAGCCGGGAATGTGGCGAGGGTGCGTCAAAACACGCTGAAAATTCTGCAAATTCCCTTGTAATTGCCGTGAATTGAGCCTTGACGATGGGGGGGCGCGCGAGTATGTTCCGGCCAACTTTCAAGGCGGCAAGCCGTAAGTGCTTTGCGCTTAGACGTTGCCGGGAAAGCAAGCTGAGTCAGATCGGAACATGACTCTCAGGGCTTATCACCCTGACAGTCCTCTGGATTTGAGACGCTGGGCACCTTTTTCAAGGAGGTGCATCAGCGTTTGTTGTTATGCGCGCAACGCATCAGCGGTCTCGCGCATATGAGTTTTAACGTGACCAGTTCGAGAGATCGAGAACTACATGCCGACGATTAACCAGCTGATCCGCAAGCCGCGTGTTGCGCAGAAGTCGCGCAACAAGGTGCCGGCGATGCAGGAATGCCCGCAGAAGCGTGGCGTGTGCACCCGTGTCTACACCACCACTCCGAAGAAGCCCAACTCGGCGCTTCGCAAGGTGGCGCGTGTGCGCCTGACCAACGGCTTTGAAGTCACGAGCTACATTCCGGGTGAAGGCCACAACCTTCAGGAGCACTCCGTGGTGATGATCCGCGGCGGCCGCGTGAAGGACCTTCCCGGTGTGCGGTATCACATCATCCGTGGCGTTCTGGACACGCAAGGGCTGGCCAAGCGCCGGCAGCGCCGGTCCAAGTACGGCGCCAAGCGTCCGAAGTAAGCGTTGGAAGAGGGTAGTTAAACCATGTCACGCCGTCACCGCGCAGAGAAACGCGAGATCAACCCGGACCCGAAGTTCGGCGATCGCATTCTGTCGAAGTTCATGAACAACCTGATGCTCGACGGCAAGAAGTCTGTCGCCGAGACCATCGTCTACGGTGCCTTCGACCGCATCGAGGAGAAGATGCGCCAGGAGCCGCTCAACGTGTTCCATCAGGCGCTTGAGAACGTCGCCCCGGCCGTGGAAGTCCGTTCCCGCCGCGTTGGTGGCGCAACCTACCAGGTTCCGGTCGAAGTGCGCTCCGAGCGCCGTCAGGCACTGGCAATCCGCTGGCTGATTACCGCAGCCCGCGGCCGCAACGAAAACACGATGGTCGAACGGCTGTCTGGCGAACTCATGGATGCCGCCAGCAACCGCGGAACGGCCGTCAAGAAGCGGGAGGATACCCACCGGATGGCAGAGGCGAACCGCGCCTTCTCGCACTACCGCTGGTAATTCTGCTCAAAGGATCAATACGATGGCCCGCACTCACTCACTCGAAGACTACCGTAACTTCGGCATCATGGCTCACATTGATGCTGGCAAGACGACGGTGACCGAGCGCATTCTGTTCTATACCGGCAAGAGCCACAAGATCGGCGAAGTGCACGACGGCGCTGCCACCATGGACTGGATGGAGCAGGAGCAGGAGCGCGGCATCACGATTACTTCGGCTGCCACCACCACCCAGTGGCTGGGCAAGCGGCTGAACATCATCGACACCCCGGGCCACGTTGACTTCACCATCGAAGTTGAGCGCAGCCTGCGTGTGCTCGACGGTGCCGTGTGCGTGCTCGACTCCAACGCCGGCGTTGAGCCGCAGACCGAGACCGTGTGGCGCCAGGGCGACAAGTACAAGGTTCCGCGGATCGTCTTCTGCAACAAGATGGACAAGATCGGCGCCGACTTCGACAAGTGCCTGTCTGACATCAAGGAGCGTCTTGGCGCTCGTCCGGTCGCCATCCAGATGCCGATTGGAGCAGAGGACGACTTCCGGGGCCTGGTTGACCTGGTGCGCATGAAGGGCATCATCTGGAAGACCGAGGACATGGGTGCCGAGTATTCCGAGATCGAGATTCCGGCTGATCTGAAGGACCGCGCCGATGAGTTGCGGCTGGAAATGATCGAGGCTGCCGTCGAGCTGGACGAAGCCGCGATGGAAGCTTACCTCGATGGCAACGAGCCTGACTTCGAGACCCTGCAGCGCCTGCTGCGCAAGGCCGTGCTGACCGGCGCCTTCTTCCCGGTACTTTGTGGTTCTGCGTTCAAGAACAAGGGCGTGCAGACGCTTCTTGATGCGGTTGTAGCCTACCTGCCGTCGCCGCTGGACGTGCCGGCCATCCGCGGCATCGACCCGAAGACCGAAGCCGAGGTCGTGCGCAAGTCGTCGGACGACGAGCCGCTTTCGCTGCTGGCCTTCAAGATCATGGACGACCCGTACGGCGTTCTGACCTTCTCCCGCATCTACTCGGGCAAGCTGACCAAGGGTTCGACCGTTCTGAACTCGTCGCGTGGCAAGACCGAGCGCATCGGCCGCATGGTTCTGATGCACTCGAACAGCCGCGAGGAAATTGCCGAGGCATTTGCTGGTGACATCGTTGCGCTGGTGGGCCTCAAGGAAGCCCGTACCGGTGACACGCTGTGCGACGTTGCTAAGCCGGTCATCCTCGAAAAGATGGAATTTCCCGAGCCGGTGATCGAGATGGCTGTCGAGCCGAAGACCAAGGCCGACCAGGAAAAGATGGGCGTGGCGCTGGCCAAGCTGGCTGCCGAGGATCCGTCGTTCTACGTGTCGACGGACGAAGAGTCCGGCCAGACCATCATCAAGGGCATGGGCGAACTGCATCTGGACATCAAGGTCGACATCCTGCGCCGCCAGCACAAGATCGAGGTCAATGTCGGCGCACCGCAGGTGGCCTACCGTGAGACCATCACCAAGTCGACCGAGATCGATTACACCCACAAGAAGCAGACTGGTGGTACTGGTCAGTTCGCACGGGTGAAGTTCATCGTCGAGCCGGGCGAGGAAAACTCTGGCCTGGTGTTCGAGAGCAAGGTCGTTGGCGGCTCCGTGCCGAAGGAATACCTGCCGGGCGTCGAGAAGGGTCTCAACTCCGTCATGACCTCGGGCAACATTATCGGCTTCCCGATGGTCGACGTGAAGGTGACCCTCATCGATGGCGCCTATCACGAGGTTGACTCCTCGGCGATTGCCTTCGAAATCGCGGGACGTGCTGCATTGCGCGAGGCCATCCAGAAGGCTGGCCCGGTGCTGCTCGAGCCGATCATGAAGGTTGAAGTGGTGACCCCGGAAGAATATCTGGGCGGCATCATCGGCGACCTGAACTCGCGCCGCGGCCAGATTGCCGGCACGTCTTCGCGCGGCAACGCGCAGGTCGTGAACGCCATGGTGCCGCTCGCCAACATGTTCGGCTACGTGAACAACCTGCGCTCGATGAGCCAGGGCCGCGCAGCCTACACCATGCTGTTTGACCACTACTCCGAAGTGCCGCGCAACGTGGCTGACGAAGTGGTCGCAAAATACGCCTGATCAAGGCATCTAAACCAACTGCCAAACCCTGACTGAGGGAGACTAGAAAGATGGCCAAGGAAAAGTTTGCACGCACGAAGCCGCACGTGAACGTCGGCACGATTGGTCACGTTGACCATGGCAAGACGACGCTGACGGCGGCGATCACCAAGTAT
>JAZBOA010000240.1:0-3155 GCA_036350935.1 Anderseniella sp. | reverse complement strand
CTGCGGTGACGGCGGCGGAAAACGCCTCGCGGTCCACCGCCAGCGCGCCGCCTGCGGGCAGCTTGTGCTCGTCGCCCTTGGCCATGATGAGCGATCCGGCAGCGCGCATTTCCCAGTGCAGCAGGCCGACCGCATTGTGCTCATGGTCGTCGGAGCGGAAAGAGTTGGAGCATACGAGTTCTGCCAGGCCATCGGTCTGATGGGCATCGGTGCCGCGAACCGGTCGCATCTCATGAAGAATCACGCGCACGCCGGCCTGTGCCGCCTGCCATGCGGCTTCCGATCCGGCCATGCCACCGCCGATGATGTGCAAGGTCTTGTTGCTCATGGGTATTGGCTTAACGCCGTTGCCGGCAGCGGGCAAGTACCCTGCCGGATCAGCTGGGCTGGCGGGCTTCGTTGAGCAGCCAGTTGTGGAACAGCCGGGCCTGTTCCGACATCTGGCCATCGCGCGGGCGCAGCAGCCAGAAACCACGGTCCGACTCCTGCGCCACCGGTATCGGCCGCACCAGGTCGCCCTGTTCGATGAAGTCCTCGGCCAGCCGGCGTCCGCACAGGGCAATGCCCTCGCCGCGCAGGGCGGACTGGATCAGCACCATGTAGTTGTCGAAGGTGAAGCCGCGCCCGCCGGGTTCCCCGTCCACGCCGATGGCTTCGAGGAAACTGTCCCAGGTGACCCAGTTGCGGTCGAACTTGGCGAGATGCAGCAGCGAGTGGTTGAGGAAATCCGACGGTTTGTCGAGTGCTCCCGCCTGCTCGAGGTATCGCGGCGAGCAGACCGGCCAGATTTCGTTGTCGAACAGCCGCGTGGCGTCAACGCCCGGCCATTCGCCAGAGCCATAACGCACGGCAATGTCGATGCCTTCGCTGGCCAGGTCATAGACGGGGGAGGCGGCCACCAGCCGGATGTCGATTTCCGGATGCTGCCCGCGAAACTTGGCGATACGCGCCATCAGCCAGTAGGAGGCAAAGGCCACCGAGGTCGCGACCGTCAGTTCGCCCGGGCCACGCTGGCGGCGCAGGTCTGCCGAAACGTTGGCGACATGCTCCAGCCCCATGGTGACGGCGCGGTGCAACCGTTCGCCCTCCGGCGTCAGCGACAGGCCGCGCGACTGGCGCTGGAACACGGAAAAGCCGAGGAACTCTTCCAGCAGCTGGATCTGGCGCGACACGGCGGACTGTGTGACATCCAGTTCCTTGGCGGCACGGGTGAAGTTCATGTGCCGGCCCGCCGCCTCGAACACGACCAGCGCGTTGGTGGGCGGCAGGTTCTTGCGCAGGGCGACTGCCATGAGTTTGAGGCCCTCTCCAGATCCGGTTTTATGTTGTTGAGCTGGAAAATAGCAGCAACAGCCATGAGCTGCAATCATGGCTGGCGGTGTTTTCACGAGATGGGCAAGGCTACTCCGCCGCCGCCTGCCTGCCGCGCGCGAGAACGGGCGCGAGGTACTGGCCGGTGTGGGATCGCTCCACCATGGCGACCTCTTCCGGCGTGCCGGTGGCGACGATCTCGCCGCCGCCGTCACCGCCTTCGGGGCCCAGGTCGATGATCCAGTCGGCGGTCTTGATGACCTCGAGATTGTGTTCGATGACCACCACGGTGTTGCCGTGCTCGACAAGTTCGTGCAGCACCTCGAGCAGCTTGGCGACGTCGTGGAAGTGCAGGCCGGTGGTCGGCTCATCCAGCAGGTAGAGGGTGCGGCCCGTGGCGCGCTTCGACAGCTCCTTGGCCAGCTTGACGCGCTGCGCCTCGCCGCCCGAGAGCGTTGTGGCCTGCTGACCGACATGGATATAGCCAAGGCCAACGCGCTCCAGCGTCACCAGCTTGTCGCGCACCGCCGGCACGGCGCGGAAAAAGTCCGCGGCTTCTGCAACGGTCATGTCGAGCACGTCGGCGATCGACTTGCCCTTGAACTCGATGTCGAGCGTCTCGCGGTTGTAGCGCTTGCCGTGGCAGGCATCGCAGGTCACGTACACGTCGGGCAGGAAGTGCATCTCGATCTTGATGACGCCGTCGCCCTGGCAGGCCTCGCAGCGGCCGCCCTTGACGTTGAACGAGAACCGGCCCGGGCCATAGCCGCGCGCCTTGGACTCGGGCAGGCCGGCGAACCAGTCGCGGATCGGCGTGAAGGCGCCGGTATAGGTGGCCGGGTTGGAGCGCGGGGTGCGGCCGATGGGCGACTGGTCGATGTCGATGATCTTGTCGAGCAGTTCAAGCCCGTCGATGCGGTCATGCTCGGCTGGCATGTCGCGCGTCTTCATCAGCTTGCGCGCGGCTGCCTTGTAGACGGTGTCGATGAGCAGGGTGGACTTGCCGCCGCCCGACACGCCGGTGACGGCGGTGAACAGGCCGAGCGGCAGTTCAGTCGAGACGTTCTTGAGATTGTTGGCGCGCGCGCCCGAAACCTTCACCACGCGCTTCGGGTTGGGCTTGCGGCGGTTCTGCGGCACCGGCACCGACATCACGCCGGTGAGGTACTTTCCGGTGAGCGAGGCGGGGTTGGCCATCACTTCTTCAGGCGTGCCTTCGGCGACGATGTTACCGCCGTGCACCCCGGCGCCGGGGCCGATGTCGACCACGTAGTCGGCGCTGCGGATGGCGTCCTCGTCGTGCTCGACCACGATCACCGTGTTGCCGAGGTCACGCAGGTGAACCAGCGTTTCCAGCAACCGGGCATTGTCGCGCTGGTGGAGGCCGATGGAGGGTTCGTCCAGTACGTACAGCACGCCGGTCAGCCCGGAGCCGATCTGCGAGGCCAGCCGGATGCGCTGGCTTTCGCCGCCCGACAGGGTGCCGGAGGTGCGCGACATGGTGAGATAGTCGAGGCCTACGTCCACCAGGAACTTCAGCCGCTCACGGATTTCCTTGAGGATGCGCGCGGCGATTTCCATGTCCTTGGGCCGGAGCCGTTCGGGCAGGGCGTTGAACCAGTCGTTGGCGGCGCGGATGGACATCTGCGAGACTTCTGCAATGTGCAGCCCGCCCACCTTGACCGCCAGCGCCTGGGGCTTCAGCCGGTAACCGTTGCAGGCCTGGCACGGGTGGTCTGACTGGAACTGCGACAGCTCCTCGCGCACCCATGCACTGTCGGTTTCCTGCCAGCGCCGCTCGATGTTGCCGATGACGCCCTCGAACGGCTTGACCGTCTTGTAGG
>JAZBOA010000239.1:0-2710 GCA_036350935.1 Anderseniella sp. | reverse complement strand
GGGCGCAGGCGTCGGCTGCCGGCAGGCCGGCGGCGAACTGGTGGAAGTCCAGCAGACGCTCCCAGGCGGGCCAGCGGTGGCTGATGGCGTCGGCGCTCTTCTTCCAGGCGGCGAGCTTGGCGGCGAGGTCATCCTTGACTTCGTGCAGCCTCAGCAGTTGGGCGTTGCCACTCTGCATTTGCAGGTCGCGCAGGTCCTGGGTGGGGGGCGTCTCCGGCCGGGGGGCCGGGCCACCCGCGGTGGCGGCCAGGGCGAGCAGCTTGTTCAGAAACTCGGCGGCGGCCTCGGATTCCTTGCCGTTCTGGGTGGTGATGCCGAGCTTCTGGAACAGGGCCTTGAGGTTGAGCCGCTGGCCCACGTCGAGGGGCGGGACATCGACGTAGAAGTGGGCGACGCCGACCTGGTTCTGCGGCAGGGTGGCCTGCACCGGCTGGCCGTTGTTGGTGGCGCGCAGGTTGCCGGCGACCAGCATGACGAACAGGGCGCCGTCGATGGCGTCCTGCGGCCAGCCGAAGGGGGCGGCCTTGAAATGCTCGCGAATGTCCTTGCCCTTTTTGCCCGCGCCGATGAGATCGAGCACGCGCCGGCAGACGGGATGCTGGGTGGGGTTGCCGGGGTAGCCCACCTGGGCGAGGGCGCCCACATCGCCGCCCCGGGCGCGGCTGACGACCTGGCCCCAGTTGGCGTGGTCGGCCTCGGTGAACCGCGGGAAGAGTCGCACCAGGGCGCTGTCGGCCGAGTCCTGCACCTTGTCGGCCAGCTCGATGCCGATGGCCTCCTGCCCGCCGCCGAGAAAGACCTTGGCGCCGCCGATGACGTGACCCAGCAGCTCCCGGATGCGGTGTTGGGCGACTGCCAGATGGGTCTCGACGGCCTTGCGGGCCTCGATGGCCTCCGACGTGCCGGCCGGGCCCTGGGCCTCCAGCGTCTCCTGGGCGGCGAGGTGAGAGGCAATGGCCTGCCTCAGTTCCTCGTGATGCAGGCGCGGCAGGTAGCCGAAGAGCAGGGGGCTATCGACACCGGCGGCACGGGCGTCGTTCAGCACCGACCTTTCGTCGTCGCTCCAGCCGTCCCTTATCCAGAGGGTGACTTCGTCGCTGCTGGTGGTCGGCCGGCTGGAGGAAAGCTCGAAGGCGAGTTTGCGCGACTGGCGCGAGGTGCCCTGCTGCAAGGATACCGGCTTGAGCGCCTGCCTGGCGCCGTCGCGGAGCAGTTCCGCCCGCTTGGCATTGATGCGCTGGTCGTCGTTGAGGGCGGCGGTGCGGCGCCGGTTGAAGTCGTGGGTCCAGCGGGCGCCCTCGCGGGTCTGGAGGCGGTATTCGCTTTCCACCGCCATGAGCTGGCCGGCATCGACGAGCTGCTTGAGCTGCTGGGGGACTTGCTGCTCCAGCCTTGGCCGGTCGGTCTTCAGATCGCTGACAAGCAGGTCCACCAGGGTCTCGGCGTTGGCCCGCACGCCATCGTCGGCGCCCGGGGTGCGCGGCAGCTTGCCGATCAGGAAGATCAGGGCGCACAGGCTGGACCGCAGATCGCCGTCGGGGGTGCTGTCACGCTGCTTGCGGATGATCTCGTCGTACTCGCGCTCCAACTCGCCGGAGTTGAGGAGATCGGTGGAGATCTGGTCGTAGATGAAGTCCGCCGGCACCACGGTGCCCACGGCCGCCGCCGCGGTTTGGCGCGTCGCCTCGAAGACGATCTGCAACTGGGAGCGCAATTGGGCCTTGGTGCCGGAGTGGTCGGTGTTGCGCAGCACCTTCTCCCAAAACCGCCGCCGGGTGGGGAGCAGCGGGTAATCGGCGACGAAGAACTGATCGTCGTCGTGGGTGGCGGCGAGGCGGGTGTTCTGCAGATGGCGGGCCAGTTCGCCTTGGTTGGCCTCCAGGCACGTCGCGATGCTCGACTCTTGCTCAGGCTTTTTGCGCAGAACGGTCTTGCGAATAACGCTTTCGACGTCGGTGTCAGAGAGTTGGACGCGTACCGCAAAGCGGGCCTGAAGCCGTTGCAGGCTGGGGGTGGTATTCAACGCGGACTGCCCGGTGCCGACGATGAGCAAGCGACTGCCAAGATCGGTGCAGCAGTGCTCGGCGATTTCCTGGACGTCATCCGCCCTCAGGATCTTCTCGCCAATGAACTGCTGGACCTCGTCCACAACCAGCAGCGTGCAGGGAAGCTGGCCGCCATGCCCGAAGATTTGCTTCACGATCTCCAATGCGTCATCGACGGTGGGGGAGTTGTTATCTTTGAACTGGTCCCGAATGGCTGCCTGGGCGTTAGCGGCGGTGGCGTACTTGGGCTCGGCGCTGACGAGCGCCTCGGCAAGGGGAATGGAGAGCCTAAAGCTGAGGACTTCACGGGGAAGCTGGCGATTCTGTTGCTTGAGCGCGGCCTCCACCTGGGCATCCAGTCCGGACGAGCGCAGCCAGAGCATGAAACGGGCCTGGGCCAGATTCTCCGGCAGGCCGGCGGCGCGCAGCACCAGTTGGATGAAGGCGAGGCGGACGCTGTCCATGGAGCCAGCGCCGAGCGTTCCCGCCGCGGCGCGCAAGCCACCCAGTGGCTTGCTGCGATTAGTCAATTCGGTGAGCAGATCGGTGACTTCCGTTGGTAGCGTCACCAGCGAACGGGCGGTAGCGCCGTCGGCAAAGTGGTAGTCCTCCCAGAGGTAGCGCAGCACTTTTACGAGGTGGGACTTGCCGCTGCCAAAGAAGCC
>JAZBOA010000238.1:0-12355 GCA_036350935.1 Anderseniella sp. | reverse complement strand
TTTTCAATTTTCAAGTTTGTTCCGACAGTGAACAGCAAATAAAAAATTACAATTGATATAAAAAATGAATCATAGAGAATATCAATATTACAGATTAAAATTCTTGTTAAACAATAATTCATAAATCCTTCTTGGGTCTGGTATATTTATTTTGCCATATCCCGAATCTATGATGTTGTTGCGATTCAAGTCATTTACAGCGGCATTCATGCGCCTGCGGGAGATTTTACAGATGACAGCCAGTTCGTTCTGGGAAAAGGGGAGGCTGCCATTCCAGCCGCTGCCGGTTCTGTTGAGCGACCTGAGGCAGGCGGCAGTGCGAATGGTCGGATCTTCAATCGACATGAACTCAAGCACGGATATGGCGGCGCGCAGGGTTTGGCTGATCATGCCAAAAAGCGAGGGCGGGAAGTCAGGCCGGGAGGCTGACAGTTCCCGAATTGTTGCCCGCGACAGGTGGAGCACCTTGCTGTCCCGGCCGGCGACGAGGTCCAGCCTCCGGGGCTGGCCCGAAATGGCCGCCAGGTCTCCGACCCACCAGCCCGGCCCGACTGCGTAGAACAGGGTTTCGCCTCCGAGCAAATGCGTCCAATGAAAGTCGAGCCTGCCCGATACGAGCGTGAATATGCCGCCGGCCAGGTCGTCGGCGCGATAGACAACCTCGCCCTGGCGCTTGGTGATCTCTGAAGATCGGCGCAGGACCTCCGTCCGCAGGTCAGCAGGCAGCGAGGTGAGCCACCCCATGGGGTCTGGCAGGGCGGCGCGTACCGGATCCGGGTTCATGTCACTATAGACCAAGGCTGACGTTGTTCGCGGAAAATGCGCCATTAAAAGATTTCAGGCAAGCTAATTCACATCACTCCAAGATCGCCTGATATACTGTCCGTTAACAGAAAATGGCGGGATTATTCGGGAATAAATAAAAATCTTCTGCGACTCAAACATTCGAAAATCGCGATCAGAAAGTGAACCTTCATATGTTGGATCAGTTTGAATTTAATTTATACGATTCAGGACCCATGGATTAGAGGACTATATTTTAAACTATTAGTGCAAGACGCTGCAATGCGGGCCGTTCGCTTACAGCAACACTGAATCGTGCTTGTTCGAACACAACCGGCTGGCGGACCTGTTGGCCATCATCCGCCGTATACCGGTTGCCTGACCGTCCCTGCCATGGATGCCCCGCCAGGATTGATGCCTTCAGCCCGGGTGCGTCATGAGGCCAAGGCTCTGCAGGATGGCGACGCATCGACTGACCGGCGCCACCGGATTGGTCTGCCCGGACACGGACCCCCGCAGCCAGAGCATCATCCGGTCAGATTGAATCATCTGATCGGATAAAGATGCTCGATTTCAAAGTGCTAGAGCAACCTTAGCCGTTCAAGGTGAACGGCTGTTGCTCTAGACTGCAGGCATGGCAACACCCTCGAAACCTGCAACGCTCATGGCCGTCACCGGCTGGCTCGACGAGGTGTTCGGCGACCTGGCACGTCAGTTGAGGTGGTCGTTCCTGCCGCCGCTGATGGTCTATTTCGCTGCCGGCATTTCGGGTCTCACGGCCATCGTGGGCGTGTTCTTCGTCAAGGATTACCTGGGTCTGCCGGCGGCCTTCCTCGCGGGTCTTGCCTTCTGGGCGGGGTTGCCGTGGGCGCTCAAGCTGCCACTCGGCCATCTGGTCGATATCCTGTGGCGGTGGAAGGGTCTGCTGGTCGCAGCGGGTGCGGCGATGATCGCTGCAAGCCTGCTGATCATGTATGCACTGATCAGCGATCCCGGCGGCATTTCCCGGATCATGCCGGTGGCAAGCTGGTACGTGGTGTCAGTGCTGCTGGCGCCGTGCGGTTACGTGCTGCAGGACGCCGTTGCCGACGCGATGTCGGTGGAGGCCGTGCCGCGCATCGCCCCGGACGGCACGCCCATCGGCGATGAACAGGCAAAAGCGCTTCACACCACCATGCAGACGCTGGGCCGCATCGCGCTGATCGGCGGGTCCGTCGCCGTGGCGGCAGTGAACATCTTCATGTTCTCCGGCGCCGAGGAGATGTCGCAAGCCGAGAAGGCCGAGGTCTATTCGTCCATCTATCTCTACGCGCTGCTTATCCCGGTAATCTCGGTCAGCGGTGTCGGTCTTGCAAGCTTGCAGAGGGGCTGGCGGCGGCGGGCGCTCCAGGCACAGGGCATGACCCGAATGGAAGCTGATGAAACGCTGGCCGGGCCTGCAAGCGAAACCGAACCCAACTACTGGTACTTTGTTGGTGGCGGCGGCTTCATTGCGCTGACGCTGGTCATCGGGTTGAGCGACGTACCCTATTCCCAGGAGATCGTGTTCTGCGGTTCCATGGGCATCGTCGCGCTGCTGATACGCCAGCTCATCTCCAGCATGGACCAGGACAAGGCCCGGGCCCTCGTGGGCACCGCGATCATCATCTTCGTGTTCCGGGCGGTGCCGCTGCCGGGGCCGGGCGCGACGTGGTTCGAGATCGACGTCCTCGGCTTCGACGAACGCTTCCTTGCGGTACTGTCGCTGATCGCATCGCTGCTGGCGATCTTCGGGATGATCGTGCTGCGGCCGTTGATGGCCAGCCGGACCATTTCGTGGATCGTCGTCCTGCTTACGGTCACCTCCGCCATTCTCGCGCTGCCCAATATCGGCCTCTACTACGGCATCCATCACTGGACTGCCCCGCTTACCGGCGGCGTGGTGGACGCCCGATTCATTGCCGTCATCGATACGGCAGTGGAATCGCCATTGGGGCAAGTGGCGATGATCCCGATGCTGGCGTGGATCGCACGCAATGCGCCGGCCTCGCTGAAGGCGACGTTCTTTGCGGTGATGGCGTCGTTCACCAACCTTGCGCTGTCCGCCAGCAGCCTGCTGACCAAGTATCTCAACCAGCTGTTCCTGGTGACGCGCGAGGTGCGCGGGCCGGGCGGCGACGTAACGGTGCCTGCCGACTACGGCGAACTCGGCTGGCTGCTGATCACGGTAGCGGCAATTTCCCTGCTTGCCCCGCTCGTCACCATTCTCGCCGTGCAATCCACGATGTTCCGCAGCGCCGACTAGGGCAACTGGCGCAGGACGGCACGCAGTGCGGCGAAGGACGCTGCCTTCCTGGCATCCATGATGCAGTCCATATGCCTGGCCCGTGCAAAGCCGGGCCGTCTATTCCCAGAACAGCTGTTGCTGTTTGAGCGCTTTCCACAAGGCCCTGGCCTCGTGCCAGTGAACGTCGGCGCGTGCACCCACTGTGCCGATCAGGAAACCGGCCGCAAAGCTGGCATCAGGGTCCGGGGGCCTGTGTCGCGCCAGTTCGCCAAGCCTCGTTTCAAGCATCGCGGCGTCACTGAGTTCGCCGAACAGGTCCTGTAGCTGTCTCAGACTGGCCAGGAACGGTTTCACCCGCCGGGCAGGAAACAGTGGCCTGAAGAACTCGGTCGCGTATCGAAGTTTCTTCAGCTCCTTGCGCAACGCATGACGCTCTTCGATGGACAACCGGTCAATGCGCTTCGCACACTTGCAGACCTTGCGCCATCGCTTTCCAAGGGCCGTCACGGCAATTGCCGCAACCGGCATTCCGGAACTGTCCTGCGTTGCGCCGGGAGGTTGTGAAGCCTCCCAGCCCCGGCACTCGGTGAACCGCATCAGGTCAAACAGGAAGGCCCGGACGCGAGGCTCCCCTAGCGCCTGGCGCAACCCGGCACGGGCATCTTCCGCCGCCTTGCCGGCAGCCTTGGTCAGCAACGCAAACCCCGGATGGCTCGCATGGGTCCCTGCGTGTTGCGGCACGATTTCGGCAACGATCACCTGCAGGTCGCGCAGATGACCTGCTTCAAGGGCGAGCCAGCGGCCCTCTGCCTTGAGCCTGTCCGCCAACTCGGACGATGCAACAGGCCGGAAAAGCGCCAGCGCGCTGCGCAAGCGCCTTAAGCCGATGCGCAGCTGGTGCGGCCCCTCCGGCACGTCGAGCGCCACTACAGCTTCAATGTTGGCAATGATCTGGCCGGCGCACTCGCGCAAGATGTCCTGCAGCGCGGCGCCTGCTGCGGTGTGCCGCTGCAGCTTGACCTTTCGGGCAGGGCGCGGCGCGGGGGCCGGGTCCACCAGACCGGTTTCAGCCAGCAGGAAGCCGCGATCGGCCTTGGACATGTCAGACACTCTCATCCGGCCCGGCGGCAACACCTCATCCGCAATGGCGAACAGGCCTTCAAGCGGTCCATCAATGTGCTCGATCTCCAGTTCGCTATAGGTTTCCTGCTTGCCATCCGCCTTGATCAGGGCTTCATCCACCGCCATGAGGGCGCGGGTGCCGCAAGGATGGCGTACCTCCGCCTCGGCACGGAGAACCTCGGTGACCACCACGGGCTTGAGCGGGTCATCGCCAGCCAGTTTCCCAATCCGCTTGCGCATGGCGGCGCCGGCGATCACGGACAGGTCGGGTCCGGGGTTGGCCAGTTCACTTTCAAACTCCATGGCTCTTGAAATGCCGCCATGAATGGAAGCGCGCTCCTTGACTGTTTGCAGGATACGGCCGCCGTCGCGGCGCACGCGGATGCTGATGTCCGCCTTGCGCAACTGCTGGCCCGCCGTATCGAAGTAGGTACTTGCAAGCAGCCTTTGCGCCGGCTCCGTGGTGGCCAGGCCTGCCGCGAGCGCGCGCGGCCAGATCTGTCGTGCGGAACTGGCGTCGATGACCAGCTTCAGTTCAAGCTCATGCATGTGTCATTGCCCTGACCAAAGCTGCACCAACCGCCAATCCTATCACAAGCCGGGCAGAGTTGACGCTGATCAAGGACAAGCCAGGCCGGTGATCACACACTCGCTCACATTACATTGAAGCAAATGGCCCGCATCACCGGATTAGGGATGATGTCTGAATTCAACCGCCTGGACAATATCGACGACCCCCTGCAGGCGCTCGGCCAGTGCCGCGAGGGTGTGCGCAAGCTTTGTGGCGACATGGAGGGGCTGGCTGATCAGCTTGGCGGACGCTACCTTGCGCCGGCGGCATGCCGTTCGGTGTTGAAGCGGCTGCGGTGTGAGTTGCCGCTTTGCCATCGCAACGAGGAGCTGGTTTACCGGCTGCTGGTTTCGAGACGGGCCGGGCCACCGTCACTGGTGCGCTGCGTGGACGTGGCAATCGCCGAGCACAGCCGTGCCGAAACCTGCTCGATAGAACTGGCTGAACCGCTCAGCGAAGCTCACGAGGGCATCATGAACTGGAATCCCAACGCTCTGGGATACCTGATGCGGCATTGCTTCGAGACCATTGCGCGCCACCTCGAATGGGAAGACGCGGCAATCTTTGCCGACCTTTCATCGCATCTCACCGTCCTCGATGAACGCATCCTGCGTGAGGGCTTTCGCCGCAACTTCCTGACCCTGATGCAGGGCGAGGCCTGAGCGCTGCGGCAGCGCGACCGGGTTGACCGTAATCAAGGCGCCCTGTCCGCCAATCGTTGCAAGCTGAAAGCTCAACTGGAGGGACTTGCAGAAATGAATTCGTACAAGACGATCCTTGCCGTGGCGCGCGATCCACAGATGTCAGCCGGCCTGTTCGCGCAGAGCTTCGAACTGGCATCGCGCTGGGATGCGCACGTCACCGGCATCTTTGCGGCTGCGCCCATAGCCGTGCACCCGGCGCTGCGCGGCCGGCAGCTTGACGAATGGATGGAAGGCAGGCTGCGCGAGCAGGCAGCCGCAGCCGGACATGTGCAAGAAACTTTCGACAAGGCCGCCCGGGCGGCCGGCGCAGGCAGTGCCGAATGGCGCAGCGAGGAGCCTGCGGAAGTACCAGATACGAGGCGGCCGCTGGAGTTCGCCCGGCGCAGTGACCTCACAATCGTCTGCCGCAGCCGGAGCGATTCCGACTTCATGGATCCGGACCTTATCGTGGAAGACCTGCTGATGGGCTCCGGACGCCCCCTGCTCGTGCTGCCCCGCGCCGATGGACGGGGAATGCTTGGGCAGCGCATCGCCATAGCCTGGAACGGCTCGCGCGAGGCGGCGCGCTCGGTGCATGACGCCATGCCGCTTCTGATCACCGCACCGGCTGGCAGCGTGCAGATCATTTGCCCGGGCGAGAAAGCTGCCAGCGAAACCTTGCCACTGGGCGCCGAGCTTGCCGTAAGCCTGTCACGTCATGGCGTGAGCGCCGAGGTTTCGGCGCTCGACAAGCGCCACCTGAATGCAGGGCCCGACGTGCTGGCCCGCGCGGCGGAACTCGGCGCGGACCTGCTGGTCATGGGGGCCTGGGGCCATTCGCGGCTGCGGGAGTTCGTGCTGGGCGGCGCCACCGACACCGCACTCAGGGAGAGCAACATTCCGGTGTTCATGTCGCACTAGAGCAACAGCCGTTCATCCCGAACGTCTGTTGCTCCAGCAGCACCGTGCGGGCTGCACGACAGGACGAGGCGCAAAAACATGCTGCAAGGCCTGCCGCTGGCTGCGAACATCGCCATTTTTGCTGCCGCCGCCGCAGGTGTCTGGGTGGCCGGGCATGGGCTTGCGCGCGATGCCGACGAGTTTGCCCGGCGCACCGGTCTTGGCAGCGCGTTCGTGGGGCTGGTGCTGCTGGCAACAGTCACGTCACTGCCGGAGATCGCCACCACCGTAACGGCATCCATCTCTGCAAAGCCGGCGCTGGTGCTCGGCAACATTCTCGGCGGCGTTACGGTGCAGACGGCCATCCTGGCGCTGGCCGACGCAACAATCGTGCGCGGTGCGCTGACCCGCTATCCCCGCAGGCCAACCCATGCCCTGGAAGCGGTCCTGCTGATTGCATTGCTGTCGATCCTGCTCGGGGTATGCATATACGGGGACGCCGAACTGGTGTTCGGCATTGGCGGCGGCGCGTTGGTGCTGGGGTTGGCCTACGGCTTCGCGGTCTGGCTGCTGCGCCATTACGACGCCAACAGTGACTGGGTACCGCTTGATCTGCCTGACCTGCCCGCCGGCGAAACGCCGGCAACCCGGATTGCCACCCCGGAATTGGCCACCAGTCTGCTCGCAATGCGCATGACAGGCTTCAGCATCGTCATCCTGGCCTGCGGCATGGGGCTGGTCTGGACAGCCGATGCGATAGCTGGCCAGTCAGGACTTGGCGCCAGCTTTGTCGGCTCGACTATCCTGGCTGCTTCGACCTCATTGCCGGAAGTCAGCACCACTTTCGCAGCAGCCCGGCTTGGCGCCTACACAATGGCAATCTCCAACATCTTCGGCAGCAACCTGATCATGCTGGCCCTGCTGCTGCCGGCGGACGCGCTGTACCGGGAAGGCCCGTTGCTGGCGCATGCCGGCAAGGCCGAAATGCTGACACTTGTGACCGGCATCCTGGTCACCGCGGTCTATGTGGCGGGCCTGCTGGTCAGGCGAAAACCTCAATTGCTGCGTATGGGCATCGACTCTGTCTTCGTTATGGCAATCTACCTGGCTTCATTGCTGATGCTCTATGCCATTCGCTGAACCAGGGTCAGGACCATGGAACCAACGTAGCAGGCAATGGGCCTTGTGTTTTGGGACGTTAATATATATATTCAAAAAATCGAATATATATCTGGAGGTGCACTAGCATGGATTATCCGGTCAACATGACAGTCAGGCCCGAGGTGAAGGCGTTCTTTGATCCAGCCACCAACACCATCAGCTACGTGGTGAAAGACCCCGGCAGCACTTCGTGCGCCGTCGTCGATTCGGTGATGGACATTGATTACGCCGCAGGCCGCATCACCTACGAACATGCCGACGAGATCATCGACTACATCAAGTCCAACGGGCTGAAGCTGGAATGGATCATCGAGACCCACGTCCATGCCGATCACCTGTCGGCAGCGCCGTACATCCAGCAGAAGCTGGGCGGCAAGATCGGCATTGGTGAGAAGATCCTCGTCGTGCAGGACACGTTCGGCAAGATTTTCAACGAGGGCACCGAGTTCCAGCGTGACGGCTCGCAGTTCGACCGGCTGTTCAAGGACGGCGACACCTACAACATCGGCAACCTGCAGGCGTTCGCCATCTATACGCCAGGCCACACGCCTGCCTGCATGACCCATGTGATGGGCGATGCGGCCTTTGTCGGCGACACGCTGTTCATGCCTGATGGCGGCTCAGCGCGGGCCGACTTCCCCGGCGGCGATGCGGGGACGCTGTACGACTCCATCCAGAAGGTACTCGCCCTGCCCAGCCAGATGCGGCTGTTCATGTGCCACGATTATGGCCCCAATGGCCGCGACATCCAGTGGGAGACCACGGTTGGCGAGGAGCAGGAGCACAACATTCACGTTGGCAAGGGCAAGACAAAGGAAGAGTTCGTCAAGATGCGCACCGAGCGCGACGCCACGCTCGACATGCCGCGGCTGATCCTGCCGTCGCTGCAGGTCAACATGCGCGCCGGTGAAGTGCCGAAGGACAAGGATGGGCGTCCGATGCTCAAGCTGCCGGTCAACGCCCTGTAAAGGCGGCAGGCAATGGCAGGCGGCACGATTGATGCCGTCTGCCTTCACACATCTGAAAGGGAACACCGATGGACCTCAAGACCATCGACAAGGGGCTCTCTGTCAGCCCGCAGATCTCGGCTGCCGACGTGGCGGAGATCAGCAAGCAGGGATTCCGCTCCATCATCTGCAACCGTCCCGACGGCGAAGGCGCCGACCAGCCGACTTTTGCAGAAATCGAAAAGGCGGCGAAGAAAGCCGGCCTCGAGGCCCGCTACCTGCCGGTGGTGTCTGGCCGCGTGCAGGATGAGGATGCGGAGAAGTTCGGCGCAGCGCTTGCCGAACTGCCGAAGCCGGTCTTCGCCTACTGCCGCACCGGCACACGTTCGGCCACCCTGTGGTCGCTCGACCAGGGCGCAAAGGGCACCCCGCTGCCCGACATCCTGGCGGCTGCCAAGCAGGCCGGCTACGACATGTCCGGCGTGGTGCGCCGCATCGCCAATGGCGGCAAGACGCCGACCGACGTGGCTGACGCCTCGCATGACATCGTCATCGTGGGCGGCGGCGCCGGCGGCATCTCGGCTGCGGCCAGCCTGCTGTCACGCGCACCCGATCTCGACATCGTCATCATCGATCCGGCCGACGTGCACTACTACCAGCCAGGCTGGACCATGGTTGGCGGAGGTATCTTCGAGGCGTCCGAAACCGCCAGGACGATGGCCTCGCTCATTCCGCAAGGCGTGCACTGGATCAAGGCCGCCGTATCAGCGTTCGAGCCGCAGGCCAATGCCGTCATCCTCGATGGCTGCAGGGTGGTCAAGTACAAGCGCCTGATCGTTACGCCGGGTCTCAAGCTCAACTGGAACGGCATTCCCGGCCTCGTCGATACACTCGGCAAGAACGGCGTCACCTCGAACTACCGTTACGACCTCGCTCCCTATACCTGGAAACTGGTGCAGGAGCTCAAGTCAGGGCGGGCACTGTTCACCCAGCCGCCGATGCCGATCAAGTGCGCCGGCGCGCCGCAGAAGGCGCTCTACCTGTCGGCGGATCACTGGCACCGTACCGGCGTCCTGAAAAATATCGACGTCAACTTCTACAATGCCGGCGGCGTGCTGTTCGGCGTCAAGGAGTATGTGCCGGCGCTGATGCAGTACATCGAGAAGTACGATGCCCACCTGCACTTCATGCACAACCTCGCCCGCATCGACGGCCCGGCGAAGAAGGCGTGGTTCACCAGGACCGATGCAGACGGCAAGACCGAAACGGTGGAGACCAGCTTCGACATGATCCACGTGGTGCCGCCGCAGATGGCGCCCGATTTCATCCGCGTCAGCCCGCTGGCCGATGCTGCGGGCTGGGTCGACGTGGACCAGAACACGCTGCGCCACAAGTCGTTCGACAATATCTGGTCGCTCGGCGACGTGATGAACGCTCCCAACGCCAAGACCGCCGCGGCGGCGCGCAAGCAGGCGCCGGTGGTGGCGCAGAACCTGCTGACCGACATGGGCCGTGCTTCCGGCATTGCCCACTATGACGGTTATGGCTCGTGCCCGCTGACGGTCGAGAAGGGCAAGATCGTGCTGGCCGAGTTCGGCTATGGCGGCAAGCTGCTCCCGTCGTTCCCGAACTGGCTGATTGACGGCACCAAGCCGTCGCACCTGGCGTGGCTGCTGAAGGAAAAGATGCTGCCGCCGATCTACTGGAAGGCGATGCTGCGCGGCAAGGAATGGATGGCCAAGCCCGAAATGGTTGGCTGAAACGGGACGGCAGGCGGGCCGCCCGAGGCGCCGCCTGCACCCCTTGAGTGGCTTTCGAGACAATGAACAGCAAGACCGCCTCGCCTGCGCGCGGGCTCGCCCGCCACATTCCGGTACTCGACTGGGGCCGGCGCTATGACCGGAACGCGCTGACCAGCGACATGGTGGCGGCGGTGATCGTCACCATCATGCTGATCCCGCAATCGCTGGCCTATGCGCTGCTGGCGGGGCTGCCGCCGGAGGTGGGTATCTACGCCTCCATTGCACCCATCATCCTGTATGCGATCTTCGGCACCAGCCGGGCGCTGGCCGTCGGGCCGGTGGCAGTCGTCTCACTGATGACGGCAGCAGCAGTTGGCCGTATCGCCGAGACCGGTTCACCTGAATACCTGGCCGCCGCGCTGACGCTGGCGTTCCTGTCCGGCCTGTTCCTGGTGCTGCTCGGCGTGCTCCGGCTGGGCTTTCTCGCCAATTTCCTGTCGCACCCGGTGATCGCCGGTTTCATCACCGCCGCCGGCATCATCATTGCCGCCAGCCAGCTCAAGCACATCCTCGGCGTCAAGGCGTCCGGTCACAATCTTTATGAGCTGGTGCTGTCGCTGGCCGAACACGCGGGCAACACCAACCTGATCACGCTGGCAATCGGGGTTTCGTCGGCCGCCTTCCTGTTCTGGGTGCGCAAGGGATTGAAGCCGCTGCTGGTCAGCCTGGGCCTGAGGCCACGGGCCGCCGACATCATCGCCAAGACGGGGCCGGTGTTCGCGGTTGCCGTCACCACGCTGCTGGCATGGGGCCTCGACCTGGGCAGCAGGGGCGTGGCGCTGGTCGGCGATGTGCCGCAGGGTCTGCCGCCGCTCACCCTGCCGTCGTTCTCGCCGGACCTGTGGGCAAGCCTGATCGGCTCCGCCATCCTGATATCCATCATCGGCTTCGTGGAGTCCGTGTCGGTGGCGCAGACCCTTGCGGCCAAGAAACGCCAGCGCATCAACCCGGACCAGGAACTGATCGGACTGGGCGCCGCCAACATCGGCGCGGCCTTCACCGGCGGCTATCCGGTGACCGGCGGGTTTGCGCGTTCGGTGGTCAACTTCGACGCCGGCGCCGAGACGCCTGCCGCCGGCGCCTATACGGCGGTGGGTCTCGCCATCGCCTCGCTGACGCTGACGCCGCTGATCGCCTACCTGCCGATTGCCACGCTGGCCGCAACCATCATCGTGGCGGTCCTGTCGCTGGTGGATCTTTCCATCCTCAAGAAAACCTGGGGCTATTCGCGCGCCGACTTCATCGCCGTGCTGGTGACCATCCTGGCAACGCTGGCGCTGGGGGTCGAGATCGGGGTGACCGCGGGCGTGGTGATCTCGATCCTGATCCACCTGTACAAGAGCTCGCGGCCGCACGTTGCCGAGGTCGGACAGGTGCCGGGTACCGAGCATTTCCGCAACGTGCTGCGGCACAAGGTCATCACCCGTGACGACATTCTCACCCTGCGGGTGGACGAGAGCCTGTACTTCGCCAATGCGCGCTTCCTCGAGGATTACATCTATGACGCCGTGGCCAAGCGGCCTCAACTCAAGCACGTCATCCTGATGTGCCCGGCCGTGAACGCCATCGACATGAGCGCACTTGAATCGCTGGAGGCCATCAACGAGCGGCTGAAATCGTCCGGCGTCACCTTCCATTTGAGCGAGGTCAAAGGCCCGGTCATGGACAGGCTGCTAAAGTCGCATTTCCTCGACGAGCTGACCGGGCAAGTGTTCCTGTCTCAGCATCAGGCGGTGAGCCAGCTCAGCACGGGCGCGGCAAATTGAACGGATGCGGCGAGGGGCAGCATGGTCAACCGGAAAGGGTGACTTTAAAACGCCAGTCATTCAGCGCAATTGCGCGGGATTCAAGCAGTGTGACGAGTTGGATTCAGCATGGATTATACCGCATTTTTCGACACTGAACTGAAGCGCCTGAAGGACGGCGGCAACTACCGGGTGTTCGCCGAGCTTGAGCGGCGGATGGGGCAGTTCCCGAAGGCGACGCGGTACAGGGCCGACGGTTCCACCTGCGAGGTCACCGTGTGGTGCTCCAACGACTATCTCGGCATGGGCCAGCACCCGGACGTGATCGCCGCCATGAAGGCGGCCATCGAAAGCTGCGGCTCGGGTGCGGGCGGC
>JAZBOA010000237.1:0-20349 GCA_036350935.1 Anderseniella sp. | reverse complement strand
GCCATTTGCCTAGCCCCGTCCGGTGGAGCCGAAGCCGCCGCTGCCGCGCGCGGTGTCGTCGAGTGTCGAGGAAATGGCCACGGCGGCGCGCGTTACTGGAGCGATCACCATCTGTGCGATGCGCTCGCCACGAGAGACGGTGAAAGGCTCGTGCCCGAGGTTGATCAGGATAACCTTCACCTCGCCGCGATAATCCGCGTCGATGGTGCCCGGTGTGTTGAGGCAGGTGACGCCATGCTTGATGGCAAGTCCGGAGCGCGGCCTGATCTGTGCTTCATACCCGGCAGGCAGCGCCATGCAGAAGCCTGTGTCGATCAGTGCGCGCTCGCCGGGCGCCAGCATCACCGGCACATCAGCTGGTACGGCGGCGCGAATGTCCATGCCCGCAGCATCAGCGGTGGCATAGGCCGGCGGTTCAAGGCCGTTCCCGTGTTCCAGCCACATGATCTGAACGGTGACGCCGGTCATGAGCGGTGGCTGTACATGTCGGCGAATCGGTCCATCAGCTTCTCCGCCACGGCCTGCTTCGACATCCTGTCCCAGCTTTCGACGCCGCTTTTGCCGACGAGGTGAACGGTGTTCTGGCTGCCGCCCATGACGCCCCCGTCGTGGCTCACGTCATTGGCAACGATCAGGTCCGCCGCTTTTGCCGCAAGCTTCTTCTGCGCGTTGGCGATCACGTCCTGCGTCTCTGCGGCGAAGCCGATCACCAGTGGCGGGCGATGCTTCTTCAGGTGGCCGACCGTTTTCAGGATGTCCGGATTCTCGGTGAGCTCCAGTGATGGCACCTTGCCGGATCCGTCCTTCTTCATCTTCTGGCTGGCGTCAGCCTTGACCCGCCAGTCGGCAACGGCAGCGCAGAAAATGGCGATGTCGCAGGGCAGCTCGCCTTCCACCGCTTCCATCATCTGCCGCGCCGTCTCAACCCGGATCAATTCCACGCCGGGTGGCACCGGCAGGTGGACGGGGCCGGACACCAGCGCCACTTCGGCGCCAAGCGCAATGGCGGCTTCTGCCAGCGCATAACCCTGCTTGCCGGAAGACCGGTTGGCGATATAGCGGACAGGGTCGATGGGTTCATGGGTCGGCCCGGCGGTGATGACCACCTTCCTGCCCACCAGCGGACCATGCGGGATGCCTGGCATTGCCCCTGGCGCTTCGCCATAGAAGCGCTCGATGGCGGCAAGGACGTCAGCCGGCTCGCTCATCCGCCCGGGGCCGAACTCGCCACAGGCCATGTCGCCCTCGTCCGGACCCGTGAACAGCACCCCGTCCTGCTTCAACGTGGCGATGTTGCGCTGCGTTGCCGGGTGCTGCCACATGCGCACGTTCATGGCCGGCGCGATCAGCACCGGCTTGTCGGTGGCCATCAGCGCGGTGGAAGCGAGGTCATTGGCAAGGCCTGCCGCCATTTTCGCCATCAGGTCTGCGGTGGCCGGTGCCACCACGACGAGGTCGGCAATCCGCGACAGCTGGATGTGGCCCATCTCGGCTTCATCGGTCAGGTTGAACAGATCGGTGTAGACCTTCTCGCCCGCCAGCCCCGACACCGACAGCGGCGTGACGAACTCGGCCCCGGCCCGGGTCAGGATCGGGGTGACGGCAATGCCGGCCTTGCGGCACAGGCGGATCAGCTCAAGCGACTTGTAGGCGGCAATGCCGCCGCCGATGATCAGCAGGATGCGTTTGGTTCCGGTGTTCATGGGGAGCCACCTTACAACGCTTGCGACAGCGCGAGAACCACCAGCGCAATGGCGCCGACCCAAAGGGCCCCGCGGCTGGAGGCGGAGTGCTTCGCCTGCGCCTGGGCGATCTGTTCGGTAGTCTCCCGGTCCAGCCGTACGCCGCCCGAGCGCGCCATCGATGACAGCAGCGCTGTCGCCTGGCTGACCTCGCTCATGGCCTCTGGAAAGGCGGCGGCGAGCCGGCCCAGCGTGGCGGCGCCGTCGGCGGCTTCTTCCAGCCGGGCGCGAGGGCCGAGGTTCTTCTCCATCCACTCGGCCACGACAGGTTCGGCGGTCACCCACATGTTCAGGTTGGGGTTGAAGCTGCGCGCCACGCCCTCCACCACCACCATGGTCTTCTGCAGCAGGATCAGCTGCGGCTGCGTTTCCATCGCGAACTGGCCGGTTACCTCGAACAGCTGGGTCAGCAACCGCGCCATCGGAATGTCGGAAGATGACCGGCCCAGGATCGGCTCGCCGATGGCCCGCAGGGCTTGCGCGAACAGGTCCACGTCCTGGGTGGCGGGCACGTACCCGGCCTCGAAGTGAACTTCCGCGATGCGCCGGTAGTCGCGCCGGATGAATCCCCACAGGATTTCCGCCAGGAAACGGCGCTCCTTGTGGCCCAGCCGGCCCATGATGCCGTAATCCACCGCCACGAGATTGTTGTCGCGGTCGACGAACAGGTTTCCCTGGTGCATGTCGGCATGGAAGAAGCCGTCACGCATGGCATGGCGCAGGAACGACTGGATCACCGTGTCGCCCAGCCGCGGCAGATCCAGTCCGGAAGCTTGCAGCGCCGCCGTATCGGTCAGCGCGATGCCGTCGATCCATTCGCTGGTCAGCACGCGGCGGGAGGTTTCCTGCCAGAACACCTGCGGCACCCGGAAGCCCGGGTCGTTGCGGGTGTTTTCGGCAATCTCCGACATTGCGGCCGCCTCCAGCCGCAGGTCCATCTCAAGCTCGACGGACCGCTCAAGGGTCTCCACCGCCTTGACCGCCTTCAGGCGGCGGGCTTCGGCCGAAAACCGCTCGGCCAGCCGGGCAGCCGTGAAGAAGGTATCCAGGTCATCGCGGAAGCGCGCTTCAACGCCGGGGCGCAGCACCTTGACCGCCACCTGACGGCGCTTGCCGTCATGATCTGTGATCCCGGCCTTGTGCACCTGCGCGATCGAGGCTGCGGCGATCGGTTCGGAAAGCGTATGGAACACTTCGCCGGCCGGCCGGCCGAGGCCCTTCTGGATGGCTTCGCGCGCTTCGTTCATGGAGAATGGCGCCATGCGGTCCTGCAACTGCCGCAGGCCCTTTGCCCGCTCCGGCCCGATCATGTCGGGCCGCGTGGCGAGGAACTGGCCAAGCTTGATATAGCTGGGCCCGAGCTCCTCAAGGGCCCTGGCGAGGCCGGTTTCCTCGCCCCGTGCGCGCGGGCGGCCTGCCCCGATGAGCCGCAACCCGGTCTTGGCGAAGGCCGGCAAATGCGGGTCATCAAGCGCGACATCGAACCCGCCGTGGCGTGCAATCACTCGGGCTGACCGGGCGAGTTTCGCCATATGCCTGATCTGGCGCAGCATGGATCTTGCGTCTCCGCCTCAGACTTTCCAGCCGGAATGAATCGCGACGATGCCGCCGGTCAGCATGCGATGGCTGGTGCGGACAAATCCGGCCTGACCGATCATGTTCTCGAATGCCTGCGGCGGCGGAAACTTGCGGATGCTCTCGACGAGGTAGCGGTACGGATCGCCGTCACCGGTGACGATCTTGCCCACCGCCGGGATCACCGTCATCGAATAGGCCTCGTAGACCTGCTCCATGCCCGGAATATCCACGTGGGAAAACTCGAGGCAAAGAAACCGTCCACCGGGCTTCAGCACCCGGTACGCTTCGGCCAGGGCGCGGTCGATATGGGTGACGTTGCGGATGCCAAACGAGATCGTGTAGGCGTCGAACGAGTTGTCCTCGAAGGCCAAGGTTTCGGCATTGCCCACGGTGAAGCGGCACTTCGGGCCTGCCTTCTCCGAGGTTGCCCGGCGGGCGCCTTCTCGCACCATGTTCTCCGAGATGTCTGCCACGGTAACCTCGGTGCCCGCCCCGCCTGCCCCGGCAATCCGGAAGGCAATGTCGCCGGTGCCGCCGGCGACATCCAGAACCTTGAACGGCCTGTCCGACTTCGGCGGGTTCAGCAACGCAATGAAGTCGTCCTTCCACAACCGGTGCAGACCGCCCGACATCAGGTCGTTCATCTGGTCATAGCGGGCCGCAACCTTGGCGAACACCTCGTTCACCAGGCCCTGGCGGTCATCTTCCGAAACGGTCCGGTAGCCGAAGGAGGTTTCGCCGCCGTTTCTGCTGTTGGTTGTCTGTCCCATCTTGCGGCGAACCATAGACCACAGCGCCGATCATGGCTATCTGTTGAGCGCCGAAGGGTGAACGTGCCGCATACCCGGATACGGCAGAGGATCGCCATGCCTGAACTGCCAGAAGTCGAAACGGTTTGCCGGGGGCTGGAGCCTGCCCTTGCCGGCCGCCGCATCGTCTCGGTCAGGCTCAACCGGCCTGACCTGCGCTTTCCTTTTCCGGATGGCCTGACGGCGCGGCTGCAGGGCCGCTGCGTGTCGCGGGTTGAACGGCGGGCCAAGTATATCCTGATCCACCTCGATACGGGCGAGACACTACTCTCCCATCTCGGCATGACGGGCCGCTTCACCATCTGGCGGCCAGACGGGCAGGCGCATAACCTCGGCGAGTTCTATTATGCAGAGGAGGCAGGCCGGCAGGGTGACGGCCCCCACGATCACCTGGTGTTTGATCTCGATGACGGCACCCGCGTCGTCTATGCCGATCCGCGCCGGTTCGGTTTTGTCGATTTGATCGCACCAGGAAAACAGGATACAAACCGCTTCCTGGCAGGCCTTGGCGTCGAGCCGCTGGGCAACATGTTCAACGCCGGCTATCTCGCTGCCGCCTTTGCCGGGCGAAAGGCGCCGCTCAAGGCTGCCTTGCTCGACCAGCACGTCATTGCGGGTCTCGGCAATATATATGTGTGCGAGGCGTTGTACCGGTCCGGCCTGTCGCCGCGGCGCATGGCCGGCAGCATCGTCCGGCAACGCGGCGGCAGCCCGCGGGTGGAAGCGCTGGTAGCCGCGGTGCGCTCGGTATTGACCGAGGCCATTGCCGCAGGCGGTTCCACATTGCGCGACTATGCCCATACCGATGGCACCAGCGGCGAATTCCAGCAGCGCTTCGATGTCTATGACCGCGAGGCCGAGCCCTGCCGCTCGCCCGGTTGCACCTCGCACATCACGCGCATTGTCCAGTCCGGCCGGTCTACCTTCTATTGCCCCACTTGCCAGCGTTAGCAGCTTTGCTGTCTATTGCGGCGCGAACCCTACAGGTCATTCAGCCGGGAGCAGCGCCCATGAGCTACAACAACATCATTGTCGAAACCCGTGACGCCGTTGGTCTGATCCGGCTCAACCGGCCAGATGCGCTCAACGCGCTCAACTCCGCCCTGATCACCGAGCTGAACGAGGCGCTCGATATGTTTGAGCAGGACGCGTCGATCGGCTGCATCGTGCTCACCGGCTCAGAGAAGGCTTTCGCCGCCGGGGCAGACATAAAGGAAATGCAGTCCAAGTCCTACATGGACACCTATATGGGGGACTTCATCGGCAAGTGGGAGCGGTTGGCAGACGTGCGCAAGCCCGTCATTGCAGCCGTTGCCGGCTATGCGCTGGGAGGCGGCTGCGAGATCGCCATGATGTGTGACTTCATCCTTGCAGCTGACACCGCAAAGTTCGGCCAGCCCGAGATCAATCTTGGCGTCATGCCGGGGGCGGGCGGCACCCAGCGCTTGACCCGCTTCGTGGGCAAGTCCAAGGCCATGGAAATGTGCCTGACAGGCCGCATGATGGATGCAGCCGAAGCAGAGCGCGCAGGGCTGGTATCGCGCATTGTCCCGGCGGACCAGCTGGTTGACGAGGCGATCAAGGTGGCGGGCGTCATCGCCGCCAAGTCGCGGCCCATCGCCATGATGACCAAGGAGTCCGTCAACCGCGCCTACGAGACCACGCTGGCCGAGGGTGTACGCTTCGAACGCCGGCTGTTTCATTCGATGTTTGCCACCAACGACCAGAAGGAAGGGATGTCGGCCTTTGCCGAAAAGCGCAAGGCCAGCTTTTCCAACTCGTGACGTGCCGGCGCAGTCCGGCAATCAACCTTGGCCGGATCCGGATGTGTTTGTTGACGGCATATGCAAGTTGGGTTATGAACCCGGCATCTCAGGGCATCTGCTGTTCTGAAGTCCGCCATGCATTTGCGTGACGGTCTCCATTGAGCGGTTGTCCTACAGGTTTTTCGCAAGGGCCCGTCTGACAGAGGCCGTTGCGCGTTCAGGAAAAGACACACATGGCCAATACTCGTTCGGCAAAGAAAGCCGTCCGGCGCAATGCCCGGCGCACCGAGATCAACATGAACCGCCGTTCGCGCGTTCGCACCTTCGTCCGCAAGGTCGAGGAAGCCATTGCCAGCGGCGACCAGGCTGCCGCACAGGCCGCCTTGCAGGCAGCCCAGCCCGAGATGATGCGCGGTGCCCAGAAGGGCATCCTGCACAAGAACACCGCCTCCCGGAAGGTCTCGCGGCTGGCCAAGCGCATCAAGGCCCTGTCCGCCTGATCGCCAAATCATTGCCCCTCAAGGGATTTTGCAGCAGGGTCGCGCAAGCGGCCCTTTTGTATTTGATCAGCACGCCGCGCAAACCTGCGCAGGCACGTTCAGCAAATGTTCAAAAACTGCAGTTGTCAGAAATTTCCCCGCTATTTTAAGGCCTTATTAAGGACAATCGTTGCTTCAGAAAAATTTGCGGCGAATTTGGACCTGTTTCAGGGGTGCGCTCAAAATATTTTTTCGCAGTTTTCCGCCGCTTTGAGAATGCTGAACAGGTCAAGAATTGCTTATCAGAGTCAACCGCTTGGGACGCCTCTGAGTTGACTCTTGCGGCACCCGTTGCGCGCCCCCGGCGCTCTTCAGCCTGCAGGTTCAACCTTCGTGGGCTTGCATCGCTCAATGCTGGAATTGTAATCTTCTCTCACTGGCGGCGGCTCCCGTCGCCAGCAACAACAACAAGCGAAAAGCGTGAGGCTCGGGCTGTTCTTGGCGGGATGGTTCGAACGGAGTTTCTCGGCTGTAAGTGAGTAGAGTTAAACGGGGCAGCTGACCTGGTTGGGTCAGCTTGAGGCGGCGGTTTTTCGTCGGACATGACAGGTGCGGCGCGGATTGATGTGCAATCCGTGAACCCTTTCTGCTGTCCGGTGGCAAGCCATACTGATCGTCAGGCAAGAACAATGGAATATCAATCAGGGACTCTGAGGGGATCATGGCAGTGACAAACAGAACGGGTGATGAACCAGACGCAAGACCGGTTCGCGGACGCACGGACGACAGTGCTGTGGCAGCGCCTGAAAGCGGACGTGGGCGGTCGTCGCTCTCAACGGTCTGGACCCGTGTGGCCGCGCGGTTGCGTGCTGAACTGGGCGAAGACTTGTACTCGAGCTGGTTCGCCCGCATGGAGCCGGAGAGCATTGCCGATGGAATTCTGAATGTGTCGGTTCCGACGCGGTTTCTGCGCAGCTGGATAAAGTCGCATTACGTGGATCAGCTAACCGCCTGCTGCGCTGCCGAGTACGAAGGCATTTCACTGGTCGACATCCAGGTCCGCACCCGCGGCCTGCCCACTGCCGCTCAGGCTGTCGCGCCCGTCGCCGGGTTTGAAGATGGTCATTCAGATTCCGTTGAGCCGGTCGCCAAGACGCTTCGCACCAGTGCGCCAGAGCGTGAACGCGGCTCGCAGCTTGACCATAACCTGACCTTTGAAACCTTTGTGCAGGGGGGCTCGAACGCACTGGCCCATGCCGCCGCCATGCGCGTGGCAGAGGCCCGTCCGGGCGCGCCTGTAAGCTTCAACCCGCTGTTCGTTCATTCTGCAGCGGGCCTGGGCAAGACCCACCTGATCAACGCCATCGCCTGGCGCATCCGTGATCTCAACCCGGACCGCAAGGTGCTGTACATTACCGCGGAACGGTTCATGTATCACTTCATGGCGGCATTGAAGGTGCGTGACACCTTGTCGTTCAAGGACTACTTCCAGTCCATCGACGTGCTGCTCATCGATGACCTGCAGTTCCTGCAGGGCAAGACCATGCAGCAGGAGTTCTGCCATACCTTCAACTCCCTGGTGGACGCCAAGCGGCAGGTGGTGATTGCCGCCGATGTCCCGCCGTCGCAGCTTGAAAGCATCGACCAGCGCATGCGCTCGCGCCTTGCCGGCGGTCTTGTGGTGGACATCGAGGCGCCGGATCTCGGTCTGCGCCGGTCCATCCTGCAGTCCAAGCTGTCTGCCGTTCAGCGCAAGGACCCCAGCCTTATCGTGGCCGATGACGTGCTGGAGTTCGTGGCCAACCGGATAACCGGCGGTGGCCGCGAACTGGAAGGTGCGCTGAACCGCATCATTGCCAGCCAGCATCTTACTCGCCAGCCGATGACCGTGGACATGGCGGCCTTTGCCCTGCGCGACCTGTCGCAGACCGCCGAACTGACCCGGGTGAGGGTTGAGGATATCCTGAGGATTGTCGGCCGCCACTATAACGTCACCCGGGCCGACCTTCTGAGCCCGCGCCGCGCCCGCGCCGTGGTTCGTCCGCGCCAGATCGGCATGTACCTGGCCAAGAAGCTGACGTCGCGCTCGCTGCCGGAGATTGGCCGCCGCTTCGGTAATCGCGATCATAGTACGGTCTTGCATGCCGTTCGCAAGATCGAGGAGCTGATGCAGGCCGACGAGAAGCTCGCCCGTGAGGTGACGCTGCTGTCACGGCTGATCGAACAGGGCTGAGCAGTCCGCTTCTTCCCGGCTGGTTTTCCACACTGTCCAGCGTTCTGCAGCGGGGTTTTCGAGCCTTTGACTTGATAACCCCGCCGCAAACAGCTTAAGTCACGGCATCTCGCTGCCTCGATGGCGGCGGTTTCCGTCTTATGACCGTTTCAAGGGCATTGTAGGCACATGCGGGTTACCATCGAACGCGGATCGTTTCTCAAGTCGCTCAACCACGTCCAGTCGGTGGTCGAGCGCCGCAATACCATTCCGATCCTGTCCAACGTGCTGCTGCAGGCAGCCGATGGCGGGCTGAGGCTGACGGCCACCGACCTCGATATCGAGATTGTCGAGCAGACCAGCGCAGACATCGGCCAGCCCGGTTCCACCACCGTGCCGGCCCACATGCTCTACGATATCGTGCGCAAGCTGCCGGATGGCGCGCAGCTGCAACTCGAGCAGGGTCCGGACGAAGGCCGCCTCGCGGTCATTGCCGGGCGCTCGCGCTTCTCGCTGCAGGCGCTGCCGCCGCAGGACTTCCCCGATCTGGCCAGCGGTGAATCCACCCATTCGTTCACGATCCCGGCTGCCGACCTGAAGCTGATGATCGACAAGACCCGCTTCGCCATCTCCACCGAGGAGACCCGCTATTATCTCAACGGCATCTACGTGCACGCGCTCGATTCTGGCGTCATGCGCGCTGTCGCAACCGATGGCCACCGGCTGGCGCGGGTCGAGCTGCAGGCTCCGGCAGGCGCTGCGGGCATGCCAGGCGTCATCGTGCCGCGCAAGACGGTGCTGGAGCTTGCCAAGCTGATCGAGGACGAAGACGGCGAGATCGCCGTGTCCCTGTCGGCCTCGAAGATTCGCTTCGAGATGGAGCAGCTGGTACTGACCTCGAAGCTGATCGATGGGACATTCCCCGATTATGAGCGGGTTATCCCGACCGGCAATGACAAGCGGCTGGAGGTTGACACCCGCCTGTTCGCACAGGCCGTCGATCGCGTTTCGACCATCTCCAGCGAGAAGGGCCGGGCGGTGAAACTCAACATCGCGACCGACCGGCTGACCTTGACCGTCAACAATCCGGACTCCGGCTCCGCGGAAGAGGAAATTGCGGCGAGCTACGCTGACGAGCCGATCGACGTGGGCTTCAACTCGCGTTACCTGCTCGACATCGCCGGTCAGTTCAAGGGCGATACCGCCACCTTCCTGTTGTCGGATTCGGGTTCACCCACCATATTGCAGGATGCAGCCGACGACCGGGTTCTGTACGTGCTGATGCCGATGCGTGTCTGAACGCCCGCTTGCCGGTTGATTTCACGCGCGTCATCGCTTGCCATTGTTGCGCAAGGCTCGGCGCCGGGGAGACGTTTCGATTGGCGTTCACGCCCAAACTCCAGTTGACCAGCCTGACGCTGACCGGGTTCCGCAACCATGCGGCCACCCGCGTCGGGCCGTCGTCGGGCCTGATTGCCCTGTGCGGTCACAATGGTGCCGGCAAGACCAATGTACTGGAGGCAATCTCGCTGCTGATGCCGGGCCGGGGCTTGCGCGGCGCGCCCTATGAGGACCTGGCCCCAGCCGGCCGGGTACAGGCCGCCTGGGCGGTTTCGGCCACGGTGGAGAACGACGGTCTCGAGACCCGCCTCGGCACCGCCTGGCAATTGCGTGAGCCGGCAGCCGATCCCGCCATGCCGGCCAGCGCGCGCGAGGTCCGCATTGACGGCCAGGTGCAGCGCAGCGCCGGCGCCCTTGCAGGCCACCTGCGGATGCTGTGGCTCACCCCGGCCATGGATCGCCTGTTCGCCGGTCCGGCCAGCGACCGGCGGCGCTATCTCGATCGCCTCACGGCGGTGTTTGACGGGGGACACGGCAGCCGCGTCAATGCGCTTGAACGGCTGCTGCGCGAGCGTAACCGGCTGCTGGCGGAAGACCGGCCGCAAGCCCGCTGGCTGGACAGCGTTGAGGCGCAGCTTGCCGAGGCAGCGGTGGCGGTGGCCGCAGCCCGCAGCAATGCCATGGCCATTGTCGCAGGCTTTGTCGAGCAAGCCCGCGAGGGTCGCCGTGAGAGCGCTTTTCCCTGGGCCGAGGTGACGGTCAGCGGTGAACTGGAGCAGCAATTAAATGAGCGTCCAGCCGTGCAGATTGAGGATGAATATCGTACACTGCTGGCTGATTCGCGGGGGCTTGACCGGGCGGCGGGCAGAACCTTGCGGGGACCGCACCGGTCGGACCTTCTGGTGGTGCACGGGCCGCGCGCCATGGAAGCCAGGCTTTGCTCGACAGGCGAGCAGAAAGCCTTGCTGCTCGGCCTTGTCCTGGCGCAGGCGCGCGCCGTACGCGACACCTTCGATGGCGCAGCGCCGCTGCTGCTGCTGGACGAGGTGGCTGCCCACCTGGACGCCGTGCGCCGCGCGGCGCTGATGGACGAGCTGCTGGAGCTGGGCAGCCAGACTTGGATGACCGGCACTGACCGGCACCTCTTCGAGGCTGCGTCCAGCGGCATAGAGATTTTTGAAGTTGCCGACGGGCAGGTCACCCTGTCCGTCCGGCCGGAACGGGAAACGGCATGAGCGAAGAAACAGGTCAACCCCAGCCCGAAGAATACGGCGCCGGCAGCATCAAGGTGCTGAAGGGGCTCGATGCCGTGCGAAAGCGGCCGGGCATGTATATCGGCGATACCGACGATGGCTCAGGCTTGCACCACATGATCTATGAGGTCGTGGACAACGCCATCGACGAGGCGCTGGCCGGTCACTGCGACCGGGTCGAGGTGCGCCTCAACGCCGATGGCTCGTGCTCGGTGTCCGACAATGGCCGTGGAATCCCCACCGACCTGCATCCGGAGGAAGGCGTCTCGGCGGCCGAGGTCATCATGACCCAGCTGCACGCCGGCGGAAAGTTCGACCAGAATTCCTACAAGGTGTCCGGCGGTCTGCATGGCGTGGGCGTATCGGTGGTCAACGCGCTGTCGTCGTGGCTGAAACTCGATATCTGGCGCAGCGGCAAGCACTGGCAGATGAGCTTCACCCATGGCGTGGCGGATGCGCCGCTCGCGGCGGTTGGCGAGCAGGGTGGCCGCAAGGGTACCGAGATTACCTTCCTGCCAAGCACCGATACCTTCACCATGACCGAGTTCGACTACAACACCATTGAGCACCGGTTGCGCGAGCTTGCCTTCCTGAACTCCGGTGTGTTCATCACGGTTTCTGACAATCGCCATGCCGAGCCGAAGTCGGTGGACCTCCATTACGAAGGCGGCATTTCGGCGTTCGTGAAGTATCTCGACCGTGCCAAGCAGCCCATGCTGCCTGAGCCGATTTCCATCGTGACGGAAAAGGACGGGGTCACCGTCGAGTGTGCGCTGTGGTGGAACGACAGTTACCACGAGAACGTGCTGTGCTTCACCAACAACATTCCGCAACGCGATGGCGGCACGCACCTGGCAGGATTCCGTGGCGCGCTCACCCGCATCATCAACAGCTATGCCAGCGAAAGCGGCATCGCAAAGAAGGAGAAGGTGACGCTGTCCGGCGACGATGCCCGCGAAGGGCTTACCTGCGTGCTGTCGGTCAAGGTGCCCGATCCCAAGTTCTCGTCCCAGACGAAGGACAAGCTTGTGTCGTCGGAGGTCCGCCCCATCGTTGAGAGCGCAGTCAGCGAAGGCCTCGGCACCTGGTTCGAGGAACACCCCGCCGAAGCTCGCGCCATCGTCACCAAGGTGGCGGAGGCGGCGGCTGCCCGGGAGGCCGCCCGCAAGGCGCGCGAGCTGACCCGCCGCAAGGGCGCGCTCGATGTCGCTTCGCTTCCAGGCAAGCTCGCAGACTGCCAGGAGCGCGATCCTGCCAAGTCCGAGCTTTTCATCGTAGAGGGCGACTCGGCCGGTGGTTCCGCCAAGCAGGCACGCAACCGCGAAAATCAGGCCGTGCTGCCGTTGCGCGGCAAGATTCTCAATGTCGAGCGCGCCCGTTTTGACAAGATGCTTTCCAGCCAGGAGATCGGCACGCTGATCACCGCGCTGGGCACCGGTATCGGCCGTGATGACTTCAATATCGGCAAGTTGCGCTATCACAAGATCATCATCATGACCGACGCCGACGTGGATGGCGCCCACATCCGGACACTGCTGCTCACATTCTTCTACCGGCAGATGCCGGAGATCATCGAGCGCGGCCACCTGTTCATCGCCCAGCCTCCCCTGTACAAGGTCAAGCGGGGGCAGTCCGAGCAGTATCTCAAGGATGATGCTGCACTGGAGGAATTCCTTATCGGCCAGGGGATGGAGGATTCCGTGCTGGTGACGGCCGATGGCGCCGAGCGCGCCGGCGCCGACCTGCGGGACATCATCGACAAGGCGCTGCAGGTCCGCTCAGCCCTTGAAGGCATGCATTCGCGTTATGCCCGCAACATCGTGGAGCAGGCGGCCATTGCCGGCGCATTCAATCCGGAAGTCATCGGCAACGCCGCCATTGCCGACGAGGCAGCGGCCTATATCGCGCGCCGTCTGGACAACATCTCCGAAGAGACCGAGCGGGGCTGGCAGGGCGCAGCCGATGCCGATGGCGGCTTTACCTTCACCCGTGAATTGCGCGGCGTGAAGGAAGCACACGTTCTCGACGCCCGCATGCTGGGCTCGGCTGAAGCCTTGCGCCTTGATCGTCTGGCGCCCCACCTTCAGGAGATCTACGCCAAGGCGGCAAAGCTTCGCCGCAAGGACACCGAGATAATGGTGCACTCACCGATGGACTTGCTCAACGCTGTCTTCGCGCAAGGCCGAAAGGGCATCTCGATGCAGCGCTACAAGGGTCTGGGCGAGATGAATCCCGAGCAGCTGTGGGAAACCACGCTCGACAAGAACGTCCGCTCGCTGCTGCGCGTCAAGGTGTCGGAACTCGACGAGGCCGACGATCTCTTCACCAAGCTGATGGGCGACGTGGTCGAGCCGCGCCGCGATTTCATCCGCGAGAATGCCCTGTCGGTGGCCAATCTCGACGTTTGACGCGGGGTTTTGACGCCATTGTAGTGACATTATTGCGCGGCAAGCCGGTAGATGCTGTCAATTGCGTCCCCCACAGGCGAGCAACGTTAACAGCCGGTTAACGGGCCGAATGTAGGCTGCGATCCGCATTGTAAGCATTGGCCTGCATGTGACAGCCGTTGCAGCGCACTCTTGAAGCCTTGCGCAAGGGGCCAGAAGGAAAACTTTCACCGTGTTCGGGTTCGGCAACAGGAAGAAGCTGCCTCAGCGCCGTGACCCGGTGTTTGCCGGGCCCGGCCCGCGCCGCAAGGCCGGCGTCGCCCAGCCGCCGTCAAAGCCGTCCCGCCGCCGGCGCCGTCCGCTGGTGTTCCGGCTGCTGTCATGGGGCATGATGCTGGGGCTGTGGGCTCTCATTGCCGTGTTCGCCACGACCGGCTACCTGTTCGTGAACCTCGACAAGCAGGGCCTGTTCAACATTCCCGAGCGTGAACCCGGGATCATGCTGCTGGCCGCCGATGGCTCGGTTCTGGCAGAGCGCGGATCGTTCTTTGGTGACGCTGTGCGCATCGACGAGCTGCCGCCCTACGTGCCACAGGCCATCATCGCAATCGAGGACCGCCGCTTCTACTCGCATTTCGGCGTCGATCCGATCGGCATTGCGCGTGCGCTGTACAGCAACTGGCAGGCGGGCGCCACCGTGCAGGGCGGCTCCACCATCACCCAGCAGCTGGCCAAGAACCTGTTCCTCAAGCCGGATCGCACGCTGGAGCGCAAGATGCAGGAAGCGGTGCTGGCGGTGTGGCTGGAGAGCAAGTTCTCCAAGGACGAGATCCTGCAGCTTTACATGAACCGGGTCTACTTCGGCGCCGGCGCGACCGGCATCGACAAGGCCGCACAGCGGTTCTTCGGCAAGTCGGCGCGTGACGTGAACCTGTCGGAGGCCGCCGTTCTGGCTGCGGTCCTGAAGGCGCCCAGCCGCTTCAACCCGATTTCTTCCACCGAGCGCGCCAATCAGCGTGCACGCGAGGTGCTGAACGACATGGTCAGGGCCGGGTTCATAACCCAGGCCGAGGCTGATGCCACCAGCGGTGTCCAGGCACGGGCGCCTGGCTCCACCTACATTCCCGCAAAACGCTACGTTGTCGATTGGGTCAGCGAGTCGCTGCCCGACCTGATCGGCGAGTTGAACGACTCGGTGGTGGTCGAGACGACCATCGATCCCAACCTGCAGGACCTGGCTGAAAAAGCGGTGCGCGAAGAACTCGCCGCCAACGGCAAGAAGTTGAACGCAAGTCAGGCGGCGATGGTCGTCATGGACACTACCGGCGCCGTGCGCGCCATGATCGGCGGCCGCTCCTATGTCCAGAGCCAGTTCAACCGGGCGGTCAAGGCACGCCGGCAGCCGGGCTCCTCGTTCAAGTCGTTCGTTTACCTGGCAGCCATCGACGCCGGCATGACGCCGAGAACCGTAAAGGTCGATGAACCGGTCACCATCGGCAACTGGTCTCCGGAAAACTACAGGAACGAACACCTGGGGCCGGTGACGCTGACCACCGCGCTACAGAAATCCATCAACACCGTTGCGGCCCGTCTCGCCATGGAGGTCGGACCGGACAACGTGGCAGCGACCGCACGGCGTCTTGGCATTGTCTCGCCGCTGGTTGACAACGCATCGATAGCGCTGGGCACCTCGGAGGTCAGCCTGCTGGAGTTGACCGGCGCCTATGTTCCGTTTGCCAATGGCGGCAGCGGGGTATTGCCACACACCATTACCCGCATCACCACGCGCGAAGGCAAAGTGCTGTACGAGCGTACCGGCGGAGGGCCTGGCCAGGTGGTCTCGTTCGAGTCGCTTGGCGCCATGAACTTCATGATGCGCAAGGTCGTGGAGGAAGGCACCGGCAGGGCCGCCGTGATTGAGGGTCACGAGACCGGCGGCAAGACCGGGACGTCGCAGGATTACCGTGATGCCTGGTTCATTGGCTATACGTCACACCTGGTCGCGGGCGTATGGGTCGGCAACGACAACAATGCACCCACCAGGGACGTGACCGGAGGCTCCATGCCGGCCCGCATCTTCGCCTCGGTAATGCGGCCGGTTCATGCGCAGCTCGATTCGGTGCCGCTGCCCGGCTATTACCAGCCTGACGAGCCCGCGATTGCCTATGCGCCTGGCCGGGACGAAGGCACCCAGACTGACGCAGGCGGCTTTGTCGACAGCCTTCGCAACATCTTTGGCAGCCAGGAGTCTGCGCCACCCGTGCAGCAGCCACCGCCGGTTTCGCGCGCCGAGCGCAGGAGGGAAACCCAGGAAGATCGCCGGTATCTGGAGGCCCGCTGATATACCGCCGCCTGCTCATGAACGTCGCCGGATGAGGTGAACCGGGCCACCTCAGAACGGCAGCTTGTGCAGCGTGTGGCCATTCTTTCGCAGCCACTTGCGCGACCAGTCTGCATGCGGGCAGTGCCGGTAGACGTGACCCCAGAAATCCGGCCCGTGGTTCATCTCCAGAAGGTGCGCGACCTCGTGGGCGGCGACATAATCCAGCACCCGGGGCGGCGCCATGATCAGCCGCCAGGAGAACGACAGCGTGCCATTGCTCGAACACGATCCCCAGCGGGACGTGGTGTCCCGGACGGTCAGTTGGCCGAAACGGGCGTCCATCACCCGGGCGTAGGCGAGCGATGCCCGTTCAAGGTCTGCCCTTGCCTCTCGCTTGAGGAAATCGATGATCCGTCTTGGCAGGTGCCGGACTTCGCCCCGCACCATGAGCGCCGGGGTTGGCAGGTCGCGGATGTGCACTGGCACACCCCTTCCGGTGGCCTGTTCGATGGTGTGGGGAAGGCCTCGCACCGTAATTCTCAGGCCTTCAAGCGACACTTCGTCAAGCCTGGCATCCGGCTCCAGCCTCTGCCATATCCAGCCCGATTGCGACCGGGCGAAATCGTAGGCTCGCAGAAAGCTGGTGCCGTCCGGCACCGTAAGCACGATACCGTGGCCGCGCTTGTCCATGCGCATGATGATCCGGCGGGCGCGGGCGTTTCGCCGGTAGCCGACAGACACGTCCCGGCCGTCAATCTCCAGCGTGGCTGGAGCTTCGTCCGGGTCGCTGATGCCGCCGATCAGGCGCCTGAGGGGTTTCAGGGACATCTCGTCTCAAGCTTCCATGAACAATCCCGCTGATGGCCCGGACGTGGCGTACCGATTCGCCGTCCGCCTCATGCCCGCCGAGATTGTCAGACAAGCCGGGATGGATCAATCATGCAGCCGGTTGCAAGACAGCAATTGCCGATCGGCTCAGTCGCGCTTGCTCATGAAGCTCACGATGCGTGGCACGACGTGCGCGCGGAACCGCGATCCATTGAACACGCCATAGTGGCCGACCTTCTCCTGCAGGTGATGGTCGCGCATGTCCTGCGGAATGTTCGGGCAAAGTTCGTGAGCGGCTTCCGACTGGCCGATGCCGGAGATGTCGTCTTTCTCGCCTTCGACAGTCATCAGTGCCGTCGAGGTGATCGATGCCGGCTCGATCAGCGTGTCGCGGTAGTAGAATTCCCCCTTGGGCAGGGCCTGCTTGACGAACACCCGGTCGATGGTTTGCAGATAGAACTCGGCTGTGAGGTCCATCACCGACAGATACTCGTCATAGAACTCCTGGTGCTTCTCAGCGGAATCGCCGTCACCCTCCACCAGGTGCCAGAACAACTCGCGATGGGCGTCCATGTGCCGGTCCAGGTTCATTGTCATGAAGCCGGTCAGCTGCATGAAGCCCGGATAGACCTGTCGCATGAAGCCGGCATTGGGCGCCGGCACTCGCACGATCACGTGGCGCTTGAACCAGGCGGTGCCGCGCTCGGTCGCAAGCTCGTTGACCACGGTCGGGTTGCGGCGGGTATCGATCGGACCGCCCATCAGGATCATCGATGCCGGCACCAGCTTGTCCTGGCGCTGGTGCATCAGCGACACCGCTGCAAGCACGGGCACGGTCGGCTGGCAGACCGCCATGACGTGCACGTTCTCGCCAAGGTGATGGATCATGCCGATCACGTAATCGATATAGTCGTCGAGGTCGAAGGAGCCGAGCGACAGCGGCACGTCGCGCGCATCCGTCCAGTCGGTTATGTACACTTCGCCGTGCGGCAGCATGGCCTCGACGGTACCCCGCAACAGCGTCGCGTAGTGGCCGGACATCGGCGCAACGATGAGTATCTTGCGGGCCGGAGTCTTGCTTTTCCTGGTCTGCTTGGCGAAGTGCAGCAGCCTGCAGAACGGCCTGTCCCACACCACCCGGGGCTCAATCGCAACATCGGCGCCGTTCACGGGAACTGACTTGATACCGAATTCCGGCTTGCCGTAGCGCCGCGTCAACCGCTCGAACATTTCCAGCGAGGCGGCCATCGAGCGGCCGAGCTCGGTGCCGGCAAGCGGGTTGACGCCGCTGGTCCAGTAGGCATGGCCGTAATGCGCTGCCATCCGCCATGGAGCGACGGCGGCATGGTTCATCTCGTAGATCATGTACAGCATGGTGAAATCTTGTCCCCCAGCGGCCCGCAACGGTCGCGATCCGGAATTATGTTGCGGTGCAACATAGCAGATCAGCCGGGGTGCGGCAATCTCCCTGTCACAAATCGTGCAATTGGGGAAAAAACAGGCTGCAATCGTGCTGAATCAGCCCTCGACCGCAGTCTTCAGGGCGTTTGCCATGTCGTCGGCGGGGGTGCCAAAGGCGAAATGCCGGATGAATTTACCATCGGGACCCATCAGGTAGACAATCGAGGAGTGATCCATGAGATAGTCGTCCTTGCCCTCGCCGTCCTTGCCGGGAGCCTTGCCAAAGTACACGCGGAACTTGCCGGCAATCTGCCGGATGTCCTCGGCAGACCCCGTGAGCCCCACGGTGCCGGGCCAGAAATTGGCAACATAGTCTTTCATGATCTCAGGCGTGTCGCGCTCGGGGTCGATGCTGACGAACACCACCTGGAATTTCTCTTCCGCGCCTGGCACCTGTGCGAGGGCTGCGGATATGACCTGCAATTCTGCGGGGCAGACATCGGGGCAGAATGTATAGCCGAAATAGTACAGCGTGTGCTTGCCGAGGAACTCCTTGTCGCTCACCCGTTTGCCATTGTGGTCGGTTGCCTCAAACGCGCCCCCCACCAGCGCCTCGCCCGAACTGATGACTTCGGCCATGCGGCCGCCGGGCGCCAAGACCAGTGAAGCGCCGAGGGCGCCGAGCGCGACGAGCAAGGCGCCGAGCGCCATGATGAGAGAAGACTTTTTCATACCGTGGAGGACTATGGTTGACCGGAGTCCGTCTGAAAAGTGACAGCGCGTCGCGGGCCGGTCAACTTCCCGCGAGTTCATGCCCCGGCATGGCTTGTGCCGCATGCGAGCCCTGGATTAGGGTCGCCGCTGGATTGTTTTCAGGAACTCCTGTTCATGCTGGATGCAACAGACAAGCCCCTGGCAGGGCTGACGCCGGTATCCGGAGTGGCCAATGGCAACAGGACGCACGGATTTTTCACCTACGAGGGCCTGCGGCTGCGCACCTCCGTCAGGTTGCGCTGGCTGGCTGTCAGCGGTCAGCTGATTGCGGTGTTGCTGGTCCATTTCGGGCTTGGCTTTCCGCTGCCGCTGGGAGCGTGCCTGACCATCATCGCCCTTTCGGCCTGGCTGAACATCGCCTTGTCGCTCAGCTGGAGCTTCACGGCTCGGCTGCATGAGCGTTTTTCGTCCCTGATGCTTGCCTATGACATCCTGCAGCTCGCCATCCTGATCTATCTGACCGGTGGGCTGGCCAATCCGTTCTCGTTCCTGTTCGTGGTGCCCGTTACCGTTTCTGCGGCAACCCTGCCATTGTCCCGTACGGTATTGCTGGGCGGGCTGGCCACGGTGTGCATCTCGTTCATCGCGGTCCATCACTGGCCGTTGCCATGGCATCCCGGCGAGACGGTGGAACTGCCCGATCTCTACAAGGCGGGCATATGGGCGGCGCTGGTCTGCGGCATCGTCTTTTCGTGTCTCTATGTGAACTCGGTGGCCAGCGAGGCCCGCGACATGGCCAACGCCCTTGCCGCAACCGAAGTGGCGCTCGCCCACGAGCAGCAGCTGTCTGCGCTGGACGGGCTTGCCGCGGCTGCGGCGCATGAACTGGGCACGCCGCTCGCCACCATTTCGCTCGTGGCAAAGGAGCTCAAGCGCGAGCTTGACCTTGATGGACCCCAGGCCGAGGACCTCGATCTGCTGGTGTCCCAGTCGCAACGCTGCCGCGAGATCCTGTCGCGCCTGTCCAGGCGTGACAACCAGTCCGATGCGATGCTGCAGACGGTGCGCATGACCGCGCTTGCCGAGGAAATCGCCGAACCGCTCAACAATGCGCAGGTCGCCATCCTGTTCGACGTCGAACCGAAAACCGATCGAAGCGGCAACACGCTGCCGGAGCCCGTACTGCAGCGCAATACGGCGATAAAGTACGCGCTCGTGAACCTTATGGAGAATGCCGTCGACTTTGCCCGCACCAGGGTGACAGTGCGCATTTCCTGGTCCCAGGAGCAACTCAGCCTCACCATAAGCGACGATGGCCATGGCTTCCCGGCAGATATCATGGAACGTTTGGGTGATCCGTTTGTTACAACGAGGAGCCGCTATGCGGCCGCCGAGAGTACCCGGCGCGATGGAACCGGCGGCATGGGGCTGGGCTTCTTCATTGCCAAGACACTGCTCGAACGCTCCGGCGCGCAGGTTACTCTGGCAAACCGGGCAGCGCCGGAAACCGGCGCTG
>JAZBOA010000236.1:0-3380 GCA_036350935.1 Anderseniella sp. | reverse complement strand
TGCTCAACGACACGGTCACAACGACCTTCGACACGTCGATGATGCGGTTGAGGGCAAGTTCGGCATGATAACCGCGGATCAACCCCGCCTTCTGCAGCCGCGTGAAGCGTGCCCAGCAAGGCGTGGCGGAAAGGTTCACGGCCTCCGCCAGTTGCGACTTGCTCAGCCGCCCGTGCTGCTGAAGTGCGCACAGGATGCGGATGTCGGTTGCGTCCAGAGCGATCGTCTTCATGCGGTACCAGCCTTCATGGAGTGCTCACCTGTCCATCGCTGTCATGAACATCTGAAGAGCTGGTGCCGGCTGAGGGATTCGAACCCCCGACCCCCTGATTACAAATCAGGTGCTCTACCAACTGAGCTAAGCCGGCAGCCTTGCGGGTGTCTGCACAAGCAGCGATGCACCCGGCGTCTCCATACTTGGCCTGCTGCTGGCTTGCAAGTTGAAACCCGCTGCCATCCGCTAACGGCCCGCCTCCTGCCACCGCCCGGGCGTTAACCTGACTGGCGCCTTTGGCTGCCAGCCGGGCGGCAACAAGTGGCACTCAGGTTGCAGCAGGGGGTGCAGGCCACACTTTTTTCGCGTGTTTGTGTCTCAGGATGGTACAGCGTGTTCATCTTGACCCAAGGGCGGAAACCGGGGGGCTCATCTGGGACGTAGATGACCGGCAACGGTCGCAAAGTGAGGAGTTGTTCGTAATGCGTATCGCTGCGAGCTTGATTGTACCGGTCATTGCTGCCGGGCTGTTTTTTGTACCGATGATGGATACTGCGGATGCTGGCGGCAAGAAGGGCGGCATGCATGCCTCTTCCAGTCACGGCATGAAGGGCATGCACCGCCACAAGATGCGCGGCCACCGCATGGGCATGCATGGCGGCAACAAGCATGGAATGCGCAAGGGCTTCCGCCGTGGCGGCGGGCACGCCATGCGCAAGGGGGGTCACGGTGGCCGGTTCGTCAACAACAACCACAACACCAACACCAACACCAACACCAACAACAACCGCAACATCAACCGGATCAGCAACAACGTGGTCAACAGCGTGACCACCAACCAGGTGTCGATCTCAAGTTCTGTGTCGATCGCATCCGGCGGCGGCTTCTATGCCGGGCCGAGCGCCTTCTATGCCGGTTCCGCTGCCTTTGCCGGGTCGGCTGCAGGCGCCTATGCAGGCGGCAGCGCTTATGCCGCCGGCGGCGGGTATGGCGGCGGTGCCGTCATTGTGGATTATCGCTGCACCCTGGATGGCGCGCCGATCCGGTCGGTCTCCAAGTGCAAGAAGATCCACCGCGCCGCCGTACGCGGCCATGGATACGCTTTCGCCATGGGATCCGGGGTTGCGGCCTACATGACGATCTCCGGCGGCGGCTATGCCACCGGCGGCGGGTACGTGGTCAGCGGCGGTCATGGCCATGGCCACAAGCATCATCGCCGGTATGGCCATGGTGGCGGCTACGTGGCGGCGAGCGGCGGCCATGTCAGCGGTGGCGGGTACATCGTCCACGGTGGCATGGGGTCAACCGGCCTCAACTGCTACTGCGAATAACCGGGGGAAGGCCAGTCATTCTGGCCCTGGCGCCGTCCGCGATCCATACCGGTTCGCGGGCGGCTTTCTAGGGTCAGGACCCATTATTGTGAAGGCAATGGCGCTGAAAACGGCAATGATATGCAAGGAAAAGCTCGCAGGACGCAGTGGTGCTGCTGCCAAGAGCTTTGACGATGCAGGTCGAAGCCGTTTTCGCGTCCCTTCGGGCTATGGTCAATCTGCCTGGCAACAGCGTTGCAAGCGCTTGAAAACCGGATGGTTTCCAGCGCGCTTGCGCCTTGTATCCAGCCAGATTGGCTCATACCATTGCCGTCAGAATAGTGGGTCCTGACCCTAGTTCCGCAGGGCGTACAGCGTCAGCGCAGCCGCATTTGACACATTCAGGCTCTGGATGCGGCCAGGCAGGTCGAGCCGGGCAAGGTGATCGCAGCTGTCGCGGGTCAGCTTGCGCAGGCCCTTGCCCTCGGCGCCGAGTACGATGGCAAGCGGCGGCCGGACATCCAGCGTTTCGACCGTTTCAGCCGCTTCGCTGTCCAGCCCGACGATGGTGAAGCCATAGTCCTTCAGCTCTTCCATGGCGCGGGCAAGGTTGGTGACCTTGACGAACGGCACATGCTCCGCCGCGCCTGACGCGGATTTCACCAGTACGGCGGAGCCTTCGGGGCTGTGCCGGGCAGTGGCCACCAGCGCGGTGACGGCGAACGCCGCGCACGAGCGCATGATGGCGCCGACATTGTGCGGGTCGGTCACCTGGTCCAGCAGCACCACGGTGCCGGTCCGGTCGATCTTGTCCAGATGGGGCTGTCGCAACGGCCGGGCCGTCAGCACGGCACCCTGGTGCACCGCATCCGGGCCGGTCAGCCGGTCCAGATCCTTGCGGTGCACGATGTCCGGCACCACTTCCGGCCGTGCAGCCAGCGCATCCGCCAGCCGGGGCAGGGCGTTCTGCGTGCATTTGAACGAGGTGATATGGCGGCGAGGATTGGCCAGTGCTTCGGCTATGGCATGCAGGCCGAATATGATATCGTCCGCCTCGCGTTCGCGAAGCCGGTTTGGCTTGCCCCGGTGGGCGCCGTCAGGTTTGCCGGTAGTGTCCATGTTGCGCCTATATATAGAGTGCAGCGGTTTGTGCCAGAGGCGTATTGTTCAATATCTGGCCGGGACCTGTCTGACGCAGCGGCAGTCGATGTGCCGCTGGGCTGGTTTTTGCTTGCGAATCCTGTTGACAGGGCGCGCCCCCATGCGCATAACACGCCCATGAAAGCGCCCGGCTAACCCCCGGGCCTAATGTTTTGCGCGCCGAAGTCACCTGTTTCGAAGGTCCAATATTTCATCGAAATGCCTGATTGAAAAGGCCTTTCTGGTGAATGTTTGCTTGGAGGAGGGGTGCCCGAGTGGCTAAAGGGGACGGGCTGTAAACCCGTTGGCTATGCCTACGTTGGTTCGAATCCAACCCCCTCCACCACCGCAAGGGCAGGTGACCCAGGCGATCGAGTGTGGATTTGGCGAGGAAGTGTAATTCTGGCTGGCGTGTTTCGAATGCCTCCAGCCGGCGAGTGCGGGTGTAGCTCAATGGTAGAGCAATAGCCTTCCAAGCTAAAGACGAGGGTTCGATTCCCTTCACCCGCTCCAGACCGGTCAGGGCTTGAAGCACCAGGGCAGGCCCGGCCCGCACGCAAGATGCATGAGTTTAATGTTGGACGTCCCAGGCAAAGGTAGAGACTAGAAAGATGGCCAAGGAAAAGTTTGCACGCACGAAGCCGCACGTGAACGTCGGCACGATTGGTCACGTTGACCATGGCAAGACGACGCTGACGGCGGCGATCACCAAGTAT
>JAZBOA010000235.1:0-4996 GCA_036350935.1 Anderseniella sp. | reverse complement strand
GACCTCGGCATCAAGCTGGAAAACGTCACCCTTGACATGCTGGGCCGCGCCAAGCGCGTTTCCATCGACAAGGAAAACACCACCATCGTCGACGGTGCCGGCAAGAAGGCCGACATCCAGGGCCGCTGCGCCCAGATCAAGGCGCAGATCGAAACCACCACGTCGGACTACGACCGCGAGAAGCTGCAGGAGCGTCTCGCCAAGCTCGCAGGCGGCGTTGCCGTGATCAAGGTGGGCGGCTCGACCGAAACCGAAGTGAAGGAGCGCAAGGACCGCGTTGATGACGCGCTGAACGCTACCCGCGCTGCGGTTGAAGAAGGCATCGTACCGGGCGGCGGCGTGGCCCTGCTGCGCGCCAAGAAGGTTGTTGATGCGCTGACGAACCCCAACCCGGACATCATGGCAGGCATCAAGATCGTCTCCAAGGCGCTTGAATCGCCGATCCGCCAGATCGCGCAGAACGCTGGTGTCGAAGGCTCCATCGTGGTCGGCAAGGTGCTGGAAAAGACCGGCAACTTCGGCTTCAACGCCCAGACCGAAGAGTACTGCGACATGGTTGCCGAAGGCATCATGGACCCGACCAAGGTCGTGCGCATCGCACTTCAGGACGCAGCCTCGGTTGCCTCGCTGCTGATCACCACCGAAGCCATGATTGCCGATTCACCAAAGAAGCAGTCTGAGTCGATGCCTGGCATGCCTGGCGGCGGCGGCATGGGTGGAATGGGTGGTATGGGCGGTATGGACTTCTAGACCCACTCTTCCCCATGGAAGAACATGAGCCGTCCCGGTTCCAACCGGGGCGGCTCTTTTCGTCTGTGTTCGCTATTAAACGTGCATTACTTGCAGAGACGTCGTTCGGGATGTTTTGATCCAGTTAATGCAGGCGCCACTCTGCGCCTAGCTGGTCATCACCGAATTGCATTCATACCAAGCAACCGTGGATCCTTGTCGTGGCAGTCTCCGCGCCGTCTCCTCGATTGTTGCAGATTGTGAGTCCTGAGGAATGATGCGCAGTCCATGCTGGCGAACCGGCTTTCTTCGTTCAGATGGATCAGCACCCGGTTCTTCGGCCTAACAAACCGGCGGGCGGACATGCTTATGATGGTCGGATGCTCTTTCATAGGCGCCGGCCATCGAAAAGATCGAAACCTCGTCATGGCTAGATGCGATCGCCTGCAGGCCAACTGGCAATCCGGCTGAAGTAAACCCGATGGGAATCGAGGCGCCAGGCTGACCCGTCAAGTTGAAGGGATAGGTGAACGTCGCCCATGACACGATGTTCTTGTCCTCGTAGCCCGGGGGAATGTTCAGCCCCGCCCCGAATGCTGCCACCGGTAGTGTCGGCGTCAGCAGCAAGTCGTAACGCTCAAACAAGGCGCGCATCTTCTCGCGGAAGTCGTAACGGGCAAACACGCTGGCATAATAGGTCTTCATGTCCTGGCCGATGGCGAGCTTCAGCACTTCCAGGACAGCTGGATCGAGCAGGTCAGGCTGGCCTTCAATGATCCCGCGCAACCGTGTTCCAACACCGGCATAAAATTCCGCTGTCCAGATCTCTATGGGATCATCCATGACGTGCTCGACCAACTCCACGTCGAGGCCTATGCCGGCGACCCGCTTGACCGCCTGTTCCGTCAGACTGGCGACTTCGGGATCGACCCGTCCATAACCAAGCGTGGGGCTCCAGGCGACCTTCATTTTGCGATGCGTTCTGGTCGCGCCAACGAAGTCGGGCTGGGCGCCATTGACTGTGAAGGGATCTCGCTTGTCGTAGCCCGCAATCACCGAAAGGACGATTGCGGCATCCTCAACAGTGCGCGCCAGCGGGCCGACATGGGCAAGGGTCGGTGTTGCCGATGTTGGGAAAACTGCAACGCGGCCAAAATGCGCCTTGATGCCGAACAGGCCTGACAAGGCGGCCGGAATGCGAACTGATCCACCGCCATCGGTGCCGATCGCGTATGGCACTAGCCCAGCCGCCACCATCGCCGCTGCACCGCAGCTCGATCCACCTGGCGTGAGATCGGTGTTCCATGGGTTTCGGGTGATGCCTGTTAGCGGACTGTCTCCCACGGCCTTGCAACCGAACTCGCTTGTCGTCGACTTTCCGAGAATAACCGCGCCGGCAGCGCGTAAGCGCTCGACAGAAGGCGCATCTACTCCGGAAGGAGCCTCCGTGGTCGCGCGCGAGCCAAAGCGCTGCGGCATACCCTTTACCGAGATAAGATCCTTGATAGAAGTCGGGATGCCGTCCAGATCACTCAGGCGTTCGCTGCGCATGATGCGGTCCTCGGCGGCACGAGCCTGAACGCGGGCCGCATCGAAATCAACATGGGCGAACATATTGAGCTCAGGTTCCAAACGCTCGTAGCGTGCAATAACGTCGTCGAGGAGCTCGGTCGGAGAAAAGTCCTTGTGGGAAATTCCGCTACTGATCTCACGAATGGTCTTGAAGGCAAAATCGGAAGACATACCAGCCTCAATATCGGATGACCTGAGCAGCATCACACAGTTGACTGGATCTACTGTTTCCTGACCTGTCGATCAGGCCTGTTTGACCAGCTTGATGACGAACAGCAAGATCACTGCGCCGATCGTTGCATTGATGATCGCGGCCAAAATGCCACCGCCAATATTCAGTCCGATCACAGGTAAAACCAGACCTGCAACGAAGGCCCCTACGATGCCGACAACGATATTTCCCAATAGGCCAAAGCCGAAGCCCTTCACGATGATACCGGCAAGCCAACCAGCGATGGCGCCAACAATCAACATCACCAAAAAGTTCATAGCGTCAAACTCCTCATGCTTTCCACCAAACGGGTTTCAGCAAACAACGAATGCGAACGACTGGCAACACCAAGACTGGCCAATGGAATCGTCGCCAAGCCCGTCGAGCACGTAGCGCAGTCAGATGCCCCCAAAGATCGCCATCAAGTCGATCAAACAGGAATACCAGGTCTATGAACGCCAGGCCGAAGAGGACATCATCGGTGGTGCGTCATCTGGGCTGCGAAGCGACTGTGCGTGCATGCCATGCAGCCTGAGCAAGCTCCTGGTGAAAAGGCAAAGAGAGGGTCATGACAAAGGCACACAGGCCCGAGCAATCAACCAGTGAGACCCTGGCGGGGTCCGTCGAGCGGGTGACTTTCCATAATGCAGAGAACGGATTCTGCGTGCTGCGGGTCAAGGCCCGCGGACACCGTGACCAGGTGTCGGTCATCGGGTACGCCGCCACCATCTCCGCCGGCGAATGGATAACAGCATCGGGCGAATGGACCAATGACCGGGTACATGGCCAGCAGTTCCGGGCCCGGTTCGTGCGCACAGCTGCTCCAACCAGCACGGACGGCATCGAACGTTACCTGGCTTCGGGCATGATCCGCGGTATCGGACCTGTATACGCCAAGAAGCTGGTAAAGGCCTTCGGGGAAAAAGTATTCGATATCATCGAGAGCTCGCCTGAACGCCTCAACGAGATCTCTGGCATTGGCAAGGTTCGCGCCCGGCGTATGACCGAAGCCTGGGCGGAACAGAAGATCGTGCGCGAGATCATGGTGTTCCTGCACAGCCATGGTGTCGGAACCGCTAGAGCAGTTCGGATCTTCAAGACCTATGGCTCAGATGCTGTGCAGGTAATGAGCGAGAACCCGTACCGGTTAGCTCGCGATATTCGCGGCATTGGCTTCAAGACGGCCGACGCCATTGCCATGAAGCTCGGCATTGAAAAGACTGCCATGGTCCGCATAAGAGCCGGTATCTCCTATGCCCTGTCAGAAGCGATGAGCGACGGACACTGCGGGCTTCCGGTCAACGAACTGGTGCCGCTTGCCGTCGGATTGCTTGAGGTATCCTCGGAACTGGTCCAGACCGCACTCGACCTCGAACTGGCTGATGACACCGTGGTTAGCGACAGCGTCGGTGAAACGCCTTGCATTTTCCTTGCCGGATTGCACAGAGCAGAGATTACGATCGCGAGGCGCATTCATTGCCTGGTCAATGGAACACTGCCTTGGGCCTACATTGAGCCTGACAAGGCACTACCCTGGATCGAGCAAAAGACGGGGCTCTCTCTCGCCGAGAGCCAGGCCGTTGCCGTTCGTCTGGCACTCATGTCGAAGGTCCTGGTGATTACCGGCGGTCCCGGGGTTGGCAAGACGACGATCGTCAACTCGATCCTGCGAATCCTGTCAGTCAAAGACGTCAAACTGCAGCTGTGCGCGCCAACAGGACGAGCCGCCAAGCGAATGAGCGAGGCAACGGGGTTCGAGGCAAGGACCATTCACCGTTTGCTGGAGGTCGACCCGAAGAGCGGTGCGTTCAAGCGCGACGCTGATAATCCCATCGACTGCGAAATGCTGGTGATCGATGAAGCCTCAATGGTCGATGTGCTTTTGATGCAGTCGCTGATGAAGGCCATTCCCGATCATGCTGCCCTCCTGATCGTTGGCGACATTGACCAGCTGCCCTCTGTCGGACCCGGCCAGGTGCTGGCCGATGTCATTGCTTCAGGTGCAGTCCCCGTTGTCAGATTGACCGAAGTATTCCGGCAGGCCGCTGAAAGCAGGATCATCACGTCGGCTCACCGGATCAATCAGGGGCAGATCCCGGACCTGTCAAAACCCGAAGGCGAGAGCGACTTCTACTTCGTCGAAGCTGATGAGCCCGAGATCGCTGTACAACGCATAATCGACCTGGTGAAGCTGCATATTCCCCGACGCTTCAACCTTGATCCTGTCCGTGACATCCAGGTGCTCTGCCCAATGAACCGGGGAGGCGTTGGAGCACGCTCTCTCAACATTGAGCTTCAGGCTGCGCTCAATCCAGCCGGCGAACGAAAGGTCGAGCGCTTTGGATGGACATTCGCTCCCCAAGACAAGGTCATGCAGATCCAGAACGACTATGACAAGGAGGTCTACAATGGTGACATCGGCTTTGTCGAAGATGTCGATCCTGACTCCGGCGAGCTCACCGTGACCTTTGATGGCAGAAATGT
>JAZBOA010000234.1:0-5657 GCA_036350935.1 Anderseniella sp. | reverse complement strand
TCCTGCAATTGCCGATGCAGCCTTCGCGCTGGCCGACGGCGCTGTGTCGGACGTGGTCAACGGCCGTTTGTCCACCGTTTTGCTGAAGGCCACTGTGGTTCAGCCCGGCGCCACGAAAACCCTCGACGAGGTCCGCGAGCAGGTTGCCGCCGATGTGCGCACCCGCAAGGCCCGCGACCGGCTTCTCGACCTGCATGACAAGTTCGAGGACGCTCGCGCCGGCGGCGCCACCATGGAGGAAGCCGCAAGGGAAATCGCCCTGCAGGTGAACGTGATCGGCCCGGTATCGCGCGACGGCAACGACACCAGTGGCCAGACCGTGACCGTGCCCGGCCATTCCAGCTCGCTTGCCACAGCGTTCGAAACCGAAGTCGGGCTGGAAATCTCGCCGCTTACCGACGGCGACAACGGTTTCACCTGGGTTGAGACGCGGGAGGTCATTCCTTCCTCCACCCCGCCGTTCAACGAGGTGAAGGACAAGGTGGCCGAGGCCTGGAAGGCCCGCGAAGCGGCCAGCGCCACCCGCGCCAAGGCTGAAGAACTGGTGGCAAAGCTGAAGTCCGGCACCCCGATCGCCGACCTCGCAGCCGCCGAGAATACCGAAGTCAGGACGGTCAACGGCCTATCGCGCACCAACGCCTCGGCCGAGTTCACCCCGTCGGACGTGGCCGCACTGTTCTCGGTGCCGGCGGATGGTCATACCTTCTCGATGTCCGCAGACGGCAAGTCCGCCCGCATCATCGCCTCTTCGCCGGTGCTGGCCCAACCATACGACCCGAAGTCGGCCGAGGCTGAAGCCATCCGCGAGGTACTGACCTCAAACCTGTCCAACGACCTCTACGCCGAGTATGTGACGGCGCTGCAGGAGGACATCGGCGTGCAGATTGACGATGCCGCATGGAGCAGGCTGCGTGGTGGCCAGTAACCGGCCAGCACGCAGCGCCCCGTCACTGCACCGTCAACGCATTGCCAAGGCCGACGCCCATGCTCATCGCACCCGACAACACGGAATTCGCCCGTCTCTATGACCAGGGCCGCCCGCAGGTGGTCTATACCCGCCTCGTGGCAGACCTGGAGACCCCCGTCTCCGCCTTCATGAAGCTCACCCGCCACGCGCCCTACCGGTTCCTGCTGGAATCGGTGGAAGGCGGCGCGGTGCGCGGGCGTTACTCGATGATCGGCATGAAGCCCGACCTGATCTGGCGGGTGAACGGCGACAAGGCGGAAATCAACACCCGCGCCGCCATCGACCCCGACGGGCCGTTCGTGGCCGACGACGAGCCGCCGCTCGCCTCGCTGCGCAAGCTGCTCGCCGCCAACCACATCGACGTGCCGGAAGACCTGCCGCCCATGGCCGCCGGCCTGTTCGGCTACATGGGCTATGACATGGTGCGCCAGATGGAGCGCCTCGGCGATGCCAACGAAGACGTGCTGAAGGTGCCGGATGCGCTGATGATCCGGCCCACCATCATGGCGATCTTCGACGCGGTGAAGGACGAGGTGACCGTGGTCACGCCGGTCTTCCCCGAGGAGGAGGTGTCGGCCAAGGCCGCCTATGCCCGCGCCTGCGACCGGCTGGAAGCGGTGGTGGACGCCTTCGACCGGCCGCTTGAACTGCAGGCCTTCGACGACCCGGAAGCCACTCCGATCGAGGCCCCGCGCTCAAACCTCACGCCGGATGAGTACAAGGACATGGTCCTCAAGGCGAAGGAGTACATCTCGGCCGGCGACATCTTCCAGGTGGTGCTGTCGCAGCGCTTCGAGACCGAGTTCGCCATGCCGCCGTTCTCGCTGTACCGGGCGCTCAGGCGGGTGAACCCGTCGCCCTTCCTCTATCACCTGGAGTTCGACCGCTTCGCCGTGACCGGCTCAAGCCCGGAAATCCTGGTGCGGGTGCGCGACGGCAAGGTCACCATCCGGCCCATCGCCGGCACAAGGCGGCGCGGCGCCACCAGTGCGGAGGACCGGGCGCTGGCGGAGGAGCTGCTGGCAGACCCGAAGGAACGCGCCGAGCACCTGATGCTGCTGGACCTTGGCCGCAACGATGTGGGCCGGGTGGCGAAGATCGGTTCGATCAACGTCACCGACCAGTTCATCCTCGAATACTACAGCCAGGTGATGCACATCGTCTCCAACGTGGAAGGCGAGCTGCGCGACGGGCTGGACGCCATCGACGCGCTGTCGGCGGGCTTCCCGGCCGGCACCGTGTCAGGCGCGCCGAAAGTGCGGGCAATGGAGATCATCGACGAACTGGAAACCTCCAAGCGCGGCATTTATGGCGGCTGCGTGGGATACTTCTCCGCAACCGGCGAAATGGACACCTGCATCGTGTTGCGCACGGCCATCGTCAAGGACGGCAAGATGTACGTTCAGGCAGGCGCCGGCGTGGTAGCAGACAGCGTGCCGCAATCGGAACAGGATGAGTGCATCAACAAGGCCAAGGCGCTGTTCCGGGCCGCCGAGGAAGCGGTGCGGTTTGCCGGGCGCGGCGGAAAGGGCCAGTGATGAGCGACATGACCGGCAAGATCCTGCTGATCGACAACTACGACAGCTTCACCTGGAACCTCTATCACTTCCTGGGCGACCTTGGCGCTGAGACCGAAGTGGTGCGCAATGACGCCATCACGGCGGATCAAGCGGTGGCCATGAACCCGCAAGCCATTGTCCTGTCGCCCGGCCCCTGCACGCCCAACGAAGCAGGCATTTGCCTCGAGGTGATCGAAAAGGCGTCCGGCAAGGTGCCGCTGATGGGGGTGTGCCTGGGTCATCAGGCCATCGGCCAGGCCTTCGGCGGCAATGTCATCCGGGCGCAGCAGCTGATGCATGGCAAGCTGTCGGAGATCGAGAGTACCGGAAAGGGCCTGTTCGAGGGCCTGCCTGACCGCTTCAACGCCACCCGCTATCATTCGCTGGTGGTAGAGCGCGCCTCCCTGCCCGATTGCCTGGAGGTGACCGCTTCGACGGGCGGCATCATCATGGGGCTGCAGCACCGTGAGCTGAATGTGCACGGGGTACAGTTCCACCCCGAAAGCATTGCATCGGAACACGGCCATGCGTTACTGCGTAACTTCCTGAAGCTGGCAGGGCTGCCGGTGACATGTTGGGGCTGACGCATGGCTGAGCTTAAACCACTCATTGCGAAGATCGCCGACGGCAAGCCGTTGAGCGTGGAGGAAGCACGCGAGGCGTTCGACATCATCATGTCGGGCAACGCCACTCCGTCGCAGATCGGCGCGGTGCTGATGGGACTGCGGGTGCGCGGCGAGACAGTGGACGAGATCACCGGCGCGGTAATGACCATGCGCGAGAAGATGACCCGCGTCTCTGCTCCGCCAGACGCCATCGACATCGTCGGCACGGGCGGCGATGCCTCGGGCACCTACAACGTGTCGACCTGTGCAGCCCTTGTGGCGGCAGGCGCCGGCCTGCACGTGGCCAAGCACGGCAACCGGGCACTGTCGTCGAAGTCGGGCGCGGCAGACACGCTGGCCGCACTCGGCGTCAACATCGAGGCAAAGCCCGACATCATTTCCCGCTGCATCAGCGAGGCCGGCGTCGGCTTCATGTTTGCTCCCGCCCACCACGCCGCCATGCGCCACGTGGGCCCGTCGCGCGTCGAGCTTGCCACCCGCACCATCTTCAACCTGCTGGGTCCGCTGTCCAACCCGGCCGGCGTCAAGCGCCAGATCGTCGGCGTGTTCGCGAAGCAGTGGGTCGAGCCGCTTGCTCACGTGCTCAACAAGCTGGGAGCGCAAGCCGTGTGGGTGACCCATGGCGAAGGCGGGCTCGACGAGATCACCCCCACCGGCACCACCTGGGTGGCCGAACTCAAGGACGGCAAGGTTACCACGTTCGAAATCGAACCCGAGGATGCAGGCGTGCAGCGCCGCAAGCTGGAGGAGCTCAAGGGTGGCGATGCGGAGTTGAACGCCCGCGCCCTGCGCGCCGTGCTGGGTGGCGAGAAGAACGCCTTCCGCGATGCAGCCGTGATGACGGCGGGCGCGGCCCTGCTGGTGGCGGGCAAGGCAAAGGACCTCAAGGAAGGTACAGCCAGGGCTGAACAGGCAATCGATTCAGGCGCGGCTGAAAAGGTGCTGGCCAAACTTGTGGAGGTCTCCAACGCATGAGCGGCACCATCCTGGACAAGATCGCCGCCTACAAGCGCGAGGAAGTGGCCGCCGCGAAGGCCAATGTGAGCGAGTCTGCGCTGACCGGCCAGGCGAAATCCGCCGGCCCCGTGCGCGGCTTTCACAAGGCGCTGGAAGCAAGGATTGTGGCCGGCGACTGGGCGCTGATCGCCGAGGTCAAGAAGGCCAGCCCGTCCAAGGGGCTGATCCGCGCCGACTTCGACCCGCCGTCGCTGGCGAAGGCCTATGAGGCGGGCGGCGCAGCGTGTCTGTCGGTGCTGACCGATGCGCCATCGTTCCAGGGCGCGCCGGAATTCCTCACTGCCGCCCGGGATGCAACTGCCCTGCCCGCCCTGCGCAAGGACTTCATGCTGGACCCTTATCAAGTGCTGGAAGCCCGCGCCTGGGGGGCGGACTGCATCCTGCTGATCCTCGCCATGATCGACGACAGCTTGTGCGCCGAGCTTGAAGCGGCAGCCTTCGAACTGGGCATGGACGTGCTGGCGGAGGTGCATGACGAGGCCGAGCTTGAACGGGCGCTGCAGCTGAAGACGCCGATGATCGGCATCAACAACCGCAACCTCAAGACCTTCGACACCACGCTGGATACCACCGAGCGCCTCGCGCCGATGATCCCGCAAGGCCGCCTGATCGTCGGCGAAAGCGGGCTGTTCACCCCGGCCGACCTGGCCCGGCTGGAGCGCGCCGGCGTCGAGACGTTCCTGATCGGTGAAAGCCTGATGCGGCAGGACGACGTGACCGCCGCTACCCGCGCCATCCTCACCAAGCCATCCGCCGCCAGGGCCAGCGCATGAGCAAGCTCACTCACCTCGATGCTGCCGGCAACGCCCACATGGTGGACGTGTCGGACAAGCAGGTCACCTCGCGCCTCGCCGTGGCCACGGGCCGTGTCGGGATGCTGCCCGATACGCTGAAACTGATCCGGCAAGGCATGGCGAAGAAGGGCGACGTCATCGCCACGGCGCGCATCGCCGGCATCATGGCCGCCAAGCGCACGCACGAGCTCATTCCGCTGTGCCATCTGCTGATGATCTCGAAAGTGACGGTGGACTTCGAGGTGGACGAGGCAGCCTCGGCCATCGATGTCACCGCGACCGTCAAGGTCGAGGGCAAGACCGGCGTCGAGATGGAGGCGCTCACTGCCGTGTCGGTGGCTTGCCTCACCGTCTATGACATGGTCAAGGCGGTGGACCGGGGCATCACCATTTCGGGCATCCGCCTGGTCGAAAAGGCCGGCGGCAAGTCCGGCCACTTCAAGGTGGACTGAGGCGGTCATGGCGCTTGTTCCCGTAGCCGATGCACTGGCGCAGATCCTCAAGGGGGCAAAGCCGCTTGGCAGCGAGGACGTGCCGCTGAACAATGCGCACGGACGCATCCTGGCCGAGCCGCTGAAAGCCCAGCGCGCCCAGCCGCCCTTCCCCGCCTCCGCCATGGACGGCTATGCGGTGCGCGCGGCTGACGTGAAGAAGGTGCCGGCCACGCTCAACGTCGTGGGCGAGGCGCCGGCCG
>JAZBOA010000233.1:0-4513 GCA_036350935.1 Anderseniella sp. | reverse complement strand
GCCTCCTGGTGTGTGTCTTGCCTAGCCCCACATGCCGCCTTCGTCGGCATCCAGCACGATGGATGCGGCGGTCACGTTGCGCGGGCGGGTGAGCGCATAAAGTGCTGCCTCGACCACGTCGCGGGTCGTCACCGGGCCACCCTCCGCCCGCGCAGCCTGCCACTGCCCGTCATCGAACGGCGTGATGTTGTCGAGGTCCGGCGGATAGATTGCGTGCACGCGTACCGGCATGCCCTTCAGTTCCTGCCTGAGCCCGTTGCTCATCGCGGTCTGGGCGTGCTTGGCCATGTAGAACGGCACCGAGGCGGTCTGCAGCGGCGTGTCCTGGATGCCCGAGGTTGATACGATGTTGACGATGTCGCCCGCGCCTGATGCCACCAGCGCCGGAACCAGCTTGCGGGTCAGCAGGAAGGAGCCGGTTGCGGCGGCATTGATGGTGGTATTGACGGCATAGGCGTCGTACTCGTCCATGCGGCCTGCCAGCCACTGGGCGCCGTTGTTGATCAGGATGTCGAGCTTGGGCAGGGCTGCGGCCAGTTCCTCGCCGAACTGGTTGGCCTGCCCCACCTCGGCCAGGTCGAGCAGCCGGGTTTGCGGCTTCACTCCGCAGCGCACCCGGATTGCTTCCGCGGTGCCTTCCAGCGCCTCGGTCAGCCGGCCGGTCATGATGATGTTGCACCCGGCCTCCGCCAGCACGCAGGCGAACGCAGCGCCAAGGCCACGCGCCGCTCCGGTTACCAGCACCGTCTTGCCCTTCAGGGCGCTCGCATCCATCACACCGCTCCTTCCGTGACAATGATCAGCGGCCGCGGACAGGGCCCGCGCTTCAGCAAGCCGGCAAGACCTGCCGCACCTGACGGCGTCGTGGCCAACCCGTGACCGGACAACCAGTTGGCGGCATCCGCTGCTTCTTCGTCGCTCACAAGTACGAAGCGTACATCGCAACGCTGCATGATGCCATGCGCGATGATCGACGGCTCCTTGCAGTCAAGCCTGCCCATGTTGGAAGAAGGCCCCTTTACCGCGACCGGCTTGCCGGCCCTGTGGCTTTCCAGCAGGCACGGCGCGGCATCGGGTTCGACGATGACGATCTCCGGCTGCACCGCCCAGTTCGCCCGGATCATGTGGGTGATCGCCCCGGCTATGCCGCCCACGCCGGCTTGCAGGAACACGTGGCTTGGCCATTCGCCGGACGCCTCGAAGCTTTCGCGCAGTTCTTCCGCCATGGCGGTGTAGCCTTCCATCACCAGCGACGGAGGATGCACATAGCCGGGCCAGGAGCCGTCGGCCAGCAGGAGGGCCCCGGTTTCGGCGGCGTTGCGCTTGGCGGCCTCGACGCTTTCCTCGTAGGTATCGCCGGCGCGCACCACCTCGGCGCCCTGGCGTTCACGCAGCCGGGTCTCGAACCCGGCCGGTACGTCCTTCGCCAGCAAGATGCGCGCCTTGGCGCCGAAGATGCGCGCGCCCGCCGCCACGGCCATGCCGTGGTTGCCGGCACTGGCGCAGACGAATGTCATGCCGGCTGCAAAGGCCCTGACTGCATCGCTCATGTAGTCCTGCGGCTGCAGCGGCGGGTTGCCGGCGGCAGTCCATGCTTCGTCGATCAGCCGCGCCACCGCATAGACCCCGCCCAGCGCCTTGAAGGCGCCGAGGTTCATGCGGTTGGTTTCGTCCTTGACGAGAAGCAGGCCGCCGTCCGGACCGGTGAGCGGCATGATGGGGGTTGGCGCATAGACCGGGCAGGCCGCCAGCAGCGCGCGGGGCCGGCCGGGATCGGGATGGAAGGCAGGGATGGTCTGGTGCTGGTTCATGGAACCCACCTTAGGGTGGAAGACCACGCCAGCACCAGTCCCCGATGCGGCAATTCAGGTCAGTTCAACACCTGGATCTGCACCGTGGCGGTGCCGGACTGCACCAGGCCGATCTTGCTGGCAGCGCCCATCGACAGGTCGATGATGCGTCCCTTGATGAAGGGGCCGCGGTCATTGATGCGCACGACAACGGACTTGCCGTTTCGCAGGTTCTTCACCTTCACCTTGGTGCCGAAGGGCAAGGTGCGGTGGGCGGCGGTGAGCCCGTTCGGGTCAAAGCGCTCGCCATTGGCGGTCACCTTGCCCATCTTGTACCACGAGGCGTGGCCTTTCTGGGCCTGTGCGGCAACGCCGCCGGCGCAAAGCAGAACGGAGGCGAGACCCGCGAGTGCGAGCTTGCGTGCAAGCGAATTCATGTTGAAGTCCCCGGTTGTGGAAAGCGGTGCGTGTTAAACCTTTCATTTGCGGCCATTTGTTGTCTGCAGGCTGGCGAATTCCGGAAACTCGTGGCAATACTCCCGTTCAGCTTGGGGAGGCAACTGGCATATGAGTGGCAAGGGAACGGTTCTGGTGACCGGCGCAAGCCGGGGTATCGGCGCAGCCTGCGTGAGGCTGCTGGCGCGTGATGGCCATGACGTGGCGATCAACTATGCCCGCTCCGCCGATGCGGCAGAAGCGCTGGCGCAGGAGGTGAGGGCGGCGGGCCGCAAGGCGGTCACCATCAAGGCCGACGTGGGTTACGAGGCCGAGGTCATCGCCCTGTTCAGGTCGCTGGACGAGGCACTGCCGCCGCTGACCGGCCTGGTCAACAACGCCGGTATCCTGTTCAGCAAGGCGCGGCTCGACGAGATGGGCGAGACCCGCATCAATGACACGCTGCGGGTCAACGTCACCGGTTCGATCCTGTGCGCCCGCGAAGCGATCCGCCGCATGAGCACCAGGCACGGCGGCAATGGCGGCGCCATCGTCAACATGTCGTCAGCCGCCGCCCGGCTTGGCTCGCCCAACGAGTTCATTGATTACGCCGCGTCGAAAGGCGCCATCGACGCCATGACGCTGGGCCTGTCGAAGGAAGTTGCGCAGGAAGGCATCCGCGTAAACGCGGTCAGGCCCGGCCTGATCCATACTGATATCCATGCCTCTTCCGGCCAGCCCGACCGTGTCGAGCGCCTGCAGCAGTTCGTGCCCATGGGCCGGGGCGGATCGGCAGAGGAAGTGGCGGAAGCGGTCTGCTGGCTGATGTCGGATGCCGCGTCCTACGTCACCGGCGCGCTGGTTGACGTGACCGGCGGAAGGTAGCCACATGTTCGAATTGCACCAGGTGACGCCGGTCATTCCCTGCACCAGCCTGAAGACACAGATCGTATTCTACCGCGCCGTGCTCGGGTTCAGGCTGGTATTCGAGGCTGAGGATTATGCCTTCATGCGCCGCGACCGGGTGTCGATCAGGTTGCAGCAGGTGAAGCCGGGCGTCGATCTCGGCAATCCGGACCGGCAGCACTTCTTCTATGTCGACGTGAAGGGTCTCGATGCGCTCTATGAGAACCTGAAAACAGAGCTTGGCAGCCTGCCCAAGGGCCGCGTCAGGGCGCCGTTCAAGCATGGCCTTGGCCAGCAGGAGTTCCACGTCAGGGACGAGGACTGCACCACGGTGATTTTCGGCGAGACCGAAACCTCCAAGCTGTGATTCGCCACAACCTTGCCCCAAAAGGGGTTCTGTTTCAGCGGCCGGCGCACGGATTTTCGCTGAGTCCCTAAAGTTTTAGGCACAATTTTCCGGTTCCCTTAACCTGGTCATAATGTCCGTATAGACATGATCATTAGCTGATCCTTAACCAGCATTCAGAACAAAGAGGGGCCCTCATGAAACACACCCGTTCAATCGCAACCGCTGCGCTCGCCTGTGCCGTTCTGGTCGCGCCAGCCGCATTGTCCAATCAGTTTGTCAGCCTTGATACGGGCGACGGTACTGCGCTGGCCAGAGGCAATGGCGGCGGTAACGGCGGCGGTAACGGCGGTGGCAACGGCAACGGCGGCGGCAACGGCAACGGCGGCGGCGCCAGCGCAGGTGGCGCCAGCGCCGGCAGCAATGCAGGCGGCAACTCCGGCAATGTCGGCAAGTCGTCAACCGCGGGCGCCAATGGCCGCAGTTCGAACGCCCAGGCTGCGCGCACCAATTTCAATGGCGGCACGCTCGGCGCCAGCCAGTCGGCGAAGTCCAATTTCAACAACCGCAGCAACTCGGTTGCCTCGGCCAATGCCAACATCGAATCCGCCAACAAGCACGGCAAGCTGGTCGGTCAGGAACGTGCCGTGTGGGCGCGTGATTTTGCGGCCTCGTTCAAGGGGCTGAACGCGCACCGGGCTGCTGCACAAGCTTATTCAAATGCCAGCCTCAACTCGCAGGTCGGCGCTATCGCCGCCTATGCCGTCGAGCAGCAGGAGGCGTTGGCCGCACAGCAGGTAGCCAAGACGGAGCGCTCCGATCTCGCAACCATGCTTGGGCTTGAGAGCCTGACAGACGGCCAGGTGGCAGCCCTTGAAGCTGCTGTGGATGCGGGTCTCACTACAATCGGCGATGTTGCCACTGCACTCGGGTTCCAAGACGCCAATTCTGTTCCTGCGGATCTCAGCCTCGACGCTGTCGCACTCGCAGTGACCGAGTTGACCCAAGCCGAGGACACGCTTGCGACCGAGAAGAG
>JAZBOA010000232.1:0-2004 GCA_036350935.1 Anderseniella sp. | reverse complement strand
TATCCGCTTTATTCCCGAGGGCCGTGCCAAACTCGGCACCGACCTGTCGGACGATCATCCCGTCTCGTTCGTTTACGACAGTGCGCTTGCGGCCATCAATCCCGAGCTGGTCGATCCCCTGAACCTGCCTCCCCATGTCAGGCTGGACAAGAACAAGGAGCTGCAGTGCACCGCCTGCCACGACCCGCACAAGGACACTTTCGGCAAGTTTCTGGTGATGTCGAATCAGTACTCCGGGCTGTGCACCACCTGCCACAACAAGGATGGCTGGACGCAGACGTCGCATTCCACCTCGAGCAAGCAATGGAACGGGGCGGGTACCAATCCCTGGTTCAACTCGCCCTACCCCACGGTCGCGGAAAACGGCTGCGGCAACTGCCATGTGAACCATTCGGCCGGCGGCCACGAACGGCTGCTGAACTATGCCATCGAGGAGGACAACTGTCTGACATGCCATAACGGCAACGTCGCGACAAACAACATCGCCAGCGAACTGACCAAGCCCTTTGGACATTTTGTGCAGAACTATTCTGGCGTTCACAACCCCGCTGAAAACTTCGTCCTGGGCGGCGTGCAGAAACATGTCGAATGCGCCGACTGCCATAATCCGCATCAGTCGAACCCGACGCCATCGTCCGGCGCGCCCTTCGTTACCGGCGCAACGCAGGGGGTTAGCGGTATCGACATTGCGGGTCAGGCCGTCCGCTTTGCGCAGAACGAGTACGAGATCTGCTTCAAGTGCCACGGCAACAACAACTTCGTCGCCACGCCGCCTGTCACCCGGCAGATAGACCAGGTGAATACGCGCCTCGAATTCGACCGGGGTAATCCCTCCTATCACCCGGTGGCGGGCCCTGGCCCAAGAACCAACGTTCCGAGCCTGCTTCCGCCCTACACGACGTCGAGCACGATACGCTGCACCGACTGCCACAGCAGCGACAGTGCAAGCGGGCCGAAGGGGCCCCATGGTTCCCTGAATCGCTATCTGTTGGCGAAGAATTACATCACCGCGGACAACACCACGGAAAGCCCCTGGACCTACGAACTCTGCTACACATGTCATAGCAGAACGAGCATTCTCTCCGACCAGAGCTTCAAGGAGCACCGCCGACACATCGTCAATTCGAGAACGCCCTGTTCCGCCTGCCACGATGCACACGGCATCAGCTTGACCCAGGGCAACGCCGTGAACAACGCCCATCTCATCAACTTCGATCTGGCGATCGTTCAGCCCGATAACCAGGGCAGGCTCTACTACCAGAAAACCGGGCCTTCAAGTGGTTCGTGTTACCTGAAATGCCACAACGTTCCGCATTCTCCGAGGAGCTATTGATTGCATTCCAGCAATACCCTGCGGGAGAGCGCCAGGGCAATGGCACGCAATCCGGTGATGAGCGAGGCTGATTGAAACCTGGGCACGCTCTACCTTCAGGCAGGGGATGCTCAACGCGCCTATGCCAACCTTAACCGGGCGCTTGCCTTGGGAAGCGACTCTTCCGGCCTGAGGAACAATCTCGCAGTGATCCATGCGAAAAACGGTAGGATGGAGGAGGCCATTCGCGAAGCAAACCAGGCAGTGATCCTTGACCCGGACAACCGGGTAGCCAGGGAAAATCTAATGAATTTTCAGAGACTATTGGAGAAGAAATGAAACTATTCCGACTGATGGGCGCCGCCTTCCTGGTGGCTCTGTTGCACGCCACCCCCACACTGGCCAATAAGGAAGAAGTTCATTCCGGTACCGTGACCTTTGCCAAGAACGCCGGCGGCTACACCTACCTCAAGGTCAAGGAGGCCGGCAAGGAGAAATGGCTGGCCGCCCTGCCGATGAGCGTGGCGGTAGGTGACAAGGTCGAATACGCCGGTGGCGATACCATGAAGGACTTCAAGAGCAAAGCGATGGACCAGACATTCGATTCCATCCACTTTGTTTCGCGAATTCATGTCGTCAACAAGGATATGCCCAAGGATGACATCCATAAAGGTATGGCGGGCATGCCAATG
>JAZBOA010000231.1:0-2553 GCA_036350935.1 Anderseniella sp. | reverse complement strand
GGAGAAGTCCGTCCTGGTCATGTCCCAGAACTCTTTCCAGCTGGTGAAGGCCTTGCCGCCACTGTGCTTGGTGTTCATGACGAAGCCGGTCGTTCCCCAGTTCTTAGGCACGGCATAAACCGAGCCATTCACAGAGCCGGCGTCAGAGAATCGCGGGTCGAAGGCATCGGCCTGATAGTTCGGCAGCTTGGACAGTTCCAGCGGTTCGATCAGGTCCTGCTCCACATAGGTCGTGATGGTGTAGTTGGTGGGTACGAACACGTCCCAGCCGCTGCCGCCGGCCTGCAGCTTTGCCAGCATCTCCTCGTTGGAGCCGAAGACGTTCACCTGAACCGCTGCACCAGATTGCTGGGCAAAGGCATCGAAGTTGGCCTGGTCATGATAATTGGGCCAGGTGGCCAGCACCACGCGGTCGCCGATATTGGCGGCATGTGCCTTGCGTGGACGCAGGCCGGGCATCGCGCCTGCCATGACTGCTGTCGCCATGCCGAGGCCCGTCACGCCAAGGAAGTGGCGGCGCGTGACCGAGCCACGCCGGTAGCGCAGCAGCTCCTCGATGAACTTCTTGCGGCTGATGGGGGTGTTTTGATCAGACATTTTCTTACTCCCTTGGGCAACATTGCCCGGCTAGAAAACCCAGATAGATCACGTCTCGCCCAGAACCAGGGCGCTTTCCCGGCTGAAGCCCGCCTGTACCGTTTCACCGATATCAAAGGGCTTTTCACCAAGCTCGTTCTGCCGCGGAGACAACACCAGGAACTCGCCGAGCTCCGTGCTGCGCAGCAGGTATTCAGTGTGTTCCCCCAGGAAGATGCGATTGGCGACGCTTGCCGCCGTGACCATGCCCGGCTTGCCAGGCAACCGCTTGCGGTCGCGCACGGCGGTCATCTGCTCCGGACGCACGCTGACGCTGACACGGTCGCCCGCACTGACCTTGCCGGCATTGTCCGGCGCAGCCTTCAGCTCGGCGCCGGTGTCCAGCCTGACGCTGACTTCGTGCCGTGTGGTCTTGGCCACCGTACCCTCGAAGAAGTTCGACTTGCCGACAAAGTCGGCAACGTAGCGGTTGGCGGGGCGGTCGTAGAGTTCGCGCGGTGAACCGATCTGCACGATCCGGCCCTGCTGCATCAGGCAGACCCGGTCACTCATCGACAGCGCTTCTTCCTGGTCGTGGGTGACAAGTATGAAAGTGATACCGACATTGCGTTGCAGGGTTTGCAGCTCGATCTGCATTTCGCGCCGCAGCTTGCGGTCAAGCGCGGCAAGCGGCTCATCCAGAAGCAGTACCTTCGGCCGGTTGATCAGGGCGCGCGCCAGTGCCACGCGCTGTTGCTGTCCCCCCGACATCTCCCAGATGCGCCGGCGCTGGAAGCCGGACAATTGCACCAGCGCCAGCATCTCGTCGACCTGGCGGGTGATTTCGGCTGCCGTTGGCTTTGGGGCACGCTGGCGCAGTCCGTAGGCGATGTTGTCGGCAACGTTGAAGTGGGGAAACAGCGCATAGTGCTGGAACACCATGTTCACAGGGCGCCGGTAGGCTGGCACGAGATTGACGACGTCGCCGTCCAGCAAGACGTCACCCGAAGTCGGAGCCTCGAACCCGGCGATAAGTCTCAGGGAAGTGGTCTTGCCGCAGCCCGAGGGTCCAAGGAATGACAGGAATTCTCCCTTGGTGACAGCAAGCGACATGGCATCGGTTGCCATAACGTCACCATAGCTCTTGGTGACGTTTCGAAACTCGATGACTGGGGCGTTGCTGTCTGCCATACCTGCCCGCTCATATCCTCCCGATTGCAATAGCCTGGGCATTTTGCTGATGTAAGGCATAGCCCAGGCACTGCTACAGGCTAGCGAGAGCAACAATCCGATGTATATAGGCAGCTTGACATATCCCAATTTGGATAGAAGCGAGCGGCAGGCTGATGGCATTGTCTGAATCCGACTGGAACAGCGCCGTCGGCGAGGCGATATCCGCGCTGGCGACGCCACAGTTTCCCCAGGCGCTGGTCAATGCCTTGCGCCTTGTAGCAAGCTTCGACCACTCGGTGATGTTTGCCTATTGCGGCGAGGCAAGGCCGCTGGACCTGTTCGACAACTTTCCGCCCGGCAAGCGCCGCATCTTCGTGACGGCCTACCAGGAAGGCCCGTACATGCTGGACCCGTTCTTCCTCGCCGGCAGCCGCGGAGAGGACAAAGGCCTGCACCGGCTGCGCGACCTGGCGCCGGACCGTTTCTACCAGAGCGAATACTTCCGTTCCTATTACGTACAGACCGGTCTTTCGGAAGAGATCGGCTTCTTTGCTCACCTGCCCGCCGGCGTGACAGCTGTCATCTCGCTGATGCGCGCCGATCAATCGCCGCCGTTCAGCGCCAGGGAGTTCCGGGAGTTGAAGGCATGCCAGCCCGTCATCGGGGCACTGGCCCGCCAGCATTGGCAGGGTCTGTACCGGCGGTTCTCCACCGCTGAGGCTGCCGGCGAAGGCCCACCCGCCATCCAGCGCCAGATCGAATTCGCGTTTCACAACTTCGGCAAGTCCGTCCTCACCCCGCGCG
>JAZBOA010000230.1:0-7502 GCA_036350935.1 Anderseniella sp. | reverse complement strand
GCATCGGAGAATAGATAGACCGTGCCGCGATAGAACACACCGTCCACGACCGCATCCTTGCCGAGCTTCTGATGAGCCTTGCGCACCGGATCGGGAACAGACAGATCGTTCACGTTCGGAAGGATTTTGACCTCAACGCCGCCCTTCCAGGCGGTGGTGATGGGCTTGATGGCGGACTGGATCCGCGCTGGGGTCATGCCTTGTTTAGTGGCTGTTCCTTGTCGCAAACGCGGACTATCATCCTGCGCCCCGTCCAACAGATCGCCAACTTTCGCCTTCTGGAGATCGCCAACAGACTTGGCAGGACCGACCTCCTTGTCCAACTCGAAACCGTCGACCTCGGCATCCACTGCCGCGCGTTGGTCTGGAGCGCTTTCGGCCTCTTCCTCCGCTTCCTTCCGCTTGCGCTCGGCCTCTTGGGCTTTGACTTGCTCGGGGGTTTGCTGGTCGAGGGAGAGGGGTGGGGCTGACTCTTCTCCAAAAAGCAGCGACTCCCATGCTTCTGGATCTGCGTCCGCGCGCTTCTCGAAATCCGCGCGACCACGCTCTAACTGGATGAGTCGCGCATCAAGCATGGCAACAACTTTTGCCGCGGCAGATCCTTTGCCGTTGTACTGCATCCCAAACTGACGCGCGATCAATTGCGTCAAGACATCTTCAATAGTCTCGTCTTTCTCGATATTCGTATTCTGCTCAACCTTTTCACGAAGCTCCGAATACATGGACAGCAATTCAGCGTCCGACATCGCGGCGAGCTTGCGCAATCCAGACGCTTCAAGTCGCGCAGCTTCGACGGCTTTTTGTTTGCGGCCTTCGTTGATCGCACCAATGGACATTACGCCATCGCGAACAGGGCCGTCTCCCTCAAACTCAATTTTTCGCTTATTGTCCTTGTATTTCTTGGCTGCCCACCGTTCAGCTTCAGCATCCGCTTGCTTTGCCGCAGCTTCCAGCATGCCGGAAAGGGAGTTCTGCTCCGGCTTGCTCTCGGCTTTCTTGGCGGGCGCGCGCCTAGCCTTGGGCTTCTCAGCAACAGGCTCGGATTGCCTTTGCGCACGACGCGCCTTTACGATCTCTGCGGCTTTGCGCTTGTTGCGCCGACCAATCTCGTTGTTGACCTCATACGCACGGTTCGTCTCATCCTTGTCTAGCGTCACCGGCTCCTGATCTTTGGGGTTTTGCTCTAACCGATCTGCGCGCCTTTCTTCGCGCACACGATCCCACTCAGCGGACTCTTGCGCAAGCTCACTGTCTGACATCTCAGCAACAGGCTTGTCAGCTTTTTTGACAGTCGGCGATTTCTCAGCCGGACCCTCAATCGCCGCCCGCACCTGGGCGACCAGATCGGGATTCGTCGGCCAGTTGTTCCAGGCCGCGCGCTGCGCCTTCAGTTCGTCGAGCTTGGCGGCAACGGCTTTGGGATCTTTGACGTTGACGCCATACTTTGCGGCCTGCTCGGGTCGCTTTGCCGCGCCACTGATGGCATTGATGTCGCGCGCAATCTCAGCCTGTTTCGCCGCGGCCACCTTGCCCATGCGCTCGGCTTCGCGCATCTGGCTGTCGTCGAAATCAAACAGGTCGAAGTTCTCGCCGCCCTTCTCTGCCTGCCGTCCAGCGGTTATCGCCTGAACGGCCTGCATGGTCGCCACGGCTTGCGCAGTGGAGCGCCCTTGGTTGACGATCTGGTCAATCGCAACAGCCTGTAACGCCTCGTTTCCGGGTGCGGCTAGGGCGATTTCTTCGGCGTCGGTTTCTTTGATTTGACCGGCACGAATTTGGGCAATGAGCGGCTCGCTTCCTGATACGGCAATGGTGAAACCCCGCTTTCCAGGATCTCTTGCCACAAGCCCTTTTTCTCTGGCTTGCTGTTTGGTGATTTTTTGGAACCTGAAGTAGTCGACATAATCGATGGCCTTGCCTTGTCCGTCCCTGATGTTAAGCTCGGCATCCAATGAGCGAGCTTTTTCGACAGTAAACCCGTCCGCCTCACGGTGAATCTGCGCCGGAATGGTCTTCTCGCCACTGCGCTTCGCAAGCCAATACCGGTGACGCCCGGAGATGATCTTAAGGCTACCGTCCAGTCGCTCCCAAATCTGGATTGGGGCCACACCAACCCGGTCAAATTTGCCGGCAAGCGGCTCGACTTCACCAAACTCGTTCGCACCCAATTTGAATTGGGGTACATCCTCGGAGAATGACAAATCGTCGAGCGGAACCTCGACGGTTTTGAGTCCAGGCACCTCATTCTGCGGAACGGCATCAGGCGCACGAACCGGTTCGCCAAACAGATCAACTTCGGGGTCAACGGGTGGCGCGCCGCTATCGATGTCTTCTGGAGGTGGTGCAACAGAATCGGATTGATCGGCAATGACCGGACCACCACCCGTGATCTTCCGAACGTAGTCCTGCGTTTCCTTCGGGAGAGACTTCAGCGTTCCAGCCCGATACTTGTCGGCCGTGCCAGGTCCAGCGTTGTAGGCGATCAGGGCAAGCTGAACGTCGCCATCGTACCGCTCCAGCATCGCCGCGAGATATTCGGTCCCGAACCGCATGTTCTCCTCTGGCGAATCGTCACGCAGGGGAGCAATCCCGAAGCCTGGGGATTTGGCTGTTGCAGGCATGACCTGCATGAGTCCGCGCGCACCTACCGGAGACACCGCATCATGCCGGCCGCGAGACTCTTGCCACATCACCCGATGAGCCAAGTCCGAGAACTGGGATTCGTCGATGCCGGTTTTGTACCGGGACGCCGCGCGGCTTGAGTGCTGAGACAGGGACTGTGAAATCTCTGGGGCGATCGACACGGGTGCCTGACGTACCCGCGGACGCATCGCCACACCCTGACCAGGCGCAGGCTTGGGCTTGGGTGCAGGTAGCCTCGGGGTCGTCTGAGGGATCCGTGGGCGCATTGCTGGGCCTTGGCCTGGGGGTAAGCCAAGTCCGCCAGCGGGACCACTAGGAGGCGGTTTAGGCGCGCCTGAAGGGGTCGAGAGTCCAGTGCCGTCATCGTCAAGGATGACCGGCGGGGTCGTCGGCAGGCCATTGACCTCGGCTTCTGCGCCCGTGTTGACGGCGCGCGAAAGGGGGCCGCGCTCGGGAACGACTTTCGGGGCAGGCGCAGGAGACATTGCGCCCGCAACGCCACCAATGACAGCACCACCCGCCGCACCCATCAGCGCATTTTCGGCAGAGTTCTCGCCAATCTCCTTGGTCGGCACCTGGCCAGCAATCGCGACATCCGTCGCAACACCTTCAGCCGTTTCAGTGATCGCGCCTTCTGCACCACTGGCAACACCAGCCGCACCGACGCGCCCAAGTCGATTCGCGCTAGTCTTCGCCAAGATGTCGTTGAATGCGCCGGTCAGCAGTTTCCCGGTGATCACGTCACCGACTGCGGCAACCATTCCCTGCATGGTCGCTGCGGCCTCTGCGGCCTTGTCCGTGATGATCTGCCGCGCCTGCTCAGGCGGTACGCCGCGCTCCACCAGACCCTGGAAGGCTGGCGACTCCGCAATCAATTCGTCCTCAGTCTTACTACCGATGAAGGTTCTGGCTTCGTCCATTCCTTCGCCGGACGCCATGAGTCCGCCGACGGACGCAGCAACAGCCGGGTTGCGAGAGACAATCAACGTCGCCAGCATCGGACCCATTGACGCGAGCACGCCAACAGTCTGCATGGCATAGCCGTACAGATTCGGATCGCTGCCGAAATCGACCTCGCCCTTGAAGATGTTGCCGGTGATCTTGGACCCTTCGAGCGCATTCTGAAGTTTCGGAGACAGATTCTTGCGAATGTCCTCGCGAATCTCGTCGCCGCGCTTCGACCAGTCGTGGAATGTTTGAGACCTCGGCATCTGCGTCATTGCCTGGTCTGCTGCGTCAGGCGTCTCAGCGGCTTGCTGGATCTCAGACTGGATGCGCCCAGATCCGCCCGCCATCGCCGCCAATCCAGCCGCAGCCGGGAGCGCGTTGCGCACCGCACCACGGAAGATCTCTTCACCAGCCGCGGGCATCTTTGGAATCATGCCGCCCAAGGTCATGGCGCCCATGTCCCAAGCGTCTTTTGCTGCGCCCATCAATCCAGTTGGGGCAGGAGGTTTGGCTTGTGGCGCGGGCTGCGGAGCTTGAGGCGCACGCGATGCCACCATCGGCGCAGGGCTTGCCGGAGCAATCCCGGCCACGGCAGGAGGTTGCGCGGGGGTAATGCTGGGCTGCGGGGTTCTGGACGGGCCAAGCGGCGTGCCTGGCTCGATCGGCTTGGCGAGAGACGCGAGCTTGTCTTTCGCGCCGCCTAGGATGCGCTCGGCGAAGTTCGGCTCATGCGTTTCCTTTTCAAATCGCTCAATCGCGTAGTCCAGGTGCTCTGTCGGCACCTTGGGCCTGATGTACGTGTTGAAATAGGTCGTGCGAAGTCTATCGCGTTCTGGTCGCGAGAGCTTTTCGTACCGTGGGTCGCTGGTGACTTCACTCCAACGCGGGATAGGTTCAGACATGGGCGCGCTCGCTCTAGGCAACTGCCTGAACGATAGCAAAACGACCAGCTTTGATTAGCTAAAGACCGCCACCAAAGGCTTGTTCAAACAGACTATCAAACACGCCGCGCCCGCCATCGGCCTTTGGGCGATCGACAGAACCAACGTGGTTCATCTCCTCTGCCCACAAGTCTGCAATGTTGATGCGCGGCGGCGCTTCGTCCTTCTTGGGCTTGCCAATCTCACGCTTGGTCTTCTCGTACCGTTCCTTGACCATGACCACCATCGCCTTAGCCTCGGCTGCGGCCTGATGGTCCGGCATGCCCTGCTGCTTGAGCTGAACGGCATAGCCTTCGCCCAGGTTCATTAGGTCACGAATTGAATCGTCGAACCTCATGTCTGTTTCCCAGCCCTCCGAGAACAGGTCTTTGAACACCCTGGTCACAGGATCCGGCCTGGTTGAACTGGCCTTCGGCGCGGGTTGCTTGACCTTGCCCTCGGCGTCGAGCTGGCCCTGAAGCGCAAGCTTTTCCGTCTCCAATTTTTGTGACAGCTGGTACGTGTTCATGGTCTGAGACTGCCCGGTTGCCGGGTCCACGACCTCAAACTCGATTGATGCCACTGGGCGGCCGTCCGGCCCTTTTTCGGTGAAGGGCCTCGGGCCTTTGATCTGCACCCCGTAAACATCCGCAGCCATCTGAAACGCACGATCAGGGTTGGTGTGCATCAGGCTCCAAATCGCCTGCTGCGTCTCCACGTCCTTGAGTTGCTGCTTTACGATGTCTTGAGAACCACCCGCCGACGCGCCGCGTTGCGCAACAGACTGCTGATAAATCTCGTCACGCACCGCACGCGAACGCATGGCATCGGCCCGATCTCCGGCGTAGACTTCATCGCGGAACTGCCGTGACTGCGCCTGGCTTTGCTGTGAGTCTCGCGCGATGTTGACGCGCTCGGCACTCGCGGCCTGCTGCACAACCTTGGTCGGATCCGGCGCTTCTCCAAACGCAGCCATCCCGCGCCCCAGGTACTGTCCATAGTCCAACGCACCTGGAAGCGTCGAGGTGTCGCCCTGGTAGCCCTTCATGTATTCCGCCAAGGCCCGCTGCTTGACCTGTTCGAGTACCGGTTGAATGCGCGCATAGACCTCGGGGTCTTTGGCTGCCTTCAGGTTGTAGCGCTGATAGATGCTTGCGTAGTCGTCAAAGGTCAGTGGCTTGGGTTCCTGCCGCCCGATACCCTGCGCCGCTGGGGCTGTAGCGCCTTCCGGGGCGCGACCACTGATACCGATCGCCGACAGCGCACGCACAGGCAGTGACTGCTTCTCTGGCATCGGGCCATACAATTCTGCTTCGAGATCCTTGACCAGTTTGTTGGCGCCGACCTCCTTGCGGATGTTGGAGACGCCCTGACCGATCTGGCCACCAATGTCGAGGCCCATTGACATCGCACGAAGGTCGTTGAGTTTCATTAGCCGGTCCACCCTTTATAGCGACCCAGCAACCCGGCCCCAATGCCTGCCGCGGCCCACCACGGGTTGATTTCGTTGTTGGCCTGCTGCTGCTGCCCGCCAAGCGCAAACTGGAGTCCTTGACTGCCGAAGTTCATGCCTTGGCCAATCGTGCCAATCCCGCCCTGCATGGCGTTGAGATAGTTGTTGCCGGGCGACATCAGGGAATTCCCGGCCATCGCGCCGGCCGACCCCGCTCCACTGAAGGCGTTTTGACTCATGCCCGCCTGACCCTGCCCGGTCGCAATCGCGTTCTGACGCATCGCCTGACCAATCCCTTCGGCCTGGCGCCTGGTCCCGGTCATGGCATTGGAGCGCATCGCCGCAAGCCCTAAGTCTTCGCCGCGCTGCATGCCCGCAAAGCGCCCGCTGTTGGGGTTGATCCCCATGCTCGCCATGTTGCGCCCGCTCGCCGCCTTGACCTTACTGAACGCTTGCCCTGCGTCGGCGCCGGCCTGTTGCGCGAGTTCTTCACGCTTGGCCTCGGTGCTGAATTTGCGCGCTTCGTTGGCCTGGTCCTGCATCAACGGCACGTAGGTGTTGCGGTACAGGTCGCCGAGCGTGCGGGCCTGCTCCATCTGGTAGTTCTGTGCGGCAAGTTGCTGGCTCGCAATGTCGCGGGTCAGCGGGGCATAATCAGCATATTGCTGCTTGGCGAAATCCAGTTGCTCTCGCCCAAGCCCATACATCATGCGCTGACCAGACATCGCATGCTGGATTGCTTGATCGTAATCTGGACCCTTGGATTTTCCGCCCATGTCACACGCTCCGCAGATAGCGGCACTGCTCCGGCCGCATCACCAACACCAGAAGATCGCCATTCGGAACCGCACCCTTCAGAACCGCCTCGACTTCAAACCCAAGATGCAGGTCGAACCGAATGGCATCCTCGTTGTTCGAGTCCACCAGTCCAGTCAATCGCAACAACCCAAGCTGGCGAAACGCGAACTCAAAAACTGTCATCAGAAACTGCCGATTGAGCCAGTGACGCCCAACCCCGGCGACGTGGATATTGGCGTTGGTCCCGGTGAACCCTTCCAGCACCACTCCAGCCAAAAGACCCTTGTCGTCTTCGATGGCCAGCGTCACGTAGCCCGCCCAGGCTCTTGGATCGCAGTCGATGCGTTCAGCCACCCAAGCGGCAACCTCGTCCTGTCGATCGAAAAAGACCCGTCGCTGAGAGTTTGACGCACCGACTAGCTTTGGTGTGCAGTCAATGACTTGGAACGGCACGCCTGACGCAATATGGTCTGGGCCACTGGCGTAGAGGATGCCAGCGGCAAGCTCAGGGGTTAGCGTATTGCCGATGTTGCGCTGGAGGGCGGTTTCAAGTCCGTCGATCATGGCGATAACGCATCCAGCGCCTTGCGCGCCGTGCTCAATGCGCGTTCGCACTCCATGTGCGTCGAACACTGCATGATGGAAGCCTTCGTTGAAATCCTGATCTCTTCGATCGACGGCTCCACGCGCAGCCATTCGTCACGTTTCTCAAGGACTCTTAGCGCCGCATCACGCAACGT
>JAZBOA010000229.1:0-6740 GCA_036350935.1 Anderseniella sp. | reverse complement strand
TGGGGCTTTCGTAAACCAACTTCAGCACCGGCTTCGCGCCGGTGTTTTTTTATACGTAACTGCTGGCAGTGTGGCAGGATGTCTAGGGTTAGTCTGGAAATGTCCCCCAGGCAAAGCAAGGGCCAGGTGGTTCGATCCAGTGCGCAGTTGATCTGCCTGGCCCGCCTATTCCTCAACCCCGTCCGTAATGGCAGAACTCAACTGCATCAGCACCGCGTGATGCAGGGCGGCATTGTCCATGCCTTGCACCTTGAGATCCGTTGACGTGGCGGGCTTCCCATACAACCGGTCCAGGATCGACTGCGAGGCCACGGTAGCCACGCGGGGATCATCCGACTGCGCCAGCTCCACCAGCTTGCGGGCTGCATCTGGAGCGGCTGCCGACAGGATCTCCTTCACCTCGGGATCGAGACCGGGGCGGCCTTGTGGATTGCCACTCTGGCCGGGAACGAAGCGGCCATTGGCATCCCGGATCTTCATCACCTCGCCCATATCCACGCTCCTGTAGATACCTGATTCCAGGTGATCCGGACCTGCCTGAACAGGTCATTTGCACACAAACAAATATACCTTGATTTGTGGATGGCCTTCAACCGGAGCGCTGCCGAAGCCCATTTGCTCCAGCCCAAACAAAACCCGGGCTTGTGACCCGGGAGAGTTAGGGTGAGAAGTGGGGAAGTCTGACGCTTCCTAACGGGAGAACCTTTGATGCTCAGCGCATCCCAACCAGGTTGACGCCGATGTCGCGAGCTGTGCGGGCATCGATGTTTGCAGGTGCCAGCAGACCATGGCCCTTGTTCGAGCGGAACAGACGCTGGGCTGATCCGAAGATGCTATGTGCGAAGCTGGTATGGTGCTGTCTGGTCATCGTTCTTGGCTTTCTGCTGAAGGAGCCGTCCTGCTTGTTGACCATGACTATCGCCCAACTGTGACGCGCCAGATGTGCAATTTATCACATTGCGTAGATGGCAATGCCGGCTCTCCGCACGCTCTCACGCAGAGCGCTGAAAGCCTTCCAGATAGGCGATGGTGACAGGCGCTTGGGAATGGTCTGTCTTGGGTTCAGCCAGATTGTGCCTGACTGTGGCTACCGGCCGCACGGCTGAACTTGTCCGGGCCAGTTGCATGGTCGAATTGGTTGCCGATTTGGCAACTGCAGAATGAGTCATCTGGGTTTGTCCTTTCGATGGAAGTAGTGCTCCCTGACATGCGTTTTGGGATTTTCTGTGACCCAGGGACTCCGAAACCGATTTCACGCGCTGGTGGCGTGACCGGCGAGGTGCGTGGCGACGACGGCAGCTTGTAAGGGCAGCGTGGCTCGTGGCTGCTCTGGCCGTGGGACAGGTTATCGTCGCCAATCACCAGGTGCTGACGCCAGTGCTTGAGGCCGGAAAGTCCGTACTTGCTGACCCCGATAACCAGCAACGCATATGCGAGTTGTATGCAAAAGACGGTAGTGCAGCCGATTTAGCCTGTAGATCAGGCTTGAAAGGCACACTTGACTGATGGGGCGGTCGGGCAGCTCAGCCACCACACTCGCCCCTGTCAAAAGCAAGTGCGACGTCTAGGTGAACTCCGCAATGGAACTGTAATGCGAAAACATTAGTTTCATCAGGTGAGCCGCGTACGGCCTGGACCCTGCAACCCCAGGTGCGGTGCAGCCCTCCCCCGGACGCACTGCCTTGCGTGCGCGGCTCAACAGATTCTGCTACGGCACTAATGCCGCTGTCTTTGCCGTGTATTCGGCAGCAACCTTTAGCCAAACAGGCTGAACCTGGCTGGCTGATTTCTGGAATGACGTTGTGAGGACGCACCAAATGGATGAAGCAACAATCGACCGTGCAGCCTTGGGACGTTTGTCCAAGGCTTTGGCTTTCGTCTGCGGTGCGGAGCATTCAACGACTGTCGCTCTTAGAGAGGCCGCTGAGGGCGGCTCCGAACGAGACATAAAAAAAGCCCGCGCCTTGTTTCTGAGATTGAAGCCCGGAGAACGAAAAGCCGCCCTGGCGATGATAAACGACTGATAGCATAGGCCATGGCCAACGGTGGGAGATGGAAATGAGAAACCCAAGTCTGAAACTGGCTTTTGCGTCGGTGGTTCTATCCTCCTGCCTCTATGCGGCTGGAGTTTCATCGGCAAGTGCGTTTGACAACGAGATACGGCTACGTTGCAGCTGGTTCCAGCAGCAGTCCTGGAAAGCTGCTCGTCAAGCAAATGAGGCAGTTCCCGGGTCCGGTGCGGAAGAGCGGCTAAGGCGCAAAGCGCAATGCTGGCGTCAGACCTACAATCGCTGCCTGAGAGGCGTCATATTCCCCGAAGAACGGCCTTGTTAGAAGGCCACAGGGGCTCACTCATGCGCGTTTTGGGCTGGTCATTTGACACTGGTCGCGTTCTCTATGGTCAGCCATTGTCATGGGCACCTTGCAGGCTCGCAGCTATTCACGCGATCGAGCTCTATTTCAACGCCTTGTTGCTTCACAAAGGATTGTCGCCGGTAAAAGTCCGAGCACAGAGACACTGCCTGGTGGAGCGAACGCGAATGGCCCAAGAGCATGGGCTGCAGCTCCGTGCAAAGACAGTTGACCCTCATGTTTCTGAAGGCTTCCTCCCGGCAGTCTGGGCGGTTCACAGCAATCTCGGCCGGGGGAGAAGAACAGCTACGGCCAGTACCTGAACGGGCTGCTCAGGCAGCCAATGTAACAGTAGACTGAACAGCATCCCTTTTCAGGTTGAAGGCGGTGAATTCAGGCCCCGCTTCGAGCGGGCTTTTTCTTGACTGCTTTCTATCCGTAGCGACCGGGCGTACGTCCGTCGACTGGTCGCCCCAAACCTTGGCACGATGATTCCCGGCCCGTTCACTTTCGGCATCAATCCCCATTGCCGTTGTGTCATTTTGCCCCGAGTCGCGGATTTATTGTGCAGTGCACAATAGATCCATGCTAGGCAGGTTCAGGCTCGGCGCGATATCAGGAAGGGAATTTTTCAATGACCATCAAGACGGAAACTTTTGCATTCAACATGCCGCTGGATTTCATCACCCGGCACAACACCAGGACCTTCGAGCAGCTCAAGGCGTCCTCGACTGACACCGTTGGCTTCGTGACCAAGCGCCTGCAGGAAGACATGGCGCTGCCCCAGAAGCTGATGAGCTGCAAGCAGCCGATGGATGCCATGGAAGTCTGGGCCGACTTCTACAAGACGGCCTTCAGCGATTATTCCGAGCAGAGCCAGAAGATGTTCGGGTTGCTGGAGCAGGCTGCCGAGGAAGGCCAGGCCGTCGCCAAGGACATGGCTGAAACCGGTGAAGCCGTGCTGAAGCAGGTTGAAGCCAACCCGGCCTGAGGCTGTCTGTACAAAGAGCGCTCACTGGACTCAAAATTCCGATCGGAACGCCCCGGGGCATATCAGCCCCGGGGTTTTCTGTTCACGGCTGATGTGGCTACGAGCCCAGGAGAGCAGCCGCTGCTGCTGTGGTGTGCAAGGCGTGTCCGGGTTCTGGTCATCGCATGGCTGCTTCAGCCAGCCAGTCCGGAAAAGGTGATGATCCGTGCCGGTGCAAAGCCCGGCCATGCCGGCCGGGCGCGGTGGCTTTACACCGGCAACGATACATCTACGATGACCATCCGATATGTGCTTTGACAGATCAGTCACCCGCCGGGCTGGTGCAGTAGATGGCCCAATCAGCAAGCCGTAACGGCAAGCCCTGCCGCATCCTTCTGTCCGAGGGCACCAGCACCTCGGCGCGACAGGCCATCACCGCGCTCGGTCTGGGCGGATACGAGATCGAGATCTCGGACCCTGCTGCCTGGTGCCTGGGGCGGTTTTCCCGCTTCGTGCATCGCTTTCACCGCTGTCCGGGTCTCGGGGAAGATCCGTCCGGCTACCTCGACTTCATGCTCAACCTGATGTCGAGGACGCCATTCGACGTGCTGTTGCCGATCCATGAACAGGGCCTGCTGTTTGCCAAGGTGCAGCACCAGTTGCCGCCCGGCATTGCGCTGGCGTCCCCGCCGTTCGACAGCTACCGGCGGGTACTCAGCAAGACCGGGTTCGACACTTTGCTGCTGGAGCTTGAGCTGCCCCGGCCGCCAACCCGGTATGCCGGTTCAGCGGCGCAACTACGCGAGCTGCCGGCCTGGCCGTGCGTCGTGAAACAATCGATCGGGACGGCCAGCCGCGGTACCTGGATCGTGCAGGACGCGACCGATCTTGACCGCGCCATTGGCGAGCTGGAGGCGGCCGACGCCTTCGATGATGTGGTGCTGGTCCAGGATTTCATCGCCGGTGACATCGAGCACGCGCAGGCGGTGTTCTGCCACGGCCGGCTGGTCGGGGTCCACATGTACCGGCAGCTGGCGCGCGGTGCAGGCGGGGGGCCTGCGCGGAAGGAAAGCGTGTACAGGCACGAGGTCGAGCAGCATCTCACCAGGATGGGGCGTGCGCTGGACTGGCATGGCGCCCTGTCGGTTGACTACATCATGAGCGATCAGGACAGGCAGCCCTGCTACATCGACTGCAATCCGCGGCTGGTGGAACCGATGAGCGGCTGGTTTGCCGGGGTTGACCTGGCCGACCTGCTGGTCCGGGTGTCGCTGGGAGACAAGCCAGATGGCATGATGCGCGGCAAGCCGGGGGTGCGGACGCATCTGTCGCTGCAGGCCCTGCTGGGGTGTGCCCAGCAGTCCGGCTCGCGTCTTGGCCTGGTTGCAGAGTGCTGTCGCCTGCTGTTTGGCCGGGGCGCCTACCGCCACAGCCAGGAAGAACTGACCCCGTGGCGGTATGACAGGCTGAGCATTGTGCCCGTGGTAATGGCAGCGCTGTTGCTGTTGATCCGGCCGGCGGCCGCCTACGATCTGCCACGCCGGGGCTGGGGCAAACACCTGCTGACACCACAAAGCATCCGGATCATTGAGGGCGAGCTTGCATCGACCCCGGCTGCTGCAGACCGCTGAGGCGGGCGGCTGGGCGATGCGCCATATGAGCGGCCTTGCCAGCCCGTCCCGGCCACATCTACTGCCGCTGATCTGCCCGTTTTCGATAGGCCAGCGAGACCAGGCCGGCCAGCGGATAGCCGACCAGCACATAGGCGCCGAAGAACACCGCCAGGTCCGGACGCTCGAGAACCGCCAGGGCCACGATGGCGGCCAGGCCGACATTCCTGACCGAGAACTCGATCAGCAAGGTGAAGGCCTCATCAGGTTGCAGGCCGGTTGCCCGCGCCACCATCCACCCCAGCACCATGGCCATCACCGTCCAGATCAATGCCGTGAGAAGGCCATCCAGCCCCTGGCCCGCCAGTCCCGTCGTATCCGACGCCATGGCAATGACCAGCAACCCGATGATGGCCAGGAAGGTGAACCGGCGCAGCGGTCCGCCATAGCGCACAGCAAGCCGGGGCCATCTGTGACGAACCATCATGCCGAGGCAGACGGGTAGAAGCACAAGAAACAGCATCTGGCCGATCAGCGCCATCACCGGCAGATCCACAGCGACGGCCTCGCCGGCAAACCACTTCAGGCCAAGCGCCGCCAGCACCGGAAACGTCACGGCGGCCGCCAGCGAGGAAAGACCGGTCAGGGTAATGGACAGGGCAACATTGGCGCCCGCCAGGTAGCAGAACACGTTCGAGATGCCCCCGCCGGGGGCGACAGCGATGAGCACCACGCCGGCCGCCATATTGCCCGCGAGGGGAAAGGCCAGCAGCAACAGGGCCGTGGCCGCGGGCAGCAGCGTCAATTGTGCCAGTGTGCCCAGCAGCACAGCGCGGGGCCGCTCGATCACCCGCCGGAAATCGGCAAGCGTCAGTTCCAGCCCGACCACCGTCATCATGGTGAACAGGATGAGTGCAGCCAGCAGGTTGATCGGCGTCAGGGACATCTTGCCATCATACACCGTTTCGTCGGCATCACCCCCTCGCAGCGTTGCAACATGTCGATGTGCCGCTTTCACTCATGTCAGCGTCAGTGTAGCTTGGGCGGTAAGGCAGACAGGTGCGCTTTGAATAGCGCGCCGGCCCATGCAAGCCTGCAGTCACGACTGGCTCGTTGAACAGGCAGGACCAGACCACATGGGCAGGTGATGGTCACGAAGGTATCGGAGATTACCAGAATGCTGCATTTCGGTTATGGCTCCAACCTGAGAGCTGCTTTTGTCACGGAGCTTCTGCCCAGCGCGAAGCTTGCCATGAAGGCCTACCTGCCGAACTACGAGGTACAGTGGCCGGCCTGGTCCGATACCTTCCGGGGCGGGACGAGCAGCATTGCCGAGTGTCCGGGCGAACTGGTCGAGGGGGTGCTTTACGACTGCCCCGAGGCCGAACTGAAGGAACTCGACTACAAGCCCGGACTGTACGTGCCTGCCTACAAGCGCGAGACATTTCTTGTGCTGGGTGAAGATGGCAACTGGCATCCGGCAGAACTGTACCGGCTGCGGGAATTGAAGGGTCCATACCCGCCATCGCGTGGATATGTCGAAGGCATGCTCAGCGGCGCCCGGGAATTGGGGCTAAGTCCTCGCTACATTGAAAAGATCGAGAACTGGCTCAAGCAGAGCATTGAGGCTGGCCTTTGATGCCGGTCGCCCTCTGGTGAAGAGTTGTCCCCGGATTGCGACCAAGGACAGCAGGCCCCGGGATGTGAGGGTGTTGAGGGCAAGCCTTGAGATCCCTGTCCTTGCCGGCATCCCGAAGAGGCACCCGAGCAGCTAATGCGATCACCGGCCCCGCTATGCCCAGTGCTGT
>JAZBOA010000228.1:0-3753 GCA_036350935.1 Anderseniella sp. | reverse complement strand
CCGGACGTCATGTACATGGGCGGCATGTATCGCACCCTTCGCGTGGCGAAGATGGCCGCGGACGCAGGCCTTCCCTGCACACCGCACGCGGCCAACCTGTCGCTGGTCACGCTTTGCACCATGCATCTGCTGCGGGCCATCCCGAATGCCGGCAAGTATCTCGAGTTCTCCATCGAGGGCGAGGACTACTATCCCTGGCAGCAGAACCTTTTTGTCGAGGACCCCTACACCATCGTGGACGGCCACGCGACGGTGACGGACGCGCCCGGCTGGGGCGTGGAGATCAACCCGGACTGGCTCGACAAGGCAGATTACCAGGTTTCAGAAGCGGCCTTATAAGGGCCAACCAGAGGAAGCGCCCCATGGCACACGCATCAGACGCCATTGCCACCCCGTTCTCCGACGAGCGCAAGAAGGCCTATTTCAACCCGGCCGGCAAGGACAAGCCGCTCAAGTCGCCCATCCCCCACGCCGTACTAGAGCGCGCCCGCACCTACCGCAAGGCGCGCATGGTCGAGTACGTCAACAGGTACAACTGCGACGCCATCCTGCTCTACGATCCGCTCAACACCCGCTACGTGTTCGACAGCCCCAACATGCAGCTGTGGGCGACGCACAACCCGTTCCGTTATGCGCTGGTGTTTGCCGACGGCCACGCCATCGACTTCCAGTACCACGGCGCGGAGTTCCTCAACGACGGCAACAGGCAGATCAACGAGACGCGCACCGCCACCACGTGGTTCTACATGGCCTCGGGCGGGCGCACCGAAGAGCGCGTCAACAAGTGGGCGGACGAGCTCGTCTCCACCTTGCGCGAGCGCTGCGGCGGCAAGTCGAAACTGCGCATTGCGGTGGACAAGGTCGAGCACGAGGGCGCCTTCGCGCTGACAGAGCGCGGCGTCGAGCTGATCAACGGCCAGGAGCTCACCGAGCTTGCCCGCTCGATCAAGTCGGTCGATGAGCTTGAACTGATGAAGTGGACGGTGCGGGTGTGCGAGGCCGGCATGGCGCGCATCTGGGAGAACTCGCTGCCCGGCAAGACCGAGCAGGAAATATGGGCCGAGTTGCACTACGAGAACATCCGCTCCGGCGGCGAGTGGATCGAGACCCGCCTTCTGGCGGTCGGCCAGCATACCAACCCCTGGTTCGCGGAGGCTTCCGACATCGTGGCCGAGAAGGGCGACATCATTGCCTTCGACACCGACCTGATCGGGCCCTACGGCTACTGCGCCGACATCTCGCGCACGTGGACCATCGGCCACACGCCATTCAGCAACTCGCAGCGAGAGCTCTACAAGGCGGCAATCGAGCAGATCGAGCACAACTCGGCGATCCTCAAGGCCGGCATCACCATGGCCGAGTTCAACGAGAAGTCCTGGAAAATCCCGGAGAAGTATGTCGACCGGCGCTACTCGGTGGCGCTGCACGGGGTGGGCCTGTGCGACGAGTGGCCGTCGGTGCCGCTGCACCCGGACTTTGCCGGCGCCTACGAGATGACCTTCGAGAAGGACATGGTGATCTGCGTTGAAAGCCTGATCGGCGAGGTGGGCGGCAAGGAGTGCGTCAAGCTGGAGACGCAGGTCGTCATCACCGAAAACGGCATCGAGCGTCAGGACAGCTTCCCCTGGGAAGACGTCTGACCGGAACCGGGCACACCCAGTATACGTTGCCTCCTGTAGAAACAATTCTCAGGAGGCAACATGGCGCCCGTGCGCTTCAGCCCATCCGCTGGTCCGGCCTCGGCCGAAATCACCGGCATCTATGAACCTGATACCGGGTCGATCCAGTATGTCTGCGCGTGTCCGCAAACCAGGAAGTGCGCGCTGATCGACGTGGTACTGGACTTCGACCCAAAGTCTGCCGCCACTTCCACCAAAGCCATGGACGAAGTGCTGGGGGTGGTGGAAGACAACGGCTACGAAGTGGAATGGATTCTCGACACCCACCCCCATGCCGACCACTTCATGGCCTCGGCCACCCTGAAAGAAAAGCTGGGTGTGCCGAACGCCATTGGCGAAAAGGTTCGCGAGATCGCAGGCCTGTGGCGCGATTACTATCACCTGCCCGGCGCGTTCGAGGTGGAGCGCCACTTCGACCGGCTGTTTGGCGACGGCGACACGTTCTCCATCGGCGAGTTGCCGGTGCGGGTGAAACTGTCGCCCGGCCACACGCTGGGCTCGATCACCTACGTCGTTGGCGAAGATGCAGCCTTCGTCCACGACACCTTCATGCAGCCGGATGCGGGCACGTCGCGTGCCGACTTCCCCGGCGGCTCGGCATCGGACCTGTACGACAGCCTGATGGCGATCCTGTCCCTGCCGGACGAAACGCGGCTGTTCATCGGTCACGATTACGGCACGGACGAGCGTCCTGAACCTGCGTGGCAATCATCGGTAGCGGTGCAGAGGGAGCAGAACATTCACGTGGGCGGCGGCGTGTTGAAGCAGGATTACGTAGAGCGGCGCGAGAAGCGTGACGCCACCCTGTCGCTGCCCGAGCGGATGCTGCACGCACTGCAGGTCAATCTGCGTGGAGGCAGCCTGCCCGACCCCGAGGCGGACGGCCACCGCTATCTCAAGATCCCACTCAACCGCTTCTGATCCGGTCCCTTTGACCTGCTCCAGCAGCGGCCCGGTAAGGGTTGCTTAAGGGTTTGAAAACGCCGCGTTAACCGACTCAACGCATGAATCACGTTCATGACAAACGTGATCGATTTCTCCACTCGCCAGCGCGAGGCGGCCTTCCAGCGCCGCAAGATGACCGAACCGCCGGCAGCCGTCGTGCTGCTCACCCAGTCGGGCAAGATTGCCGCCTGGGCGACAGGCCGGGGCGCCAACGACGACGACATCCTGTTCGGCGACGAGGAGGAAGTCTGCTGGCAGCCGTTCACCGACGCCCAGGTGCTGGCAGAGAAACTGCGCAAGCACCCGGCGGCACTTGCAATCCAGCTTGCCGGGTTCTCCATCGAGGCGGTGCGCATCTAGGGCCAAAACTCATGATAGTGTTCAACACGATCATTGGACTGGGTTTTTTCGCTTTTCTGTATATCGGCATGTTGTGGCGGACGAGCTTCCGCTGGCGATACCTTGCCGACTTCTATGCAGGCGACGGCGGCCCGCCGCTCGAAACCAGGCGGCTACAGGCTGCCGTCCTGATCGGCCCGGTTGCCTACGAGTCGCTGCACGGCATCGTCAATATGAGCGCGCATGAAACCGGCGTCGGCTTGCGCATGATGCTGCCGTTCTCGCTGTTCCGAAAGCCCCTGTTCATTCCCTATGGCGACATCGAGGGCTGGGAAACAACCTGGTACCTTGATGCGCCTTCCACCGAGTTGTCGCTTCGCCGGGCGCCGGATGTGAAGATAGTCATGTCAAAGGAAAGGGCTGAGTGGCTCGCCGGGTACTCGGGCCGGAAGTTCACCCTGCATGACGTTCCGCCCCCGCAAGGCAAGGCCGGTCAGGGCTGGCGCAGGTTCGTGCTGGGCGTACTTATCTACATGGCCGTAGGAACGGTGGTCCTGCTGGGCGTCACGCTGTGGAAGTGGGCGGCCTAGCGGGGTTGGCGATCAATGGACATGGACGAAAATCCTCAGCGCTCCCGGTCATCCTACCTTGCCCTGCTTTGGGCGCTGGTCCCCGTGATCGCGATTGGCGGGTTTGCCTTCTGGTACATGTTCAGCCCGGTCAACACGTTTCATCTGACGTGCACCTACACCGTAAATGCGCGGGTAACAGCCGATATCGTGGTTGGCGG